>CP004371.1:5710000-6010000 GCA_000597885.1 Flammeovirgaceae bacterium 311
GTTTTTTACTTCACCAGTGTTAAGCAGTTTTGGCGTACGGGTGGCCAGATCAAAGGTATACATCAGGCCATCGCTGTTGTAAATAAGGGTTTTGCCGTCGGGAGTCCAGTTGGGTGCCTGTATGGAATTGGGTACGCTGTAGATAATCTCCCGGTCGCCGGTAAACACATCGAGTATCTCCAGGTGGCTGCCTATATACTTCTGGTACTGCACCAGGCTGCTGGGGGCTGGTACCGATATGCGTACATCTTTGAAAATACCCCGTTCTGTAACATCCGGATTATGAGAATTTACAAACAATCCTACATACACCTCATCTCCGAGGTCCAGGTTTGAGACCTCTTCGGTTACAAAGGGTTCTCCAAATTTAGCCACACGCATGGTGTAGGTATTTCCTTTTCGTTCCAGCTGTATTACATCTGCACCGCTTATTGCGGAGCGCTGTTCCCGGGTTTCGCCAGCCGGGGTTTCACGATATTGAAGCGAGGTAAGGCCATCGCCATGCACAACCGCGTTAACATGCGGGGAGTTGCCCTCCAGATTTTTGCGTACCATCCAGCCCACTTTACGATGCGGGTCAACGCCTTCTCCTACAAACCGGGCGCGGGTATAAAGAATAAAATCCCCTTTCATGCGCTTCCAGAGGTAGTGGAATTCATCGTGGTCGAACCAGATGTTATACCCTGATCCTGCAATCTCATATTGCTGATTTTCCGGATTATAAGTAGCTGAACCGGGGTTCTGCACCTTGCCTACATCTGTGCTGCCACTAAAAATACCAACAGGCTTCTGCTGCGCCAAGGCAGAAATATGATATGCTGTGAGAAAGAACACAGCCAGCAGCAGTGTGAATAAACAGGTTGTTTTCATAATACAGCGCTTAAAAAAGCTTGGTTTTTATTTTAGATGTTGTAAACCAGGCACCCTTATCATCATGAGGTAGGGGGGGCTGCAGTGCATTGAAGTTAGTTTGCGCCTGGCCTGCAGACATTTAAGGGTATATCTTATGTGGAATAGGAGGGGCTGATGAACAGTCGAATCAGAAACTAGAGCCAGAGCCTGGACAGGCCTAAGCTACAAAGTATTTTTCAGTAATCTGGTTGAGCAGCGATTCAGTAATAGGTTTGCTTAAATAATCATTGACAAAGCTATGGCGCATTACTTCTTCACGATCTTTCTGACGTATAGAGCTGGTCATCACCACCAGGACCGTGTTTTTTAATTTATCAGCGAAGTGCTGGCCGTATTCTTCTAAAAATCCAAAGCCATCCATTACAGGCATCTTCAGATCCAGTACAATAAGGTCGGGAAAAACTTCACAGCGCTGCAGGTACTCCAGTCCTTTCTGCCCGTCATTCTCAATATGAAAATGCTCAACCTTACCGCTTTGCTTAACTAATTCAGGAAAAACAAATGAGTAGATAACGTCATCATCGATCAGAAGCAAATTCTTGATCATAGCCTTCAAATGTAAAAAAGAATTGAGTTTTAGTTAATGGTTAATAAGCACAGGAAAAGTAAAGGATTTAAAGATTAAAAGCCTATTAATTTCTATTACCTTTAACGAACAATGCCAGAAGATTTTTATGTGGTTGGAATTGGCGCATCAGCCGGAGGGTTGGAAGCGTTTGAATCCTTTATTGCTCACCTGCCAGTTGATCCTCAGCTGGCGCTGATTTTGATACGACATCTTGCCCCGCAGCATAAGAGCCTGTCTGATAAATTACTCCAAAAACATACCGCATATCCTATTTATGCTATTGAAGATGGAATGGTGATTGCCCCTGGTAATTTATATGTGCTGACAAAGAGCCATAAACTTGAATTACGTAATAATCAGTTTCAGGTTACAAAGACAAATGGGAAAAAGCGAAAACTTTATCCCATCGATTATTTTTTTGGTTCTCTTGCAGAATCCTATGGTCCAAGGGCAATTGCCGTACTGCTTTCCGGTGCTGGAACCGACGGCTCTTTTGGCATAGAGGCCATCACAAATAAGGGAGGACAGGTGTTGGTGCAGTCTCCCGAAGAGGCCGAGGTTGATGGTATGCCCAGTGCTGCCCTGGCAAGTGGGTTTGCTACCTTTACTGCGCCGGTGGCTGTGCTGGGAAAATGGATTCTGGACTGGGTGCATCGGCATGATGATAAAATTCAAGAACAAAAGCAGCTTACTGCGCAGCCACAGCGGCCCCACGAGCTGGAGGGCATTATTCAGTTTATAAGTGCCAATTCCGAGCTCAATCTGAAAGAATATAAACCGAATACGCTGTACAGGAGGATTGGCAAACGCATGGGAGAGTTGCAGATGGTGCAACCCGCACTTTACCTGGAGCTGCTGCAGAAAAGACCTGAAGAAGTGCAGCGCCTGAAGCAGAGCTTACTGATCGGGTTCACAGATTTTTTTCGGGATGCAGAAGTATTTGAAGCAGTAACCAAAGAAGTAATTCCTTATTTATTAAAAAACCAGACTGAGGCAGATCCACTCAGGGTCTGGTGCGCCGGCTGCTCTACCGGAGAAGAAGCCTATACCCTGGCCATTCTGCTGAATGAATTTTTTGAAGGGAAGGGCATGGAAGGCTCCTTTACCATATTTGCTTCTGATATTAACGAGGATTCACTCAAAACAGCAACAGAGGGAAAGTACCAGGCCCTGCCCGGGTATTTAACACCAGAGCAGGCCGGTAAATATTTTTATGAGCAGGGCGGATGGTTTTATGTGCGGAGGGAAATACGTAAGAAGCTGGTATTTGCCCGGCATAACCTGCTGAAGAATCCGCCTTTTATCAATATTGACCTGGTCACCTGCCGCAATGTGCTCATTTACCTGAATACAGCAGCTCAGAAAAAGCTGTTCATGAAATTCCACTTTGCCCTTAAACCGGGAGGTGTAATGATATTGGGTTCGAACGAGTCTAACGGGGCTTATAAAAAATTATTCCGCCCCCTGAATAAGAAGTGGAAGATCTATATCAATAATGTGAAGCAGGAGAAGTTTAGTTATATTTCAGGATATCTCGATTATTCTACTTCCTCAACCTCTGTCGTGTCTATGAAAAGAAAAAGCCAGGCAGATAATACTGCTCAGAAACTGGAATATTATGAACAGGTGCTGCTGGATCATATTCCACCTTCTATATTTCTGAATGCGGACCAGGAGGTGGTGTACACGCAGGGAAAAGTGGATGATTACATCAAGTTCAGGGGAAAACAGCCCAGCCTGCAGGTGCTTGATCTGCTGGACGATACCCTGAAAGTGATCTTCAGAAGTGGAATGCGCAAGCTGGAGAAAGATGGCGGAGAAGCTTTCTATTCGGATATTGTATATGCCAGCAAAGATGAACAACGCCTGCTTAGCCTCCGGTTTCAGAAAATTAAGGACACTGACACTGATCATCCGCTTATGCTGGTGCAGTTTTTTCCGCAGCCACCGGCCTCCAGGGTTACGATGGCAAAAGCTGCTGCCGCAGCTGAAGACAATAGTAAAAAAACCGATGCAGGCAATGCACTTGATGAACTGGAAAGAGAGCTGAACTTTGCCAGGCTTGAGCTGCAGCAAACTTCTGAGGAACTGGAGCTTACAAACGAAAAACTGCAAACAGCAAACGAAGAACTGCTCTCTGCAAACGAAGAGCTGCAGAGCATGAATGAAGAGCTGCAGTCGGCAAACGAGGAGCTTTCTACCCTGAACAGCGAGCTGAACGAAAGCCTGCTGAACCTGCATGAAACGCATAACGACTTAAGCAACCTGATCAATGCGGCCGAGATTGGCGTAATTTTTCTGGATGAACAGCTGCGGATCCGTAAGTTTACGCCGCTAACCAAAGCTTTGTTCAACATACAGGAGGCCGATAGTGGCCGTTACCTGAAGGACTTTACCAATAATTTTAACTATTCGGCTTTTGAGCAGGATGCCCATAAGGTGCTGGAACTGCTGAGCCCACTGGAAAAAGAAGTGCTTGACCTGCAGAGCGGCACTACCTACCTGATGCGTATTCTGCCCTACAAAACCCAGGAGAATAAAGTAGGAGGGGTTGTGCTGCTGCTGGTAGATATTAGCGGTCTTAAGCATATTCAGGATCAGATTTTACGCCTGAACGATGAGCTGAAGGATAAAGCCGGAGAGCTGGAAAGAGCCGAAAGTAGCTGGCGTTCTCTGATGACACACCTGCCCGACGTGGTGGCTCGTTATGACCGCAATTTAAACCTGATGTATATCAGCGATGCTTTTTTCAGAGATACAGGCCAGTCGGCCGATTACTGGGTGGGGAAACATGCAGAAGATATTGCTATAGAAGCTACCCGGGATAAAAACTGGATAGAGAACATGCTAAGGGTGCTGCGTACGGGAGAAAAGGTAACTTATACTACCGAATCGGCCGGTGATGGAGAAAAGCAATACTACCACGTAGTGCTGGCCCCGGAGCTTGACAAGTGGGGCGAAAAGGTGCAAAACGTACTGGTAATTTCCAGGAACATCACTGAACTGATCAAATATGAACAGCAGTTACAGGAAAAGATAGCAGAACTGGAACATCAAGAAGGCGAGCTTATCCGCATTAATCAGTACCTCGATACTTTTGTGTACACCGCCGCCCATGACCTGCGCAGCCCGGTAGCCAACCTGAAGTTGCTGCTTAGCCTTTTTGAAAAAACTGCTAATAAAGAACGAACCATGCAGGAGCTGCACCGATCGGTAAGCAAGCTTGACCATACCCTGATTGGGCTGGTAGAGGTGATTGAAGCCCAGCACAGCAGTAATACGGTTGCCAGGGAGCTATATTTTGAAGAGGTCTGGAAAAGGATCTGTTCTGATTTCAGGAGCCAGATAGAAGAAGTTGATGCACAGGTAATTGTTGATTTCAGCCAGCAGCCACAGATATACTATGTGGAGGCTTTTCTGGAAAGTATATTCCGGAATATGCTTAGCAACGCCCTGAAATACCGCGATCCGGAACGAAAGCTAAAACTGGCGTTAACCACAGAGCAGGTGCAGGGTATCATATTGCTCAAAGTGAAAGACAATGGTAGTGGTATGGATCTGAAGCGGCTGGGTAATGACCTTTTTAAGCCCTTCAGCCGGCTAACCAAAGAAGGTGAAGGAAAAGGGATAGGCCTCCACATTGTAAAAAACATGATTGAAAAAAATGGAGGGCGCATTGAGGTTGACAGCATCCCCGATTTTGGCACTTCCTTTTATTGTTATTTACAGGAGTACACCTATTGATATTTTCAAACATCAAGGAGCAGACTGTGGATTGGATGTTCCCGTCGGGAAATTCTTATTATAGTTGAGCCAGTAAGTTCCTATTTCATTAACAGCCTGATGAAATTTAACGGAATCTACCGGTTTGATGATAAAACTATTGGCACCGAGCGTATAACACTCCTGTATAAGGGGATCATCTGCCGAAACGGTGAGTATCACAACAGGAATGTGCCTGGTACGTTCTTCGGAGCGTAGTTGCTTTAGCACTTTGGTGCCGTGCACTTTAGGTAAATCAAGATCGAGCAGCACTACCTCAGGATTAGAGAAATTTTGCCGGTGCTGGTATTTGCCTCTGGCCAGTAAAAAATCCAGTGCTTCCTTTCCATCGCTAAGATGAAGTAAGCATTCATCCAGATTATTTACTTTTAAAGCTCTCCTTGTTAAATCTGCGTCGTAAGAGTAATCCTCTACCAATAATATTTTCACATCCTGCTTCATAATTCCGTATTTTACCTTCCCCAATCTTTAAGTATATGTGTTCAAAGCAAGGAATGTTTCAATAAGCATTATTTAATGAAGGAAACTAAAGTATTCTTAGTACCCAAAGTTATTGGTGTATTTGCTTTTGGGCTGTTTGTGGTGGCGCTGGTGCATATACTTGATTACAGGACTACGGAAGAGCTCATCCGCGCCTTTAGAGGAGCAGAAAACATGCAGGAGGTGCTCCTGAAGCTAAAAGACACTGAATCGCTTCTCAAGGATGTTCAGCGCTCGCACAGAGGGTATGTGATATCGGGCGAAGAAGATTTTCTGGCCCCTTTTCACAGGGCTGAAAAAGAACTGCCCCGGCTGTTGGAAATACTGGAGCCTCATTTTGATAACCATCCCGGGCAGCAGGCAGATTTAACAATGCTTAAGAAGCTTACGGCACGGAAAATAGCATATGTGAGATCTTCCATTGCTTTGATGAAGCAGGGCAGGCGGGAAGAAGCCATGAACGAGGTGGGTATGGGAAAGGAAAAATTTGACCATCTGAACCTGGTGCTGAACCGCTTACAGCGCAAGGAGGAAGCACATTTACAGGAAAACAGGAAGGAGGCAGAATACAGCGCTGCTAAAAACAGAACTGTGGTGCTGGTGGCCGCTACTGCCAGTATACTGCTGCTGTTGCTGGCTCTGAGACGTATTACCGCCGATGTAAACAGGATGCAGCTGCTGCAAACCCAGCTGGAAGAGGCCAATTATGAACTGGGTTCCTTCAATGAAGAGCTGCTCGCCACCAACCATACTCTCAACGAAAATGAAATAAGACTGATGGAGGCACAGCAACAGCTTAAGCTCCGGGAACAAAAACTTCAGGAAGCCAATCTGAATATGGGTAAATCTCACCAGGATCTGGAGAAAGCTAATGCAGAGTTAAGTACTTTCTCTTACTCTATTTCTCATGATCTGCGGGCGCCCCTGCGGGCAATCAGCGGCTACAGCACCATTCTGATAGAAGAGTTTGCCAGTAGCCTGGGAGAGGAAGAGAAGAGGCTGATCGATATTATCAGGATCAACGCAAATAGAATGGGTACGCTGATACATGATCTGCTGGAATTTGCTAAATTTGGTAAGAAGGCTATTCATAAGCGTTCTTTTGATATGCACTACCTGGTGCTGCAGGTATTGGCTGATAAGTCCCTGAAAAAAGAGGCAGAAGTTGAAGTAGAACCAATGGAGGCTGCCTGGGGCGATGCTGTTTTACTGCGTCAGGTATGGGAAAATCTGATCAGCAATGCCATTAAGTTTTCAGGCAGGCAGGAAACTCCCCGCATCAGGATCAGCTATAACAGGAATGGGGCAAAGCAGGTTTTTTGTATTAATGATAATGGTATAGGCTTTGATCCTGCCTACAGCCAGGAGCTGTTTCAGGTTTTTAAGCGACTGCACACAGATGCTGCTTTCGAAGGTACCGGTGCTGGTTTAGCCATTGCCAGGCGAATTGTTGAGGCACATGCTGGTGAAATATGGGCATCGGCCCAGCCTGGTGAGGGTGCTACTTTTTGTTTTTCATTACCCCTGGAGGAGGAGTAAGCCGATGGAAATTCTTTTGGTAGAGGATGATGAGTATTGTGTTGATTTTTTTAAAAGGTCTCTCCTGAAGCAGGAACGATTTATTCTGCTGCATCATGTAACAACTGCAGAAGATGCCAGAACTTACCTGGATTCGAAAGAGCGCCCGGGTGATATCTGCCTGATTGTGCTGGATATTCAGTTGCCGCGCGCAAGCGGTTTCGACCTCCTTCAGTATGTAAAGGGCAACCCCCAAACATGCTCCATTCCTGTAGTTATGTTTACTTCGTCTTCGGAAAGGAGGGATATTGATTTATCCTATCAGATGGGGGCAAACAGCTATCTGGTAAAACCGATTGATTATCCAGGTTTTTCAGCTGCCATACAGCAGCTGGATGTATACTGGCTGCGCATGAATCAGGTGTAATAAGCCGGCATGCACACCCTGGTCTGCTGGTTTGTTTGTTCTTTCTCCTGATGCAAAAAGCCTTCTTATGAGGAATAGAAGGCTTTTATATACAGCTAAAATTCAGCGTTAAAGAACGGCCGGGACTGAAAGGGGTTACTAACCCCGTAGCCTGGCAAGTTTGTCTCTGTTCATGATGGTAATTTTGCCACCATTGATCTCAATCAGCTTTTCATCTTTCAGATCTGCCAGGGTGCGGATGACGGTTTCTGAAGAGGCACCCACGATATTGGCTAAATCTTCGCGCGAGATCGATAGTTTTGAGTCTTTCTTCTCCTCTTTGCCATACTGGCTCTCTACAAACAACAGTGCTTCTGCAACACGCTTGCGCACCGAATTATAAGCCAGTTTTAAGAGTCGTTCTTCTTTTTCTACCAGGTTGTCAGATAGTATTTTAATGAATTTATTGGCTACATCGCGGTTGTTGTGGATCAGTGTGAAAAAGTCTTCGCGGGGTACAATGGTTACCTCCGACTCTTCCAGCGCAACGGCAGATTCACGGTAACGCTGCTCTTCCAGCAGATCGATATAGCCTATAAAGTCTCCTGCCTTGTATAGGTTGGTAATGTACTCGCGCCCGTCTTCGTTTGATTTGGAGGTTTTAATTCTGCCCTTGTTCAGAAAATACAGGGCATTGGGATAACTTCCTTCAGAGAACAGGTACTGTTTTTTCTTTAGTACAATTGTTTTCTGATCTTTGGAAACCAGGTTCTCGAGGTTTTCCAGGCCTTTGGCTTCCTGTAAAAAATTATTGAGGCCTTCGGCATTTCTGTTAAAGTCTGATTTCAGGATATCATTCTTTTTCAGGCGCATTTCTATGGCATCCAGCAGCTCCAGGTCATCAAAAGGTTTGATGAGGTAGTCGTCGGCTCCCAGGTTCATGCCTTTCCTGAAATCTTCCTTTTCAGATTTTGCCGTCAGGAATATAAAGGGTATGCCTGCTGTATCAGGGTTTTTGCTTAACAGGTGCAGCACCCCGTAACCATCCAGCTGCGGCATCATAATATCGCAGATAATCAGATCAGGCTTTTGTGATTTAGCCATTTCAACGCCAACTTTTCCGTTTTCTGCCTGCGATACTTCATAGTTTGCCAGTGTAAGTATTTCGGCTATGTTCTCCCGAATCTCCAGGTTGTCTTCAATCAAAAGTATTTTTTTCATGACTGTGCGTTTTCAGGGATAGAAACTGAAAAAGTAGTTCCCTCATCCAGCTTACTTTCATACTCCAGGCTGCCATTCATAATATCAACATATTTTTTTACAATGTTCAAGCCCAGGCCTGAACCCTGTATGTTGGTAACATTCTGTGCCCTGAAGAAGGGGGTGAAGAGGTGAACCTTATCGGCCTCCGGAATACCGATACCCTCATCTCTGACTACAATATAGGCGGTGTTATCCGATATTTCAGTATGGAAGTAAATAGATTTGCCCTCTCCGGAGTATTTGCTGGCGTTAGACAGCAGGTTGATCATGATGTTTTTGATCAGCTGTTTGTCCAGGTGAACAGTTTTAGAATCGCCTGAATGGCTGTGGTGGATTTTTTGCCCCCGTTTTAAAAAGCCCTGCAGTTCGTCGGTTACTTCTGTTGCCAGGTTAAACAGGTTGAAGGTGGCCGGCACATTATAGATCTTGCCTTCTTCAATACGGCTAATAGATAGGAAATCGTTGAGGATGTTGGTGAGGTTGCTTACTGCCGATTTAATTCGGTCAACGTGCTTTTGCCTTTTATCATCATCTTCGGCCGAAGTATATTTACCTATTAGCGATACAGATGATAAAACCGTACTTAAGGGAGTGCGGAACTCATGCGAAGCAATGGTCACAAACCTGGACTTCAGCTCATGGAGCTCTTTTTCTTTTTTCAGCGCGTTGCGTACTTCCTGCTCTGCTTCGTGCAGGCTGCGGTTGGTGTGCTCCAGTTTACGGATTGCCTCTGCCAGCTCCTGAGTACGCTGTTCTACCCTTTGCTCAAGCTCGGTATTTAGTTTCTGAATTTCGGCCAGACTTTTGGCATGTTCAATGCTGTAGCGGATAGACCGCTCCAGCTCAAATGGGTTGATGGTGCCTTTTACCAGGTAATCCAGAGCCCCGATGCGCATGGCCTTTTCGTCTGTTTCCCGGTCGCTCTGCCCTGTAAGCAGAATAAAGGGTGCGGTGCTGCCCTCCTCTATGGCCTGGGTGATCAGTTCCAGGCCATCGTGGGCGCCCAGCCGGTAATCTACCAGGTACACATCGTGTTGCTGCTGCCTGATAAGCGATAGTGCTTCATTGAAAGAGCTTGTCCAATCGAGCAGGTAATTTCTGCCTGGTATATCATTGATGATCTCCCGGGTAATGATGAAATCGTCTTCATCATCATCAATCAGCAAAACCCTTATTTTTTCTGCCATTGAGCTGTTAATTTCTAATGCCTTAAGTTTTACAAATTAGGGGGTAATTCCACAATCTGGAACCAGTATTTACTTACGGTTTTCATGACATCCACCAGTGCGGAAAAAGTTACCGGTTTGGTAATAAAGGAGCTAACACCCAGGTCGTAGGTGCGGATAATATCTTCTTCGGCTTTAGAGGTGGTAAGTACCACCACTGGGATCAGGCGCAGGTGATCGTTGGCTTTGATTTCCTTCAGGGCCTCCCGGCCATCTTTTTTAGGCATGTTAAGGTCCAGCAGAATCAGGCCGGGGGTAGGATATTGTTCTTTATCAGAATATTTACCCTTGTTGAGGAGGTAATCCATCAGCTCTTCGCCATTCTCTACAAACTGAATATTATTATTAAGCCTGCTTTCTTCCAGGGCCTCCCGGATAAGCATGCGGTCTTCGGCGTCGTCGTCGGCTATTAATATAATAATGGGTCGCTTATTTGGCATTTCAGTATTTATATAAATGATAGTTAAGACTCCTGCGGTTGTTTTATGGCCAGGGTAACCACAAAGCGGGATCCCACCCCAGGCTGGCTGTGAGCGGTAATATCGCCCCCGTGTCGTATGGCAATTTTCCTGCAAATGGCCAGCCCTACACCAGAACCTTCATATTTCTGCCCCTCCAGCCGCTGAAAAATATTAAAGATACGGTCCAGGTACTTTTCGTCGAAACCTATGCCGTTGTCTTCCACATAAATTTCTGTTACTTCATCGCCGGGTGTTGCCGTTAAGTGCGCCACACGCTGCAGGTTTTTAGCGTATATATTGATGATTGGATTTTCGCCCTCTTTTCTAAATTTAATGGCGTTGCTCACAAGGTTTTGAAACAGCTGCCGCATCTGTGTAGGCTCTGCCTCAATTTCGGGCAGGGGAGAGCGTATAATTTCTGCCCCGGTCTGTTCAATAGATACTTCCAGATCAGACAATACCTCTGTTAGGACATGATCCAAGTTTACCTTTATAAAAGGTTTTGATTTAGAGGTAACCCTTGAAAAAGACAGCAGGTCGTTGATGAGCGTTTGCATGCGTGAGGCTGCATTCAGCATCCGGTCTACATAATCTTTTCCCTGATCGCTCAGGTTATCATATTCTTTGTTTAAAAGTCTGTCGCCAAAAGCCTGTATTTTCCGCAGTGGCTCCTGCAGGTCGTGCGACGATACGTAGGCAAAGTCCTGCAGTTCGCGGTTGCTCCGTTCCAGCTCAGCGGCATAGCGGCGCAGCCGCTCTTCGCTCATTTTTTGTTTGGTGATATCATGGATGAAGCCGGTATACACCTTACGGCCCTGCAGATGAACCTCGCTTACACTTAAATAAAGCGGAAAAATAGTGCCATCACTGCGCAGGCCGGTAACTTCCCGGCCAATGCCTATAATGCGTTTTTCGCCGGTTTCGTGGTAGTGGCGCAGATAACCATCGTGCCGGCTGCTGTCTGGTTTGGGCATGAGCATGTTGATGCTTTTACCCATTAGTTCTGTGGGCGTGTAACCAAACTGCTTTGCTGCAGCCGGATTCACCATTTCTATTATACCTCTGGTATCTATGGTAATGATCCCGTCTACTGCGGTTTCAATAATGGAGTTAATCTTGCTTTCACTTTCCAGCAGCGCTGCTTCAGCCTTTTTCAGGTTGCTGATGTCATGGATAATACCTGTGAAAATCAGTTTATCCTGCAGCTGCACTTCGCTGATGCTGAGCCGAAATGGAAAAACAGAGCCGTCTTTTCTTTTACCCAGTACCTCACGCCCAATTCCGATAATCTTTGCTTCTCCGGTGCGCAGGTAATTTTCAATATAACTATCATGCTGGCTCTGATCCGGCTCGGGCATCAGTATTTTAATATTCTGCCCGATGATCTCCTCCGGATAATAACCAAATATACGGGCTGCTGCAGGGTTAACTGTTTCAATAATGCCCCGGGAATCTATGGTGATGATGCCATCAATGGCAGTGTCGATAATCGCCTTTAGCCTCGATCTGGTTTCCAGATTCTGGTCTGGGGTGTAATTGCTCTCTTCCAATTGTATTTGTTTAGGATCGATGCTTAAAGATACTTAAGGGATTACACAATGTACAACTGCCCATTCAAAAGCTTATTATTATCTTCAAAACAAAGCTGTTAATGCCCAGTAGCCTATGACATAAATCATTTTTTCGGGTGCTGCACATCATCTTATGCCATCCCTGATCTGTGTAATTTTACAACTCCAGCATAAGTTATCGATAGGTAAAAAATAAAAATAACATACGCTTTCTTAGTCGTGTTAGCTGGGGTTTATGGAAGAAGCGCAGGAAAACCTATAAAAATGAAGAACATACTGGTGCCAACGGACTTTTCTCAAAATGCAGAGGTATCTGCATATTATGCAGCGGCATTTGCCCGTCTAACCGGTTCCCGGCTGATTATTTTTCATGCGTTTTATCCTATGGCAATTCCCATTAGAAAAGATACCGCTAAACTGGAAAAAGTAGATTCTTTAGCAGAAAGCGATAAGCCTGAAGCAGCCGCACAAGACAGGCTGGATATGCTGGCACATGAGCTGCACAATAAATTTGGAATCTCTGTAACCCGATTACTAAAACCAGGTTTTGCCGTAGATGAAATACCAACTTTTGCCCAAAGGCTAAAGGTTGATCTTGTTGTGATGGGCATCCAGGGATCAAATTTACAAGAAGGGGGTGTGATGGGGAAAGTGGCAGGTGTTATGCTGCTGTCAGAATCTGTTCCCGTAGTTTGTATTCCGGCAGAAGCTGAAAAATGCCTGGACCCCCATATCTTACAATTTTTAAGGGATAGAAAACCTCTCTGCAATACTGGCGGTATGCGCCTGCTTCAGAGCCTGGCTTCCCAGTCGGGAATGGATAAGTCTGTGGTAGAAGGCTAGGTCATTAAAATTAAAACCTCCGGCATTTTTAAAATCCCGGAGGTTTGTAGCAGTAGCTGTTATTACCCCAGCAGCTCAAAACACTGATTTGCAATTTCAAGCTCTTCGTTGGTGGGGATCACCAGAATTTTCACCGCTGCATTTTCTTTGTTGATCTCCCGAAGTTCTTTCGCACGTGCCTTGTTCTTTTCGGCATCCAGCTGAATGCCGAGGAAATCCATCTCGCGGCATACCCGCTCCCGTATCAGGGCATCATTTTCGCCTACACCAGCTGTAAATATAATGGCGTCCAGCCCGTTTAGTACGGCTGCATAGGCACCTATGTATTTTTTGATACGGTAGGCATACAGCTCATAGGCCACATCGGCCTCCTGGCTGCCTTCGTTTATGGCTTTGGTAATGTCGCGCATATCGCTGTAGCCGCTGAGGCCCTTCATGCCGCTTTGCCTGTTCAGGAGGTTGCTAACCTGCTCGGCGCTGTAATTTTCCTGGTTGATCAGGTGAAAGATCACGGAAGGATCAATATCGCCGGAGCGGGTACCCATTACCAGGCCGCTTAAAGGACCAAAGCCCATGCTGGTATCTACAGATTTGCCGCCGTCTACGGCCGTCATGCTGCAGCCATTGCCCAGGTGTATGGTGATGAGCTTTGCCCGGGGATTATCCAGATAGTCAGCTGCCTTTTCGGCTACATACTTATGGCTGGTGCCATGAAAGCCATACGCCCTGATGCCCCCCTTGGTATATAGTTCGTTGGGAATGGCATAGCGATAGGCCTGCGGCGGCATGCTCTGGTGAAAGGCAGTATCGAACACTGCTACCTGCTTTGCCTTTGAGAAAATGCGTTCTGCCACCTCTATGCCCAGGTAGTTAGAGGGGTTATGAAGGGGCGCCAGGGCAAAGAGGGCCTTTATCTTATCCTTTACCTCCTGGGTAATAACAGTGGTGGCCGCAAAGGTTTCGCCACCATGCACCACCCGATGCCCAACCACTTCTATTTCTGCAGGATCTCTGATCACACCTATTTCTGCATCGGTGAGCAGGCTGCCTACTTCCTGAAGGCCGGCTTCATGATCAGGCAAATCCATGGTTTTTTCTATTATCTTTTCGTCAGCACCAGGATTTATCTTATGGGTAATTACTGAATTGCCCAGCCCGATACGCTCTACCAAACCACTGCAAACCGGCTTTTGAGAGGGCATCCTGAAGAGCTGATATTTAATGGAGCTACTGCCAGAGTTTACTACGAATATGTTCATGTTTTTAGGAGGTTAGAAGTTAGAGGCAGGAAGATAGACTTTGGTAGAAGTAAAGCAGCCTGTTTATATAAAGCGGTGCTTTCTTACTTCTAACTTCTATCTTCTTACTTCTCTCGTTAATCCTGACTTTGAATGGCGGTGATGATGACGGTGTTGAAGATATCTTCTACCGTACAGCCGCGGCTTAGGTCATTTACAGGTTTGTTGAGGCCCTGCAGCATCGGGCCGATGGCCAGTGCGCCTGTTTCCCGCTGAACGGCTTTATAGGTGTTGTTCCCTGTGTTCAGGTCAGGGAAGATCAGCACGCTGGCCTGCCCGGCTACTTCTGAATTGGGCAGTTTTTGCCTGCCCACCTGCGGATCTACGGCAGCATCGTACTGGATAGGGCCTTCAACCTTCAGGTCCGGACGTTTGGCTTTAACAATTTCAGTTGCCCTGCGTACCTTTTCCACATCGGCACCCTCGCCTGAGGAGCCCGATGAGTAAGAGAGCATGGCCACCTTGGGCTCAATGCCAAAGCGGCGGCTGCTATCGGCCGAGGAGATGGCAATTTCGGCCAGCTGTTCTGCGGTAGGGTTAGGGTTTACGGCACAATCGCCAAAAACCGATACCCTGTCGGGAAGGCACATAAAAAATACAGAGGATACCACCGAAAAGCCGGGTTTGGTTTTTACAAACTGCAGGGCAGGTCTGATGGTGTGCTGGGTGGTGTGTACGGCGCCGGATACCATGCCATCGGCATGCCCTTTGTACACCATCATGGTGCCGAAGTAGGAAACATCCGTCATCAGGTCGCGGGCCATCTCCAGCGCCACATTTTTATCTTTTCGGAGCTCGTACAGGGTCTGTACATACTCCTCGTAACGCTCCGACTGCTGCGGGTTTACAATATGGATGCGCTCCGGGTCCAGGTTAATGCCCAGCTGCTTAATGGTGGGAATGATTTTTTCAGGATCACCCAGCAGCGTCAGGTCTACAATATCCTGGGCAATGAGACGCCCTGCTGCTCTAAGGATTCGCTCATCGTTGCCCTCGGGAAGTACTATATGTTTTCTTTTGCTTTTTGCCCACTTCACCAGCTGGTACTGGAACATATGCGGGGTCATGCCCTCCGGCTGATAGGTAATGATCCGCTGCTCCAGCGTAGGCACATCTACATACTTTTTAAAGGTAGAAATAGCCAGCTGTATTTTTTTGTTATTGTCGGGTGTAATTCTCGACTTGATGTTACCAATCTGCGTGGCCGTCTGGAAAGATCCGGATTTAACCGATAGTATGGGGACTACAGATTGCAGACCCTCAATAAGCCTGATTACCGGCTCATCGGGTACAAAACCGCCGGTAAGCACTATGCCCGATATTTTGGGGTAATTCACAGAAAGGCTTGCCTGCAGGGCGCTGATGAGAATATCGCTCCGGTCGCCGGGAGTGATGATCAGCACATTTTGCTTAATGTGATTCAGGAAATTGGGCACCTGCATGGCACCCATGATAAAGTGATCAGCCTGGTTGGAGAGCTGCTGTTCTCCAAACATCAGTTTGGCACCCAGAATGTTCTGCACCTCTTTGATGGTTGGGCTTTTCAGTGCAGGGCGATCAGGAATAACCGCCAGCGTAACCTGCTCCCTCAGCTGGGGCATCAGCTCATTGCGGACTTCCTCCACCTGATCGGGCTTAACTTTGTTAGCCACAACTGTTAGTACCTGAATATCGCGCGACTGGAAGTTGCGCATGATGGTGAGGATGGAAGTTGTGATCTGTGCGGTGGTTTTATTCTCTCCTGATACTACTATAATTACCGGGGCCGCCAGGTTTTTAGCAATGGAAACATTTGCATCAAACTCAAAGGCAGTTCCTTCTCCCAGAAAATCGCTGCCCTCCACCACCACAAAATCGTAGTTTTCCTCAAGCTGCTTAAACTTGTTCAGGATGGTATCAATGATTTCGCCCTGATTGCCGGCTTCTATCAGGCGCAGGGCCTGTGGGCGGGTGTAGGTGTAGGTATCATCATAAGCTACCTGAAGACCAAAGTGGTTAACAATAGTTTCTATGTGCACATCCTTGGCAAAGGAAGGGTCATGGTTGATAATAGGTTTGAAATAGCCTATTTTCTGTGCTTTGCTCAGCAACATATCTACCAGCCCCAGTGCAATAATCGACTTGCCGCTATAGGGCTCGGCTGTGGCTATGAAAATGGCTTTGGTCATACAAATATGCTAGGTTAAGTGTCTGCAAAGTCCGGTATTAATAAGATGAAATAATATGACTTAAGTCGCTTTTTCATAAGACATAGATCAACAGAAATGCCTTAAATGAAGCTGTTCATTAATAAAGTCCAATTATACTCCCTTCCGGTTTATCTTTGATAAGACTAACTTAAAAGCGGAAGCGGTGTTTAAGGGTGCCGGATGGAAAACTGCAGATCTGTCAGCAGGCTTAATGATAGATCTGCAGGCGTTGCAGGAGTGCTGAAGGATTGACAGGAATGGTAACACTTCCTGGCATAGACATGCATAAATAAGATACAATCAAGATGATGAGTTTCAATAAAATAAAAGTCTTTCAGCCATGCCTCATCTTTGGAAAATAATGCTTAAACTGACAGCCTTTTCGGGATTAAGTTAGTGAGTATTTGAAGGGTTGTATCTGCATTTTGCTGCTGCATGGCGAAGGATTAAAATTTTTTTCATTGTTTTTTAATTCCTTGTTAATTAGTGAGTTATGCGAAAAAATGGATTTACAACGTTTGCTGATTTAAAGTTTAGTGTTGAAGCATTGATTTGTACCACATGCTCGTTTCTAACACTGTAACCTAATTATCTTAATCACGAATACATAAGTGTAATCATACGAGTGAAATAAATTTTAAAGCCAATGTGTCATGTACAAATTACTAATCAGTTAGCGAGGGCCATTGTGTGCCTGAACAGCAGCGGTTCCTTACAGGACAGACTGGTGTTTGCTGCTCTGACGCTTAATGAGATTAATACCAGAATATTTCCGGCCAGCAGTCTTACCTCCAGGTATGATTTGTTGCTGAAAGAGCTGGGACTGAAAGGAGAGCTATTTAGTGAGGAAGAAATAGTGGGTACCGTGGCCAGCCTTAGCGAGCAGCAACAGCAGGCGCTGTGTGCGGCAATTATAGCAATGCACCTGGAAGTTAAAAAGGGAGAGGTATTTGATTAATAGTGGCCGGGATAAAGATTCTATAATTCGCTGACCACTTCTACATTTGACAAAAGAATAATCTTAACCCCCTAAAAAGGGTTATTTTTTTATTTGGAGTACCATAATCATCCACTATCAGAAAGGAGAGAATGCCTGCTCTGCCTTTTTACTGATGTATATAGCTTTCAATGGCGGGAATAAGCTTATTATTCTCTGCCTGAAGCACATTTGCCCTGCAGGTAGGTTTTTTCCTTGATGAGCTGCTGTTGCTGGGAGGCAAGCTTGTAGTAACGGGCCATATGTTTATTAAGCAGTACCCGCACACTTAAAGTCTCCAGCTCCTGTTCTGTTACTGTACCCGCAGCCGATTTCTCAAAATATTTTTCCATTTCCAGCACATTTTCCTCCAGTATCAGCAATAGTTCTGTCTGGAGTTTACGCAATTCATCCTGTTTTTCGCGGGCTTGTTCCCGAATGTGGCTAATTTCTTCCAGTCTGGTTTTCACCGGAGAGGCGATAGGTTCTTTGTCTTTAATCATCTGCACACTTACTTCCCTCCTCAACGCGCTAATATGTTTGGTTGTTCAGCTTTTTAGCCTGAATTTATAAAAAGAAATGGTGCCAAAAGTAAGCATATAGAAAAGCTTTTAAAAGCACTGGCAATCGGCACAATAATATATATTTTAGCAGCTCCCGGCGGTAAGCTAGACTCCTTAAACAACGCAGCACATGCCTGGAGTTACAGAGCCTGTGCTGCTCATTAATCTAAGATGTTATAAGCCGGCGGTGCTGCTATTGTGCCTGTCAAAGGCGCCTATCCAGGGGCTTTTTAGCTTTCCGCCAGTTGATGGTAGTATTTGAGTACACCTATCGCAATCGTGATTATTACAAAAATAGCGGCCAGTAAGCCTATCAGTAGTTTATTGCTGGTTTTCATTTGTCGTGTCCGTTTTGGTTATACTTTGAATAATAGGTTTGCAGGTCGGAGAAGGTAATACCCAGCATTTCCATATTCCGGAACAGGGCAGGCAGGTCTTCTTCCAGAAACTGCTCTTTTTTTAGTGCCCGGGTTTTTTCGTAGCCATCGTCTGAAACAAAGTAACCAAGGCCCCGCTTGTTGAAGATTATCCCCTTATCCTGCAGGTAGTTAAAGGTGCGCATGGTGGTGTTGGGGTTTACTTCAAACTCTACGGCGGTATCACGTATGGAGGGTATCTTCTCTCCAACAGTCCATTTTCGCTGAAGAATATTCTCCACGAACTGGTCGGCAATCTGCAGGTAGATAGCCTGGTTTTCCTTAAACTCTATCATACCTGTCTCTCCTTTAAAGTGAAATACGTAATTAACAGCATATAAGGGCCCAGTACACCGTACCATAGAAATTTAATGATGTATCCCAGGTTGGGGAATATTGTGTCATTAATTGATATAGTATCCGGACCGAAATGCATGTTGGTTGACCCAAAGAACAGCCAGATCAGCAAAGCTACATACATCCCGATTATCATTGGCAGCACCACCAGTACCAGCAGCGTTTTCAGGAAGTTGGTTTTTCTGAAATAACAGGCGCCCCACAGGAATATGGTTTGAATCACCATATAATTGGCAATGGTACTCCAGTAGGCAGGCGTAAAGTAATTAAGTGCCAGTTCTGGCTGCCCTGCAATCAGTACACTGATCAGGTAAATAGCAAAAGTAATAGCTGTATAGGCCAGTATAAACAGGGGCGACGAGAGCAGCCAGGATGCGATTAATTTCTCAAGTGTAGACACCGGCAGGGTAAGAAAAGCATAGCTACGGTTAGGCGTATGCAGTTCCTGGAACATCTGGCTGGTAAAGATCAGCCCAATCAGGGTCAGAAATCCATTGTAAAGGCTCGATGGCAGCTGCGAAAGTCCGCCGGAGTTAAAGTAGCCAAGGAAGACCGATATAAGGAAAATTAGTCCGAATATGGCGGCAGCGGCAATTAACCAGCCCTGCCTGAATAACGACAGCTGGCGTGATATAAAGTTAATTTGCCTTGGGGTGCTATATAGATTAGAGTACATAATCTGATGGATTAGTTAAATGAGCTTCTACTGCCTGCTGATTTTTTACCACTCCGTTAAAGAGGATCTCCAGATCTACTCTTGATTCCATGCCGGAGGTGTTTTTGATGATGCCTGCCTTTCTGCCGGCTGCATCTTCGCTGTAAAGAATATCTTCGGGCATAGCTTTTCTTAGGTCCTGCTCAAACCGCAGTTTTTCAGAAATCTCACCTATGCCATGGTTGAAGATAATTTGTCCGTTTTCCAGCACCAGCACTACATCTATAAGATTCTCAAGGTCGCGTACCTGGTGGGTGGAGATCACAATGATCTTTTCCTCATCCAGAGAAGAAGCCATGATCTTTCTGAACTGGCTCTTGGATGGAATGTCCAGGCCGTTAGTTGGTTCATCCAGGATCAGCAGGCGGGCGTTGGTAGCGAGGCCAAAGGCAATCAGAAATTTTTTCTTCTGCCCGTACGACATGCTGGAGAGCTTTTCATCCCGGTCCAGCTCAAATTCCTGCAGGTAAAAGTCCAGCTGCTCCCGGCTAAACCTGGTGTAGAAAACAGCATTATACTTTACAAAGGCATCGATGCTTTGTGCAGGTAGCTCAAACTCTTCCGGAACAACAAAAACGTTTTCCAGCATCTGGGGCTCGCGCTTGCTAACATCATGTCCGAATACCCTGGCCTGGCCTTCCTGCGGGTATAATAAGCCCGATATGTGCTTGAGCAGGGTAGTTTTGC
The DNA here is from genome assembly GCA_000597885.1 of Flammeovirgaceae bacterium 311. Taxonomy (NCBI): domain Bacteria; kingdom Pseudomonadati; phylum Bacteroidota; class Cytophagia; order Cytophagales; family Flammeovirgaceae; species Flammeovirgaceae bacterium 311. The sequence goes on from CP004371.1 coordinate 5,730,233, forward strand.
CGGCACCGTTTTTACCCAGCAGCCCGTATATGTAGCCGCTCGTAAGGCTGAGGTTTAGCTCCCTGAACAAGGGCTTATTTTTTTTGTACCGGAAGTTTATATTTTGCAGCTCAACCATAAGATCGGGATTTAAGTGTGTTACTATGTTAGTACGCTATAACGGTAATGCAAAATTAGTGTTTCCTCAAGGCCTGAAAGGGAGAGAAACAGGGGTGGCTTTTTATTCACCACCTGTTCTGTTCAGCTCTTCCAGGTTACTGTTCCTGCTTTTGCTTTCAAATTTTTCGCCTTTGCTGAAACGGTAGCGCAGGTTAAGTTTTAAGCCGCGGGTGCCTCTGTACTGATCAAAGTTGTTGCGGTTTGCTCCGATATCGGCGCTGCCGGTCTCTATCAGTGATTTGAATATGTCTGATACGTTCAGGCTTACATCAAGCTTATCGGCCATAAAGGAGCGTTTTACACCTGCATTTACCCACCAGGCGCCATCGATCTGGTATAGGCCGTGAGCAAGCGGACCGCGATAGATGCCGCTAAGCTCTGCCGTAATGCCCAGGGGGAGCTTCACAGTGTTGTTTACCTGTGTCATAAAGAACAGCGCTTCGTTTACCTGCTGCAGGTCGTTGAAGGAAGTCTCGAAACTCTGGTAAGCCAGCATTACATTGTTAAAGATGCTCCACTTAGGTGTTACCTCTACCGGAGCCACCAGGGTAGCCCTGAAGTTCTGGAAGCGGTCTATGTTCTGCTGCCCGAATGTGGTTGTTTTGGTTTCGTTATTCTGCAAAGGTACTTCGGTAAAGAAGTCTTTTGAGATCGAGTAGCCAAGCACCAGGTTGTAGGTTTGCTTAAAGGTTTGTGTTACTTCAAAAGAGTTGGTGTACTCCGGACGAAGGTTAGGATTACCCTTTGCAATGGTGTAAGGATCGAGATATACCAGGAACGGGTTCAGCGATTCGTAGCGGGGCCTGCTGATGCGGCGGCTGTAGTTGTAGCTTACCTGATAGTTGTCGCTTACTTTTTGCTGTACAAACACACTTGGGAACAGGTCCAGGTAGTTTCTTTCGATGGTTTCGCCCAGGGTTACAGATTCGCCTTCGGAGAATGTCTGTTCTGCCCGTAAGCCGGCCTGTACACTCCACTTATCGCCCAGTTTGGTGGTGAAGTTGCCATAGGCAGCCACAATGTTTTCGCTGTAGATAAAATGGTTGCTCATGCTGTCGATAGGGCGCTTAGTATTATCTTCTAAAGCAAAGAAGCTAAGCTCGTTATCAGATACTACATGGCTTGCTTTCAGGCCTGCCTCTACTTTGCTTTTTCCGAAAGTTGGTTTGGAAAAATCCACCCTTGCAGCATAAATGTTATACGCGGTAGGGTTAGTGTTACCCAGCACCTGGTGTTCGGCAGGAGCTCCGGAGGCGTAGGTAAAGCTGTTTATGAAATCAGAGGTAGTTGTGCTGGAGAGGCGTACATAGTCCAGATCAGCTGTTAAGCGGGTGCCCAGTGTGTCCAGTTTACCAACATAATGCAGGTTAACAGTAGCGCTTTTTGTGTTATCATTTACCGGTGCGGCAGATATAGCCTTCATGTTCTGGCTGGCATCTGTACGGAAGAGCTCCATATCAGAAGTCAGGCCCTGGTAGGTATCCTGCTGCGAAAGGTTTAAAGAGGCTCCTATACTATGGTTTGCATTCAGGTCGTAGTCGGTGCTTAGTTTAACAGAAGGTGTATAGTCAGTTCTGTCTTCGTAAGTTTTCTGATCAAACTTTGCATAGTCGCCTGGCTGGTTAAATTCACGCACCATGTTCAGCGTGCGGAAAGTGTTGCGGTCGGCCATATCCAGGCTGATGGAGGAGTTCCAGCGCTCGTTTTTATAGTTGATCTTTGCGCCGCCTGAATAGCCATGGAGTTTGTTGTACTGGTAGCCTGCGTACACACTGCCGTTCATGCCCCGGATAGAGTTTTTCTTTAAGTTAATGTTCAGGATACCGGCAGTACCTTCTGCATCGTGTTTAGCAGAGGGGTTGGAGATGATTTCGATGTCTTTGATGTTCTCGGCCGACATGCCCTGCAGCATATTCTGCAGTTCTTTGGAAGACAAATAAGTAGGGCGGCCATCGATCATTACTTTTACCCCGCCTTTGCCATTGAGCTGAATGTTGCCATCCTGATCCACCCAAACGCCCGGAGACTTGCTTAGTACATCCATGGCAGTGGCGCCTGCGGCCATTGCGGTGCCTTCCACACTTACTATCATCTTATCAGCTTCGGTAATTACTTTAGGGCGCAGTGCCTCTATAGAGACTGTCTGCAGCATTTCAACATCTTCCTGCAGCTTCAGGCTGCCAAAATCTTTTGAAAAGGATGCCCCTGTTACGGTAAAGGCAGGGGTAGTGATACCCCTGAAACCAATGGCGCTTAACCTGAGGAAGTAACGACCTTCTGCAGGGGATTTGATCATGAATTTACCGTCCATGTCCGCTACAGCGCCTGTTACCAGTGCGGAGTCGGCAGCATCCATAACGGCTACGTTGGCAAAGGGAAGTGCTTCTCCCTTATCGTCTGATAAGCTACCGCTAAGGTTACCGCTTTGGGCAGCTGCTGCCTGGGCCAGTAGTGCCATGATGGTGATTGCGATGTACCTGAAAAAATGTGCCATGATCTTATTTGTTAGAAGTGGAAGTTGAATACGCTGTTCTTATTTTCTTACCAGAGGCTACTCTAGAAATTTTCCGATCTGGTTTTTATCTAAGGCCTGCCTCTATGTTAGTGTACTACGTTACTAGTACACTACAAACGTATAGATAGTTTTTTGATTTCACAAGAAATCATGAAAAATTTTTTGCTGTAATACAGCGATTCCGGGAAGCCTCTATATAGTATGGCAGGGCAGAAATAATCAGGAGCAGGGTGGGGCAGAGGGTGTTAGGGTGATACTGCCATCCCCTGCAGCGGCATTCAAACCTGTGCCTGGAGGTGCGCTAAGCATTAGTAGCTTATAGCAGGTGGCCTCAGTAAGCTGGAAAAAAATTACAGGTAGTACACCCAAAAGGTGGTTGCCAGGGAGCTTTATGCTGCTACAGAAAAAAATATTTTAAAATTTTTAAAACCTCAGGCAACGCTTTTACAAATGACCTGGTCTGCCCGGTAAATCAAACTTAATCTCTTTAGAACTCATGAAAACAAGAACTTTATTTTTAATGGCAGGCCTTACAATGTCTTTTTTATTTACCTCCTGCGAAAAAGAAGATATAACACCTGTAAGAACAGAAACACCGGCTGCCGATCCTGCAGATGGCGGAGGCAATGGTGGCAATACAGGCGGGGGCACCACAACTCCTCCCAACAATGGCGGCGGAACCACCACACCTCCTGCAAAGCCAGCTCCGGCGGCAGATGCCCTGCTAACAAGGGCGGGGATGGTTAGCTGGGGATATGATGAGGCAGGCCGTTTAAATTATTATGATTCCTACCAGCTGAACGACGACTACAAGGTAATTTACGAAGGCGATAAAGCTGTGCGGATGGAATTTAGTACCGGTCATTACCTGGTGTATGAGTGGGAGGGCAGCAAAGTAACGGCTGCTAAAACCTACACACCCGATGGTCTGGAAATTCGCTGGTATAAGTTTGAGTACAGTGGCGATAAGCTGGTAAAGAAAATTAACTCCAGCTGGTACCCCGACTACACCAGAGGCTGGCTAAGCGTTACCGAGTTCAGCTATGACGCTGCCGGAAACCTGGTTCAGCTGAACATACGACATGCACAGAGCGATAAAATGGAAGATCTGGGTCAGCCATCCATCATTACCTGGGGCGATTACGACGATAAGCTCAATCCCAGACCTTATGCAGAAAGCGAACTCTACCTGCCGGGCGTAAAATTGTTTGTAAATAATCCTGGCTTCAGAGATGTAGGCACCAAAGAACTATACACCTACACCTACCACGAGTCCGGACTGCCACAGCAGCGCTTCGATAAAGTACAGGGATATGAGCACGTTCCTGCCATTGCTAATCTGTACGAGTATCAGTAAAACCTATCAGAGAATCAGGAAACGGGTAAAACAGTAGAAAAGCAAAAGCTGTCACAGCATAAGAGAGAAAGTGGATTATCAGGTGATAGATATCAGGTGCTGAATCTTTTATCTGCTATGATAACACCTTTCAATAATGAAAACTGCATACTTCTGGTATGCGGTTTTCTGGTTCAAACCATTGGTTTTAAACCATATGCTGTACAAGATACCAGCTGCAGCCAGCGCATCTACGCCGGATTATTTCCAGGATGTATGGAAAATATTTCTAAGAGAGGTCCAAAAAAAATGCAAAATATTCTAATTTTGTATATTGAAATGTGGGCGTTGTTTTGTAGCTTTTCTTAAAGAAATTGCTGTACCCGGTATCTTACCCGTTTCTGCTGAAAAATTAATGAATCTCCAGGCAATGATTTTGCCAGAGGCATGGTCTGGACGGTAGAAACAAGCAAAAAGATGAAATCTCATTTAAAAAGTATCAAAAACAAAATTTACATAGGTATTGCCTGTACAGCAATGCTGGGGAGTTGTGATATTACCGAAGAGGATGTTGTTCCTAAATCCATAGAGGAGTTTCGGCTGGTCTCTGATGAGATCTGGGACTATCGCTATCCGGATGGTCCCAGTGCCATCAATCTGGATCCACTGATTAATGATAGTATCAAGGTAGAGGTAAGTGTAAAATTTAGCCAGCCTCAGAATGGTCGTTTATCTGTACATGACAACGATATCTACTATACACCTAAGGAGGGGTTTGTAGGGGTTGACAGCTTCACCTATACTGCCTGCAGTGCTAAAACATGTAAAACGGAAAATATTGCAGTGCATATAGAAGAGATGCCTGATCCAAACACCTGTAAAGATGCAGTAGTGAATGACTATGCGGAAACTGCTAAAAATCAATGGGTTGATATATGGGTGTTCAAAAATGACAGGGTTTGTTCAAGCAGTGGAGCAGGCCTGGTTACATCTTTTCAGGGAACAGGAAGCTATGAAATCATCTGGGGGCATAGTGCCCATCCTAACAACGTGGTTCTCAGGTATTACCCTGCTAAGGACTTTGTAGGCCAGGAAAAAATTGTCTATGGCTTTTGCGCTAATGATTGCTCCGAAATGGAGGAAGCTACAATTTTTATTGATATAAAATAATAATAGAAGGCCAAGCAAGGCCTGATTAATATGTTTGTGAGGGCGCAACATATAGGAAAACATCAGTTGCTGTGGCAGGCACCCCTGTGGCAGGCACCCCTGTGGCAGGCACCCCTGTGGCAGGCATTCCTGTGGCAGGCAATCCTGTGGCAGGCCATGCTTTGGAAATTGTTTTTGAGGGAGGCAGTGCTTTGGGATGCACCGCCGGTGGTGCTCCAAATTCTATCGGGACTTGTATTCGGCAAATCATCAGCCAAAACAAAAGCGCCCACCGAAGAGGAGATCATTGAAGGTTGCAGGCAGGGGAAGCCTTCGGCACAGGAAAAACTTTACAACCTATATTCCAAACGCATGATGGCCGTCTGTGTGCGTTATACCAAATCCAGGTTCGAGGCAGAAGATATTTTCCACGAGGCATTCGTAAAGGTTTTTAACAACATCAGTAAGTACAAGGGAGAAGGCTCTTTTGAGGGCTGGGTTAGGCGCATCTTTGTAAATACTGCCATCAATCATTACAACAAGAACCGGAAATTCCAGAAGCAGGTAGATTACAGCGCCGTAGAAGAAATGACGCCTACTTCTGAAGATATCGTAAGTGATTTGTCGGGTAAAGAGCTACTTACTTTTATTGATCAGCTGCCGGATGGTTACAAGCATGTATTTAATCTCTATGTGATGGAGGGTTACAACCATGCTGAAATCGGGGAAATGCTTCAGATAGCAGAGGGGACCTCCAAATCGCAGCTGGCCAAAGCAAAAGTTTACCTGAAAAATATACTGCTGAAACACTCAATCTCTGCAAAATGCTAACAGAAAAAGAACTGGAAGATATTCGGCGTAAAATGCTGGAGCTCGAGGAAGAGCCCCCGGCAGGTGGCTGGAGCAGGATCCAGGCTGATATCAGGCCCAACTGGTGGTTACGCTTCCGCTGGTGGATTAGCGTTGGCCTGTTACTGCTGGGTATATTTTCCGGATTTTTGATGTATGAGCAGGGTGTTTTTCAGGAACGGGCTTCACCACCACAGCCATACGAAGGCATTGCTCAAAATGCAGTGCCCCCTACTGCGGAGACATCCGAAATAAAAAATACGCATGCAGCTGAAGCAGGTCATAGCGCAAAGCTCAACGAGCAGGGAGTTGTGCAGGCACAGGATAAACCGCAGCGTATTGAACCTGGTGCTCAGGATGCGGCGGCTGTGGAGCACATCTCAACTGGTACTACTGCTGTAGATGAAGGGGAAACTGCAGTCGGGGAAAATAGTGATCTATCCGGAATTGATGGAAATTTCAAAACAGGCCCGCATACGGCAACGCAAAATGAAAAGAGGTCAGCCCAGCCTGACAGAGGCGCTTCTGCTGAACCTGAATCTCGTTTGCCACAGAAAGCTCTCATGCTTCCTGCTGCCGATCGTGACATCAGGCAGCAGCCAGAGACCGGGACTGCAGCTGAAGAGCGAGCAGTGGCTATCGGTACAGGTACCGCTCCCAATAACAGCAAAAGCTCAGCCACCGGAACCTCAGTTGAACAAAGCGAAGCGGAGGCAGATTTACATAATTCAGTGCCGGAGTTGGCTACAATAAGCGCTGGTATGCAACAGGATTCAACCCTTCATGCAGGCAGTCAGCAGGAGGGAACTGCTATGGAGGCCGATGCCGCATTATCAGAAAAAGCTGATCAGAGCACTACTGTGGCAGAAGTGCTGCCGCATGTAGCTGGCGAAAATACGCTGGCAGAAGAGGTGAATGTAGGGGCAGAGGCAGCACCTGCGGAAAAGCAGCTTGCTGAAAATATGCTTGTTGCTACCCCGGAGGCAGTTCATTTACTTCCGTCTATAGCGCCTGTAGGATATCAGCTGGATACGGTTGCTACTTTTTTCATCAGGATTCCTCCGGTTACTGTGGCAGATTCTGGGGTAATAACAAGTGAAGCGACCGTAGTGAACAGAGATAGCAAGCAGCTGAGGGAATGGTCTCTGGCCCTGTTTTTTGCGCCCCGTTATGCTTATAAAACTTATAAGCCTAATGGGGAGGACGAAGTGCTGATTACCAAATTCAACAATACAGGGGGATCTGCGAAAGATCGGATGGGTTATGAGCTTGGCATCAGTGCTGCCAGGTCAATTACACCAAGATTGCATGTGGAGACCAGCTTGGGCTTTATGAAGCTAAAAGAAAATGTAGACTATACCTATACCGCGGGAAAGGTAGATACGCTGATACGGCAGGTTTCTGCCAATGGTGAAATACAGCTGAAGCCTGTATTAGCGACCACAAACCGGCAGCTGGTGAGCAGCTACGCCTATGGTAGCTGGCGGATTGGCGCTAACTATTACTTCTGGCAAAACAACCTCAGGCGGTTTAATATTAGCCTGTCCGGTGGGGTAAACCTGCTGTTAAAAGGGAGTACAAAGGTATATACCAATGGTGAATGGCTGGAAACAGTAGAATTTCCTGCCGACGATAATATTCTGGAACAGACGAATTACAATCTGCTCCTGGGGCTGGGTTATAATTATGCGCTGTTCAGGAATTATGAGCTATCGCTGATGCCAATGGTGAACTACTATATGGGCTCAACCTTTAAAGAGCGGGAGCCCTTCGGGCTGCGCCCCTATTCCCTGGGGCTTAACCTGCAGCTAAGAAAAAGATTCATCCGGTAGCGCCTGAATTAAACCTGCCAGGTTTGGTGCAGCCGCTACGGCAGGAGTTTTATAATAGCGGATAGTATAGCAGGTCTGCCAGCAATTTTGAGCTGGCAGACCTGCTATTTTACAGCATATATCTCCACAATATTAGCGGCAGAATTGCCCAGCACCTCCTGGGGCAGGTTATGCAGAATTTCTTCCTCCAGCTTCCGGATCAGGCCTATCTTGGCAAACTTTCTGGAGTATACCAGGCTTACCTCCCGCACCGGATGGTTGCGGCCTATAAACCGCAGCTGCTCTCTTCTTTTTACACTTAAATCAAAAGAGGCCAGCTGGGGGATCAGGGTAATGCCGCCTTCGCGGTCTACCAGCTTGATCAGGGTATGCAGGTTGCCGCTCTCATACCTGAATTTAAGATCTTTAAACTTTAGCTGGTTCAGGCCGCAGAGATTAAAGGTCTGGTTGCGAAAACAGTTTCCTTCCTCCAGCATCCACAGGCGGTTTTCGAGCAACTCGTCCATCTCCACAGAGTTTCCTTTTTTATCCTTAATCAGCGATTCGTCCAGATAGGCATAAAACTCCTCGTAAAAAATGGGATTTTCCTGCACCGAAGGGTCGCGGGTAGGGGTTACCAGAATGCCTACATCGAGCTGGTCTTTTTTGATCTTGCCCAAAATATCATCTGTCTGGAGATCCTGAATATGCAACTGAATACCGGGGTATTTTCTGTTGAATTCTCCTATAAAAAGTGGGAGTAAAAAGGGAGACAGGGTGGGAATGATACCAATGTTCAGCTCGCCCTTAATGATCCCTTTCGAATCATGCACAATTTCCCCAATTTTATTAACCTCATGCAACACAATACGTGCCTGTTCCACTATGCGGGCACCCACATCTGTTGGCATGAGCGGCTGCCTGGAACGATCGAACAGCAGCACTCCCAGCTCTTCTTCCAGCTTTTTGAGTTGCATGCTGAGGGTAGGCTGGGTAACATGACAATGCTCTGCTGCAGCCACAAAGCTGCCATAGGTGCTAAGGGCCAATACATACTCCAGCTGAACGATACTGATATACATATATAGAGTTATATTATGAAGTTATAAAAATAATCAATTTCTTTTATAACCCCCGCTTTTCCAGGTTTGCTGAAAGTTATAACCAAAGACTATGTAAAACAAAAAACTTACCAGAGCATCAGGGTGGCCCTATGTTGAGCACGATACCACCCAATCCGCATCCGCGGCATGATGTTGGGTACTGGAGCTGAAACATTATCCTGATAACTATTTTGCTGATGTAGAACAGGCAGCATTTGCACCTGCCCATGTAGTAGATGGCATTGGTTATTCACCAGGTAAGATGCTGCAGGGCCGCCTGCTCTGTTACCGACATCGAAATATGATGAGTGGCATGCATGGCCGGCAGGCAACAGTAAAGGTTTAGTTATGATAACCCATATATTCTGCAGTAAAGGGGAGTGTAAGCTCCCTTTTCTATTTATGGGTTTTGAAAAATTTTAAGAAAGAGGGCCTTTTTCTTAAAATTGATGTGTTAAAAGTCTTTTACGCCTGTAAACTTTTATATTCATGCCAAACTAACTGACATGAAGAATAGAAAAGTATTTTTTTGGTCTATCACCGTGGCCCTGGGCGGGTTTTTGTTTGGGTTCGATACAGCTGTTATCTCCGGGGCCGAGCAGGCCATTCAGGCGGTATGGCAGCTTAGTGAAGTGGGACACGGGTTTACGGTAGCCATTGCATTATATGGTACAGTGCTGGGGGCACTGCTGGGAGGTATTCCCTCAGATGCCATTGGTCGTAAGAACACCTTGTTCTGGATTGGGGTGCTTTACCTGGTTTCTGCGCTTGGATCGGCCCTTGCTACAGAATGGTACCTTTTTCTGTTTTTCAGGTTTATAGGGGGCGTAGGGGTAGGCGCTTCCTCTATTGCTGCTCCTATTTACATCAGTGAAATATCACCGGCTAAAGACCGTGGTAAAATGGTAGCCATGTTCCAGTTCAATATCGTGCTGGGGATTCTGATTGCCTATTTGTCTAATTACCTGTTGCAGGGGGCAGGTGAAGGGGCCTGGCGATGGATGCTGGGTGTGGAAACAATACCAGCCCTTATTTTTGTACTGCTGGTGCTGCTAGTACCTAAAAGCCCCCGCTGGCTGGTGGTGAAGAAAGGTGCCATCGAGGAGGCCCGTAAGGTGCTCCACCAGTTAAATCCCATCAATGCAGATAAAGAGCTACAGGCAATTATCAATTCTAAAGAAACAGACCTGCGGCAGAACGATAAAAGCCACCTGTTTTCCAAAAAGTATAACTTCCCGGTAATACTGGCCGTTTTGTTTGCCTTTTTCAACCAGGTATCGGGCATTAATGCCATTATCTATTATGCACCCCGCATTTTTGAAATGGCCGGGCTGGGAAGGGACTCAGCGCTGCTCTCCACAGCAGGCATAGGTCTGATCAATTTAATTTTTACACTCCTTGCCATGAACATCATTGATCGCTTTGGCAGGCGGAAGCTGATGCTGGTGGGTTCCTTTGGTCTGATCTTTACACTGGCCATGGTGGCCAGGTTTTTTTACGCGCAGCTTGAGGATAGCAGCCAGGTTGCAGATGGCACCACGGTAGCTGTTTATCTTTTTATTTACATCGCTTTTTTTGCTTTCTCCCAGGGCGCTGTTATCTGGGTATTTATTTCGGAGATATTCCCAAACAAAGTAAGGGCCTCGGGCATGGCACTGGGCAGCTTTACACACTGGATAATGGCTGCTGTTATTGCCAATATTTTTCCTTATATAACCGCTACCCTGGGTGGTGGTAACACCTTTATGATTTTTACAATCATGATGGTACTGCAACTACTGTTTGTCTGGTTCGTTATGCCAGAAACGAAAGGAGTGTCGCTGGAGGAGCTGGGGCAGAAAACCAAAGCAACAAAGGTGTAAGCAGTGCTGTTGCTCTATCAGCAGTAGCAGATTTTTTTATTATGTAATAGCTGAGCCTATGAAAGTATTATCATTTGGCGAGATCCTGTTTGATATTATCGAAGGAGAGCCTTATCTGGGTGGTGCCCCTTTGAATTTTGCGGGCCATCTGGCACAGTTTGGGGTAAAATCTTATATACTTTCTGCTGTAGGTCATGATGCTTTGGGCACTGAAGCCCTGCGGCAGATTGTGGAGCTGGGGGTAAATACTGAGTTTATCCAGATCAAAGAAAACTACTCCACCGGTACTGTGCCGGTAGTATTTCAGAACGGGCAGCCTCATTATACCATTGTAGAGGAGGTTGCTTATGATTTTATTGAAATTCAGGGTGTGGATACAGCCTTGGCTACTACAGGTTTTGATGTACTCTATTTCGGCACCCTCGCCCAGCGCAGCGAGGCCTCCCGCAATACGTTAAAACAGCTACTGGCAAATAAAAGCTATACGCAGATATTTTACGATATAAACCTGCGCAGGAACAGCTACACCAAAGAAATCATAACAGAATCGTTGCAGCACTGCAGCATGCTAAAGCTGAACGATGAAGAAGTAGAGATTCTTTCCCGCATGTTCTTTCAGGAGCTGCTTCGTATGGAAGACTTTTGTACCAGAATAAGCCTTGAATACAACCTGGAGGTAATTGTGATTACAGCAGGGGCAAAAGGCTGCTATATTTTTGAGGGCCATGAGCTGTACTTTGTAAATGGCTATCCGGCTAAGGTGGTAGATACCGTTGGCGCCGGCGATTCTTTCAGCGCTGCCTTTGTGTATCACTATCTGAAAAACGGAGATGCCCTGGTAGCTGCCGATATAGCCAACCGGCTGGGGGCTTTTGTGGCATCCTCCAGAGGCCCTTTGCCTGTTTATACAGCAGAGATCAGAAAGGTGCTGGGCGTATAGCAGGAATCATTCAGGCTGCTGGCAGAACTGAATGCATAAAAATTACTTTTTTAAGGAGCGGATTACCCTGCAGGGATTCCCGGCAGCAAATACATCATCAGGTATTGGTTTGGTTACCACAGAACCGGCTCCAATCACTGACCTGCTGCCGATGGTAACACCCGGGCAGACCACGCAGCTCCCGCCTATCCAAACATCAGAGCCAATGGTAATGGGTTTGGCAAATTCAAGCCAGCTGGCCCGCTCCTCCCAGTCCAGGGGATGGGTAGCGGTATAGATCTGCACATTTGGCCCAAATAGCACGTTACTGCCTATGGTAACTGGCATTACATCCAGCACCACACAGTTAAAATTGAAAAACACTTTATCACCTACGGTGATGTTGCTGCCATAATCGCAGTAAAAAGGTGGCTCGATCCATAAGCCTTCTCCTGCCTTACCAATCAAATCTTTCAGGATGCTTAACCGAAGTTCTGTTTCATCATCCCGGGAGTCGTTCAGCTGTTTGAACAACAGCCTGGCCCTGCGGCGCTCTTCAGAAAGCTGGGGGTCGAGCGCATTGTAAAGTTCGCCCCTGAGCATTTTTTCCTTTTCTGATTTCATATAAAAAGGATTAAAAAGTTTGTCTAGACCAGCCCTTAGGCATTGAAGGTTTAAGCTACAATACTTCCTGTTTTTATGAAAACATCATGAGAAACTAATATACAAAGCTGGTCTAGATCCAGCTGCAGGAAAAGCCTGGCCAGGGGTTTGGGAGAAAACTTGAATGGGTAGATTTGATGAAACAGATTTGTTTCGTTAATTGAAGCCTGTGTTTTAAATATTTCTGCTTTTCTTTCAAGCTGTTCTATAGATCCACTCAACCAATTAGCGATACAAAGCAGTACGTTTATATGATTAAATCCAATGCGCAGCAGAAGTTGCAAAACTTTTTTATGCTCGGTCTGCTGGTGGCAGGCTGGGCCTGCTCCGGCTCTCCCCAGCAAGAGGAGGGTGAGCAAACACAGCCTATAACAATAAATAATATGAAAGTTGAGAAACAAGATTTCGGTACTACTAAAGAAGGAACTCCCGTAGATTTGTATGTGCTGACCAACAGCAGGGGTGTCATCGCTAAAATTACCAACTATGGCGGCATTATCACTTCACTGATCTTACCAGACAAAAACGGTAAGATGGAAGATGTAGTCCTGGGCTTTGATTCTTTATCGGGCTACCTGCAGGAGGATGTGCCTTACTTTGGTGCCATTATAGGCCGCTATGGTAACCGTATTGCAAAGGGAAAATTTTCACTGGATGGGCAGGAGTATACGCTTGCCAGAAATAACGGACCAAACACACTGCATGGAGGTGCGCAGGGTTTTGACAAACGGGTATGGCAGGCAGAGGAAGTACGTAACGATCAGGGCGTGGGCGTAAAGATGCGCTATGTGAGTCCTGATGGAGAAGAGGGCTATCCCGGCACACTTACTTCAGATGTGGTATATACTTTAACAGACGATAATGAGCTGATTATTGAATACACCGCCACTACCGATAAACCAACAGTTGTAAACCTGACCAACCACTCTTATTTTAACTTTACCGGCAATACAAAAAGAGATATTCTGGACCACCAGGTTATGATCAGCGCCGATAAATTTGTTCCTGTGGATGGTGATCTGATTCCCACCGGACAACTTCAGGATGTGGCGGGTACACCCATGGACTTTTCAAAACCAATACCTGTTGGGCAGAACATTAACTCTGACCATGAGCAGATCAGGCTGGGAGGAGGCTACGACCATACCTGGGTGCTGGGTGAACCAGGTGAAATGAAGCTTGCTGCTACAGTTTATGAGCCTACCACCGGACGCTACATGGAGGTGCATACCACAGAGCCAGGTGTACAGTTTTACACCGGCAACTTTCTGAAGGGACAATTAGTTGGTAAAGGTGATGTGGCCTACCAGTACCGCTACGGTCTGTGCCTTGAAACACAACATTTTCCAGATTCACCTAACCAGCCCGATTTCCCATCGGTAGAGCTGCGCCCCGGAGAAACCTACACCACTAAAACCGTGCATAAGTTTGCAGTAAAGTAGCTTGTATAGAGCTGACTAAGCGGTACAGAATCCTTACCTCTTTGCCAGATGCAGTACTATTTACCAAAATAAATCATGAAAGGAACATTTGCCACACTACTGCTGCTGTGCTGTAGTTTACCACTGATGGCTCAGCCATTTAAACCAGTGAATAAAAGTGCTTCTTCGGAGGCGCAAAGGCTTCTGCAGTACCTCTACCAGGTAGATGACACCCATATCCTCTCCGGTCAGCACAGCTACAGTAATGACCTGAACAGGTACTATAACCGGGCACAGGAAATTGCTGGGAAATATCCTGCAATATGGGGCACTGATTTTATTTGGCATGGCGAGAAAGATCCCGGGCAGGATGTTGTGGCAGAAGCCATCCGCAAGCACAAAGAGGGTGCTATCATTACCCTAATGTGGCATGCAGGGCGTCCTACAGATAAGCCGCCTTTTGGGTGGAAGGAAAGTATACAGGCAGAGCTAACCGACCAGGAATGGAAGGATCTGACCACGCCTGGCACTGCACTTTATAAAACCTGGGAGAAGCAGGCCGATCAGGTAGCAACTTACCTGAAACAGCTGCAGGATGCGCAGGTGCCGGTACTTTGGCGACCTTACCACGAAATGAATGGTGTATGGTTCTGGTGGGGCGATAAAAAAGGCCCAGACGGGTTTGTGAAACTCTGGAAAATGATGTACGACCGCTACGTAAATCACCATAAGCTGAACAACCTGATTTGGGTGTGGAACGCCAATGCGCCCCGCGATATTCCTAAAGATGAGGCCTATAGTTATATCGATTTCTACCCTGGTTCCGAGTACGTAGATGTGCTGGCTACAGACGTTTACCACTCTGACTACGAGCAGAAAGATTATCAGGAGTTGCTTGATGTAGCCGGGGGGAAGGTTATAGCGCTTGGTGAAGTAGGCACCCTGCCAAATCGCCACATACTGGAGGCCCAACCCAAGTGGGCCTGGTTTATGGTATGGTCAAACTGGCTGGAAACCCATAATAAACCAGAACAGGTAAAAGAAGTATATGAATTACCTATGACCCTTACCAGGGATGAAATTGATTTGAAAAAGTAAAGCTGTTTTATACAAAATAAAGAGGATCCACAGAGGATCCTCTTTTATCATTACAAGTCCTGTTTCTTATGCAAAAGATAAGATTAGTATTCTTCACTAAAGACTAATACATAACCGCTTTGCCAGCTCCTGATTCATTGCCCTGATAGTCTACTGCTTTCACAAGATATGTATTTTTTCTTCCGGGCTTAGCGTGCTTTACCGCAAAGCTGGTGAGCGGGGTAAAGCCAATTTTTTTATCGTTCTGGTAAATGTTGTATCCCAGTAGTTTTCTGTCGTCGCGTGCTTTTACCCAATTTAGCACCAGCATGTTATTCTTTGGTGCAGCATAAAGCCTGGCAGGTGAAGAAGGGGCTGTGGTATCTGGCTGCAGGCGTTGCACACAGTTGATGAGGGCTCTTAGCTGGTGGTAATTGGCTTTCCAGATCTGGCCCTTCAGAGCGGTTTTTTGTTCAGGTTCTTTATCCAGACCACCCTGGTACCAGTCACCATATACATGATCGATGAGGTAGTGCTGGCAATACTCCCAGAGCTGCTGAAATTTCCCGAAGTAGTCCATTTCATCCTCCGGAAAATGGTCGGCCATGAGAAGCAGGCTGTTTAAGCCTTCGGCCTGCGACCACCAGTTTTTTCCATCTTTGATGATGCTCATGCCCGGTTTATCCGCAAAATAATAGCCTTCGTCGTAAAAGCCTCCCAGCTGGTTGTCCCAGCCGTTTCGCAGGGAGTGGTCAACCATTTTTTTGGCAACAGCCATGGTGAGGGTGTCGTTTTTCAGGCCCAGCACATGAGAAGCCTCCAGCATCAGGTAAGCAGTTTCCACATCATGCCCGAAAGATACATGGTCCAGGTATCGGTGTTTCAGGATGGCGGCTTCTGAAGAATCGCGGAATGTAACAGGAGTCCAGTCGGGCTGGAAGAACAGCTGCATATAGCCTTCATTGTTGGTGATGGTATCGCGCACCAACACCAGCATTTCTTTCAGCCGCAGCCGCAGCAGACTGTCGGGCCACACCTGGTAAAGGTCTGTAAAGGCTTCCAGCAGGTGAATGGAGCTGTTATGGTCTTTGTAGCCCACATCGGATGTAGAGGGAAGTTCCGGAGTTCTTTCGATTACAGCTCCGTTTCGCTGCAGGTGCTGAAAATAACCCCGGTGTTTAGGGTCGTGGCTGTAGGTCTCGAGCCAGTAGAAGGTTCTTTTTGCCAGGTTAAGCGCGCTGGTATCACCGGTGGCAATATAGTGAGCGGTGAGTGCATAAATGCCAAAGGAATTACCATAAGCCGATTTTTGTTCGCCAGCAGCACCCTTGGGGTCTCCCTGCCGGTCTACCAGGGTATAAAAACCACCATGCTGCTTATCCCACATCACATCCTTTAGAAATTTAAAGCCGTGTACAGCACCATCTTTATAGTAGTTTACCTCAGGATAGAGCACGGCTGCTTTGGCATTTGCCCATGTGTGGCGTGCCTGGGTAACGATCATTTTATCCTGCGGGCCTGTAGGTTTAAAATCATAGGTGAAGGTGCTAAGAAATCCTCCATGCTGCCGGTCTATTGCTTTGGGATACCACTTGTTGAGCAGCTCTCTTTTAATTGAATACTCCATTTCCCTGGCAATCTTTTTCCGATCTTCCTGCTGTGCGTAGGCAGGCAAACAGGCGCTAAATACAAGGGTGAAAAGGAGTAGGAGAGCTCGAAACTGTATCATGATAACATTTTTACAGATTAGTTATGGTGCAAAATAACAGATCCAAAGGCAGAACAATATATTCAAGATCTATTTTTCAGGCAATGAGCATTTAAATACGGCAGTTAGCAATGCCCAACCCTGATGACTGATTGCCGCTAAAGGCAGCTAACAAAAAAATAGCACACGCGACAGGCGTGTGCTAATAAAACTGCATGCTATTTAACTATAGTCCATCATAACTGAAATGCCTGCTTTAGCGTTTTTACTTTCCTGTTTTCTGCTGCGGTTGTTGCTGCGCCTGTTGGTTTAGCAAATGATCTGCAGCCAGTACCAGGAACATATAATTGGAGGAGCCACCCCCCAGTACATATTCTGTCTGTTGCCACAGGTAAGGCCACTCCAGCAGCTCCGGAAAGTCGGGGCGGATTAGGGCAGTGCCTGATCCTACACCACCTGGTATATAGGACCACTCATCGCGATTAGTACCATAGGCCACTGTGAGTGATTTTGAACCAACACCGGAGGCAAAAGAAGAGGTGTTGGAGCCAGGGTGAACGCCCAGCACAAAGTTCAGGGCATGCAGCATATAGTTATTGGGGAAGATCTCCGGGTAGCCGGTGTGCAGGAAATACTGCTCAACGCCAAAATCCTGAATACCCCAGCCGGCACCCCATATATCAGGCTTGTAAGGCATGCCATAGGGCGTTTCTTTTTCCTGGGCATCTACTTTGGCCTTATGGTTTTTAATGGCTGCCGTAATGGTATTGCGGTACTTCTTGTTGTTAATCAGCGGCAGGGTGCGGCCTACCATCCAGCCGGTTCTGTCAATATGTTCGCTGATTTGCGGAGCATTGCGCAGCAGAAAATCAGAGTACTTTTTATCTCTGGTAGAGATCAGCAGTTCTGCAGCTGCATGCACGCGCTGCAGCGGATCCTTCTCCTTGGTTCTGTTCCAGAGCTCTTCTGCAACGCGCAGCGTTTCCTTTGCCAGCTCATCATTATATCCTTTCAGCGAGCGCGAGGCAGCCGCCAGGCAGGCAGCAACCATCAGCTCACGGCGGGGGTTGTCTTCGGTAAACACCCAGCGGTCGTCAGGAGCACCCTCAAAGCCAATTTCCGGAACAGGATTAGGCGCAGCAGAAGCTTCAAATACCTTGTTGTCGGTTTGTGTGGCAGCATCGCCCAGGAGGGTATACTGGCGTAAATCAGGCTCAATAATACCTCGGTACAGGCGGCCAAGCGCATTATAGCCTGCTACAATGGTAAGGGCGCCATGCTCTATCTGCTGCAGTATATCATTTTTACCATCGGGACGGTGCAGCTCGGCTACATTTTTCTCCTGGTCAATTGTTGTGTTGTCGTAATTGACACCAAATTCTTCAAAAGCCAGTGCAAGTATGCGAATCTCATCGGCCTGCGATTCAACACGCATATCGTAGTCGCCGGCATCGTGCCAGCCGCCTACTGCCAGACCCGGCACGTGCTGTCCTCCCTCATAGTTGGTAAGGGTGCCGGGGCCCTGCAGATAGCCATCGAAGTGGTTGGTGTTGGTGGGAGCCATGCGGGCATCATCCATATGGCAGAGGCCATGCCATACCTTATAGCGGTCGTTTACACGCATGTGGCACATCTGTACGGGCAGAAAGGTTTCCAGTACCGGCTGCCATACATGGCGCTGATATATCTCTTCACTGATCTGAAAGGGGTTGGTTTCGAAATCACCATACTTGATGATGTACATGCCCGGCTTCTCTACGCCGGTAAAGTCGAACTGGTAGTAGTGATAGCGCAGAAAATTGCCCCAGTCCTTAGGGGTTACTTCCTGTACCTGCTCCAGGCCGCCAGTTTCCTTTACCCGGAACAGGGTTACAGGCAGCTTTCTGTTATCGCTTCTGTCGGTTTCGATTACCGCTACTTTTTGCTGTTTTGGGTGATAACCTACCTGCGATACCTGCACAACAGGCTCGTATTGCCAGCCTGGAATGGCATTGGGGGACACGAGCCATTCAATAGCGCCTTTTGTAGCGCCTGCAGGTACCAGCGAGCGTACTACAAACCAGCCGTTGTTGTGCTGGGCACGGCCGTCGATGAGCTGCAGTTCATTGTCTTTCAGGTTCCGGATGGTCATGGTCTGGCGCTCATCCTCCGGAACTACTACCAGGGTATTGCCTGTGGCCATGGGTTCCGTCTGATACTCATTTTGCTTGTCATACGCACCGGGCCCGTTTAGCTGGCGGGGGAAGATCCCGAACTCATTATCCATATAATAGCTCTTTCCGAACAGAATGCCAGGGAAAAGCTCAAAGTTAAAGCCCACTCTGCCAATCCACTCGGCAGGCAGGGGCTGGTCCAGGTCTACGATGATGCGGAAAGACTTACCCTCCGGCACCACCCGCAGGTTATAGGCAAAATCCAGGTCGGGATAAATGATCGGGTTAAATCCCTTCCTGTTTTTATCCGGATCCGGATATGCCATGCGTACACTGATCTCGCCGGTAGAGCGGTCAATCACACGCTTTCCAACTTTAGGTACGGGCTGCCATTGTCCGGGAGTGGGTTCCAGGCGTATGTCGCCATTGGTAGCCACACGCAATCCGTTCTGGATAATGCCAACGCCACCCTGGTGACTCTCAGGGTAAAAGTCGTGGGCCAGCATTACGTTCAGGCCGGTCATTTCCAGGTACTCCTGTTCGTTGAGTGTGAGCTTTTGCTGCTGGTTTTGCGTCTGGGCATGTACAGCTAAGCCAAAATGGCTTATTACTGCACAGCTCATGAGCCATAGCATGCGTTTGTAATTTACTTTTTTCATTGGTTGGTTTGGTTTAGGTTGTATAGCAGTACATTTTTTGAGGATCTGTACCCCCGGGCTCCTGATGATGCATTGTCTCGTAACAAGACTATTTTTGAAAATGGATTTGTGACTAAAAAGCAGGAGAATAAAATCTTGCCATCTAATATATTAAAAATTCACTTTCTGAAAGCCCTGTTTTGCTGTTGTTTTTAAAATTCCTGCAGTAACCTCATTGCCCTTCCCTCCATTACCATACTATATTTTGGTTTTCAGGCTTAAGGTGCACCAGCAGATATGAATGCAGCATAAAAAAAGGCTACCGTTGCGGGTAGCCTTTTGCTCAAGCTTAATTAAGTATGTTTCAGGCTTTAACCTCGCTTATTTATTGAAGGTGTTTTGCAGGAACCAGTGCAGCGCAGGAATATCGATAAAAAGCAGCGCTACCAGCAGGGCGCCCAGCAGCATCACATATACCCTGAAATATTTTCTTCTGTAAAGTTTTTCTGGTTTCTGGGCTACAGAATCTTTCTGCAGGCCTATTTTAAGATACCAGGCAAACAGCAGGGCAAAGAACGGAAAGCTTATCAGCAGCTCAATTCTGTTTTTGATCAGGAATATTCCCAGAAAGAAAGCAGAGGTCAGTGCATAAAATACTGAAGAGATCAGCAGGCTATGCTCAGTATAGAACTGGAATGACTTTCTGTAGAGACCTGCCACTTTTGCATCGTTAATAAAGCGATATTCTGCAAATCGCTTGATACCCATCAGGAAAGCACCACCCATCCAGTAGGCTACTATAATACTTAATGGAGGGAAAACCAAAGGCACAAAAATATACCAGCCCAGTGCCAGGCGAATAGGGTTGTTGATAGATTCAGACAAAACATCAATAAAAGGTCTGTCTTTAGATCTTAAAGGCCTTACATTATAAATGATACCCATTACCAGCAACAGCACCTCCAGCAGGAAGAAAGGCATTGAAATGTACCAGGCGAGGGCCAGGCCCAGGGTTGCCAGGAAAAGGTACTCCAGGTAAATGTAGGGAGCATATAGATTTTTTGTAACCGAAGGCCTTGCTTTCTTTACCGGGTGGAATTTGTCGAATTCAGCATCCAGCCATTCGTTAATTACATAGTTGGCAGAAGCAATAAGGCAGGTGCTGACAACGCCTACCACGATAGCTACAATCAATTCTACAGACCAAATGACATCAAAATACAGGATGGCAAATAGCATGCCTGGTATCATAAAAATATTCTTAAACCAGTGGTCAGGCCTGGCAAGCGCAATGTAATCTTTCAGGGAGGAGTTATCCTTGGGAATGGCAACTGTCTCTGCAGGAGTTTTGGGGAAATTCTGATCCATAATTGTGCAAGCTTTGAAAAATGATTTTGATTAATTCTTGTTTTTGTTTACTGTCTTTGATAAAGCTCTATAAAAATCTGACTTCTTATCTTCGTTCGATAAAATGTAGTACTGCATGCCTATCTGGCGGGCACATTCACCGTCCAGTTCATCGCGATCGCCAATGAATAAGCACTTTTCCACAGGTAAGTTAAAATTTTTCAAAATATAATTCAAGCCGCCTGGGTTTGGCTTCAGGGAGTCGACATCCTGATCGGTAGAGGACACAACCATATCCGCTTCCAGACCCATTGCCTGAAGCTTATCTACGGCAGGATAGTCTGAATAGATGGCAATTTTTATATTTTTTTGTTTAAGTGCTTTAAAAAAGTCCCTTACACCGGTAAAGCTGCAATCATGCAGGTACTGCAGGGGAGCCTGGTACATCCACTTTTCAATTACCTTCTTTACGTTTTCTGCGGGGGCTTTTATCTTTTTTGCGCACAGTTCATACTGCGCACTTTCTATATTCTTAACAGGGTTAAAGTTCATCAGTTCCCTTTCCTTCCTGAAAACCCTTATGATCTGTAAATCATAAGCATTCCAGGGCCTGAACATATAATGGCCTATGAGGGTACGTCCCATTTTTTTACGCAGCTTGGACTGATCATACAAGGTGCCGTCAACATCAAAAATTACCAGCTCAACATTATTCCAGTTAATGTTCATGAATGCACTCAGTTGTTGTTTATAATGTTTTGCAGAACTCCGCTTTGGCCCATAGTTTTTAGTCTTTTCCGGGTGTAGGTATCTGCATTTGGATTGTTAATTCTAAAACCACCCCGCAACTCGCCGGTACGGAGCTCCAGTCCTTCTACAATAAAAGGAGCACAGGGCAGGGGAGCATCCCAGCATTGTGCGCTTGAATTCGGTACCCATATTTTGATACCCTTATGATCTACTTCGGTAAAACCCTGATGGGTTACAGTGGCCGGGTAGAGCAGGTAATTTCCGGGGTAGTTCTTGTACCACCAGGCAACATTGTAAAATGGTTTGGAGAAGAACAGCAGCAAAAACACGGCTAACATGGGCATGGTATAGGCAGGAAAACGCTTCATGAGCCTGTACAGCAGGTAGCCTATGCACAGAAGGTACAGGCCTACCGTAAAGCCCATGCCATACCGAAAGTGGGGTGCGGTAAAAAACCAGAAGAAAATTCCTGCATAAATGGTAAGCAGCAGCACCAGCACGCCAGTGGTTTGCAGCGTAATTCTTTCTTTCCTAAGCCTGATTACTAGGGCTACGGGTATAACAGCAGTCAGTAAAATAATCAGCATTACAATGATTCTTTCACTGGTGTTTAGCTCCCAGAACCAATAGGGGAGCCATTCTGCAATTGAAAGGCGATCAACATCGGTAAAGAGCATACGCCTGATCTTGGCGAAAGACCTGGTTTCTGTCAGCTCCACTTTTACCAGCTGCTCCGGAATTTTCCAGTCTACCGAAAGTACATCCAGCTCGCAAAAAGGGTAAATCAGGTAGCCAGAGAGCACTGCGCTTCTGGACATCCAGGGGATAACCAGTAAGAGTACAAAGCCAACTATGGGTAGCAGCGCTTTATAATGATGCTGTTTCAGCTGGAGGTAGAGCAGGTAAAATGATAAGAGTGCAATAGGGGCGGCAGATAGTTTTATGATTACGGCAAATACCGAAAAAATCAGGATCAGCATATATTTCACATCAAATACCTGCAGCCGGTCCTGCTCAATTTTTTGCAGGAATAGAATGAAAACCACCCATGTGATGTAAGGAATAACCAGATCCGGAGACGGGGATACGATAAATGAAAAGAGTAAATGCAGGGGAGCGATGGTTACTACTTTAAAAACATCGCTAAAGGCATAGTTTCCTTTTAGAATATTGCGCAGACCTTCCAGGGCAAACAATACCACTACTACAAAAAGCAGCCCGTTGAGATCATTGAAGGGGAGGCCCAGAAAAGAAAAGCTGAAAAGGGCAGAAAGCACATGCCAGCCGGAATTAAAAGAAAACTTAAGGTGAAGGTTTCCCAGTCCGGTAATAGCCGGATAGCTTTCGATCCATTTAATGGTTTGCTGGTAGTACAGACCATCGTCGAACTTTGCCTGTGGAGATGCTGATAAAGCCAGGCTCATGCCGATGGCAGCAAAAAGAATTATATAATTGAAAACGGATGCCTGCTGGATAGCTCTTTTGTAAGCGCGCAAATTCTTACCTATAGCCCCGGACTTGTTAAACACATAGAGCATGGCCAGAACAAGAACCAGGATATTCGCCACCAGGCCCACCTTCATAATAAATGCCAGGCAGGTGGTAATAGCTGTCAGAATAGCAAAGCCACTGATTACATAAAGGGAAAAATGAATTCTGTCTTTTTCTCCTGTGATAAACCCTAAAAAAGTAATGAGTGCATGCCCGTATATATAGGAAATAATCAGGGCATACAACCAAGCTAGAAGCACTAACAGCATAAAAAATTAAAGGAAGTACAGTTAAAAATTGCTAAAAGCAAAGCTTGTATTCATGCAAATATAAAGGAATAATTAGAAAGACTAATGCAAAGTTTAACTTAATGTATAAATAATGCAATATATTCTATTTCTGTAATTTGTTATTTAATTTATGGATTTCAGCGCTGCAATGTTCAGCAGTAATAATCGGTGTATATTTTTTCTGTGCAGCATAAACAAGTACTATCACAAGCTTATTTTTCTCTTGGTCATAACAACAGCGATTTTTTAAAAAAAATACCAATAACGTGAGCTATGCTTTAATCAACTGCTATCAAGCAGAAAAAGAGCATCAGCAAGGGTATATGTATAATGATTGATTACAGCTCAACAATAGCTTTAAACGAAAGATGGTGTTGCGGGTTTAGCGAAAGTGGCATTTATTAAAAAGTTTTATTGTAGCCGGCTGTTAGCCATGGCAGTTACCGCTAACACAGCCACAGATACAGGATCGGCGGCATGCACACGGGGGCTAACCCTCTTGCTATAGTAATGTAGAGATCGATACCAATCCGCACGGGCTTTTATCACCCCTGTTCCAGCCCGTATGTAAAAAAAAGCTGTGAGGATAGTGGGGCAGATTGGGTCGTTAGGGGTCCTGTAAAGGATAAGTCTTAAGATAAACTTCAACACCTGCAGGCTTTTCTCAGTCTCGGTTTCTGACCATCTGATATGATATGATAAGAAGAGATTTTTTAACTAAGAGCTTACTGACAGGCGGTGCAATCGTTTCAGGGGCGTTTGGTGTGGCAGAAAAGTCTGTAGTTGTTCCTGTGCAAAAGCCGGCAGGCCTTGATAAAAATAAATTCAACCTGACCTATGCACCCCATTTTGGGATGTTTGAAAATCTGGCTGGAAAAGACCTGATGGACCAGCTGACATTTATGGCAGAGCATGGATTTATGGCGCTGGAGGATAACCACCTGATGAAAAAAGAGGTGTCTGTGCAGGAAAAGATTGGCAACAGACTGGCAAATCTGGGAATGCAGATGGGTGTTTTTGTGATCGATGCAGGTGATAACTGGAAGCCATCCTTAAGCACAGGCAAAAAAGAATACCTTGACAATTTTACAGCCACCTGTAAGAAAGCGGTGGAGGCTGCAAAGCGGGTAAATGGAAAGTGGATAACCGTAGTGCCCGGATATTACGAACGAAAGCTCCCCATGGGTATCCAGACCTCCAATGTGCTGGAGGCCCTGCGTCGTGGAGCCGAAATCTTTGAGCCACATGGACTGGTAATGGTGCTGGAACCCCTTAGTGATACCCCGGACCTTTTCCTGCGGAATTCGGACCAGACTTATATGATATGCAAGGCTGTTGACAGCCCCTCCTGTAAGCTGCTGTATGATGTTTACCACATGCAGCGAAACGAAGGTAATATCCTTAGCCAGATGGAGTTGACCTGGGATGAAATTGCCTACATACAAATAGGAGATAACCCCGGCCGTAATGAACCAACCACCGGAGAAATTAACTACAAAAATGTGTTCAGCTACATTTATAAAAAAGGCTATAAAGGTGTGCTGGGCATGGAGCATGGCGTTGCCGGGGCAGGAGGAGAAGGCGAATCGGCATTGATAAATGCCTATAAGCAGGTAGATGATTTTCTGGTATAGAAAGTTTCTGATCTGCCAGGCCTGCCGGGGCAGCACAAAAATCCGATTAAGATGGAAAAAGAATTTATAGGCATTGAAATAGGCGGTACTAAACTGCAGGTGGTAACCGGAGATGGTTCAGGCATGATCCATGAACGGCTTCGGTATGCTATTGTAAAGGAGAATGGTGCGGAAGGCATAAAAAAACAAATTGATGAAGCCCTGAACATTTTACAGTCCAGAATTCGACCCCTGGCTGTAGGCATCGGGTTTGGTGGCCCTGTTAACCGGGAGACTGGTAAAATCAGCCTTTCTTTTCATATAGAAGGCTGGGCAGATTTTGATCTGGTGCACTGGCTGCATGCCAGGGTAAAGGTTCCTGTTTTTATTGAGAATGATGGAAATGTTGCTGCCCTGGGCGAAGCAAAGCATGGAGCAGGCAGAGATTACAGAGATGTTTTTTATATCACATTAGGGAGTGGCGTGGGTGGTGGCCTTGTGAATAAGGGACGGATTTACCATGGTGCTTTCCCTGGTGAAGCAGAAATCGGACATGTTCGACTAGACCGGCTGGGAAGCACGATGGAAACTAACTGTTCAGGCTGGTCGGTAGACAGGAAGATCCGGGAAGCAATTACAGGCGGGACGGATAGTCTGCTGGGGCAGCTGGCCAAAGATGCAGGTAGAGCTGAGGCAAGGTATTTAGGGCCTGCTCTGGAGCAGGGAGATTCCCTGGCAAAGCAGATCCTGCAGGAAACAGGAGCGGATATTGCTTTTGGCCTTTCTCATGTAGTTCATTTATTTCATCCGGAAATCATTATTCTTGGTGGGGGACTTTCGCTCATTGGAGAGCCATTACGGGCTGTTGTTGAAGCTGAACTCCGGCCTTACCTGATGGAGGCCTTTTTACCCGGCCCACAAGTTGTTTTGTCGCACCTAAAGGAAGATGCTGTGCCTGCCGGGGCTTTAGCACTGGCCTCCCAGATGCATACCCAGCTGGCTGATACAGCTGATCATCGGATAGCTGATGCTGCTTTTTAGCGAATGCTGAGCATCACTACATTAGCAATGCTGCTCTTTCGGAATGCTTGTATTCCTTTCAGCACTTTAGTACTTGTTAAACCATTAGTTTTTACCTGAAGTGAAAACTGCCAAATTAAAAGATAAAGGCTACACACCTTTAAATCATATCTATATGAATCATTATGTTTCTGAATACCTCACCCAGCAAAAGGCTGCATTAGATTCAATCCCTGTAGAAGAGGTGTCCAGGCTGATTGAAAAGTTCAGGCAGGCCCTGGAAGAAAACAGCCAGATCTTTGTGATTGG
This sequence comes from Flammeovirgaceae bacterium 311, assembly GCA_000597885.1. Taxonomy (NCBI): domain Bacteria; kingdom Pseudomonadati; phylum Bacteroidota; class Cytophagia; order Cytophagales; family Flammeovirgaceae; species Flammeovirgaceae bacterium 311. The sequence continues at coordinate 5,756,416 of CP004371.1, forward strand.
CAATGGTGGTAGTGCAGCTAATGCCTCCCATTTTATAACAGACCTGGGTAAAGGAGCCTCTGATAAAACCATGAAGCGCTTCCGTTGCCTGTCGTTAAATGATAACATCAGCTGGATTACTGCCCTCGGCAATGACTATGCCTATGAAGATGTTTTTGTGCGGCAGTTAATGAATTTTGCTAAACCCGGAGATTTAGTCCTGGCGATGAGTGTGAGCGGAAACTCACCAAACCTGGTGAAGGCTGTAGAATGGGCAAAGCATAACAATGTTTATACGGTTTCACTGGTAGGTGCCAGAAAGGGCCGCCTGGCAGAAATTTCTGACCACACCATTGTTATCGATTCTACTCATTACGGCAGAGTGGAAGATGCTCATATGGGCATTTGCCATATTCTGTGCTATGCATTCATGGAGAATCCTGATGAGCTCCATCCGGCGTAGCAAATACTATTTTAAAGCTTAGGACGCCTGTGGAGACCTGGTAAATGTTTTTCCTGACAGGTTGAAGCTTTTAAGAGCAGCTTTGAGGAATGTAATACTGGAGGCCATATACCCATTGAGCAGGAAATATTGCTATACGTCAATGCACCCACCAGTAGAAGCCTGTGACCAAAGGATACTAACTCTAAATTTATTTATGCTATATAATTATAGTTAAGGTTTTAAATACTTTCTGCTATGGATACCCTACAATTGCCTGCCCTGGATGATTACAGACTTATCAGCGAAGCACAAAAAAAGGAGTTTCGGAGTAATGGGCATACCCTGACTCCCAACCTGCTTAATCCTGAAGAGGCAGCACTCTACAGAGATGTTATATTAGAAGCTGCAACTAAGTACAATACTGAAAAGCGCAGGCTGGAAGAAAGGGATACTTATGGTAAAGCCTTTTTGCAGATCATGGACCTGTACAAAATGGATGATAAGGTTAGAAAGTTTACACTGGCCAAACGTTTTGCAAAGGTTGCAGCAGAATTGCTGGGGGTGAAAAATGTACGTATTTATCATGACCAGGCCCTATATAAAGAACCGGGCGGAGGCATTACGCCATGGCACCAGGATCAGTATTACTGGCCCCTGGATACAAATAACACCATTACTATGTGGATGCCCCTGATCGATATTTCAGAAGAGATGGGAATGTTAACTTTTGCGTCAGGCTCTCATCTGGATGGCTTTGTTGAGAATCTGGAGATTTCTGATGAATCGGAGCAAATCTTGCAGAACTATGTAAAATCTAGAGGGTTTGATATTGTTCGCCCTAAATCCATGAAGGCAGGGGATGCCACTTGGCACTACGGCTGGACCCTTCATTCTGCACCGGGTAACCAATCCAAAGAAACCACCAGAGAAGTGATGACAGTCATTTATTTTGCCGATGGTGCACGTGTTACCGAACCACAGAATAAGTGGCAGGAAAACGACAGACTTACGCATTTGTGTGGAACAGAAGTAGGAAAACTTGCCGCTTCCAAGGCAAATCCGCTGGTATTGTAACGCTAAACTGATTACAGTTTTGTAGGGCTGCCATTGAGGATGTTAAAGGAGCTTTTTTATTGAGGAGCATAAAGGCTATGTCCATAAGTACAGCGCAATAAGCTGTAGCATTACGCCAGCATAAAGCCTGGCCTTAATTTTTTATTTAAAAACTATCATGATGAAATATACTGCACAGTGGCTGTTTTGCCTGATGCTGCTTTTAGCCTTTGATGGCTATGCCCAGCAGCAGAAAAAAGCCGGTATGCCTCCGATTATTCCTATTGGATTGGATGCTTACCGGATGTGGGACCAATTACCAATGCAAAGAATTGGTGTGCGTGCTTATATGCGGAGTACCTACGATCGTGAGGGAGGTAACCAGTCTGCAGATGCCAGTCACTATCTTTTTGCCAATGAAGAAGATCACAATGTTTCACTGGATGTAAAGGGTCGTGGGGTATTTTACTTCTTCCGGGCCAATCACTGGCATGGCAGTCCCTGGCATTTCATTGTGGATGGACGGGATTATGTTGTAAAGGAAACAGGCACAGATGATCCCGTACATGCTAAGAAAACTTTAAAGAAAACAAACTACATTCCCGAAAAGCCCTTTCCCGAACCCCTGGCCTGGACCTGGAGTACTACCAAAGGGGCAAACCTGATCTGGACACCCATGCCGTTTGAGGAGTCGTTCCGGATCGCGTATTCGCGCACCCGCTATGGAACGGGCTACTACATTTATCATTTGTATGCTAATGAGGAAAACCTCTCCCAGCCCATTCAGTCATGGAACGCAGGTATGGTACCAGCACAGGAGGTGGTGGAGCTGATAAGCCGTGCAGGAACAGATATTGCTCCGATGAACATCAGGAAAAAGACAGGCAAACTGAAGCTGAATAAAGAAAGGTTGCAGCTTGCCGCTATTAAATCACAACCGGCCGCTGTAAGGGCAATAAAATTTACCATTCCTCTTGATAAAGCTGAAGAACTGGAGCGTATGCGCCTGCAGGTAACCTGGGATAATGCTGAGCAGCCTTCCATAGATGCACCTTTGTGTCTTTTTTTTGGTGCCGGCACCTTTTATAACCGCGAAGAACGTGAGTATCTGGTAAAAGGCTTTCCAATTAACATCCGCTACGATTACGCAAATAATAAAGTAGAGCTGGCCTGCTATTATCCCATGCCTTTTTTCAAATCTGCGCTGTTCGAGCTGACAGGCATCAATCCGGGTGATACGGAAATCTCTTACGAAATCAGGTATGAGCCCTATAAATCTGAAGCTGACTATAGCAGTTACTTTCATGCCACCTACCGTGATATGCCAGCGCCAGAACTCGGTAAGGACCTTGTTTTTTTAGACACCCGCGGGGTAGAAGGGCATGAGGAGTGGTCCGGGAATTTTGTAGGCACTTCCTTTATATTCTCTCACAATGCTTTTCTGAAGACCCTGGAGGGAGATCCCAGGTTCTTTTTTGACGATAGTAAGACCCCGCAGGCATATGGAACCGGCACCGAGGAGTGGGGTGGAGGCGGCGATTACTGGGGGCACCAGAACATGACCCTGCCCTTTGTAGGGCATCCTTGTGGTGCGCCCAGCAAGGAGGAGGCAAAAAATGAAAAAGATCTGATAGAATCTGCTTACCGCTTTTTGATAGGAGATTTAATGCCATTTGGTAAGCGGGCCGTTATTGGGTTTGAACATGGAGGCGAGAACCTGTCTACAGAACATTATGAATCTGTTACCTACTGGTATGGCTTGCCGGCACCTTCCCTGGTGAAAACAGATGAAATTGATATAGGCAATCTGTCTAGTGAGCAAAGTCATGCCTACCATTCGCCGCAGGCATCGGAGGTAACAACCATTCAATCGCGTTATGAGTGGGGCATCGATACCTACCCGCATGGATTATGGGGAATGAGCCGCGAACAGGTGCCCGGTTATGATAAGATGATAGGGCAGGAGGTATACCCTGCACATGAAGAGACTGGTCGTAGCACACGGGGTGTTTCAGAATTTACAGTTCAGCTCGATCGGGATAATCTGGGTGCTCTGTTGCGCAGAACTTTAGACTATAGCTTTCCAAATCAAACGGCAGAAGTGTATATTTCAGATGCAAGCTTACTGGCAGATGCCGGATCTGATCAGGGGGCAGGTACTCCTTTATGGGAATTTGCTGGAATTTGGTATCTGGCCGGATCCAATACTGCTATTTATTCTGATCCGGCCGGAGAACTGGAAAAGCGATTGCTCAGAACCAAAACAAGTAACCGGCGCTTTCGCGATGATGAATTTCTGGTACCGGCCCGCTTAACTAAAAACCGCTCCGCCATCAGGGTGAGAATAAAGTTTGTGCCTGATGAGCAGCAGTTGTTTCCAGACTTTCCTTTTCCTAAGGAAAGTACCTGGAGTGAATTGCGATACCAGGTCTATAGTTATATCAGGCCAAAGTTTTCAGTAAAAAATTGATTTTAATGTAAGCTTGGGTGTTATTGCCGGAGTGTGTATCCGGCGCTTTTAGAAGCACCATGCAGGAGTTATAAAATGACGCTACAAAACAGACGACAATTTCTTAAAAAAGCCGGGCCGCTGGGGCTGATGCCATTAGTGCCGGCTTTATCATTTAGAGACTTCTTTAGAACTTCACCGGATCTTATTTTATATAATGCCAACATCATTACCGTAAATCCCGATCAGCCACAGGCAGAGGCACTGGCTGTTATAGGCGACCGTATTGTAGCTGTTGGCAGTAACCGGGAAATACGGCGGCTAGCAGGTGCACGTACCAGAAAAGTAGATATAGGAGGTAAGGTGGTAACCCCCGGCTTTATTGATGCGCATGCACATCCCCTTACTGCTGGAAAAGGTCATTTACGTAGTCTGGATGCAGACTTGCGTTCTATAAAAGCCATACAGGAGCTGATTCGTGAAAAAGCTGCCAAAACTCCTCCCGGCCATATGATATCTGCCTTTAAATATGATGATACCAAAACCACTGACGGCCGCAAACTAAACCGCTACGACCTGGATGCCGCAGCACCCAACCACCTGGTGCAGGTATGGCACAGGGGCGGACATTCTGTATATGTTAATTCAAGGGCTTTGGAGCTAATGGGCTATACGCGTGATACTCCGGACCCTGAAGGTGGAAAAATCATAAAAGATCCGGAGACAGGGCTTCCAACCGGCGAGCTTCTCGAAACCGCATATGCCCCAATGGATAAGCTTGATCCTAATCCCACTCCTCCAGGTAAAGAAGATGATCAGGAGGCTGTTAAGCTCATCTCTCAGTTAATGAACAGAGCTGGTATCACTTCGGTAACCGAAGCCTATGGCTCTCCGCAATCGCTGATCACTTACCAGGATGCTCAAAAGGCTGGTAAACTATCACTTCGTATTTATTCCCTTATTGGTACCTCAAGAGTTGATAAAATGATTGATGCCGGTATGCGCACGGGCTTTGGCGATGAGTGGGTCAGGATAGGTGGTATGAAAATTACCTGCGATGGCTCAATCTCTGAAAGGACAGCCCGCCTATCGGAACCCTACATCGGAAGGCCTGATGATTATGGAATCATCAGAAATGATGAAGAAGACCTGTATGAAAATTCCATAAGAGCCCATAAGGCAGACTGGCAGATCGCCATTCACGCCAATGGCGATGTTGCTGTTGATAAAGCCCTGAGTGTATTTGAGCGCTTACAGGCAGAATACCCTCGTAAAGATCCCCGCTTCAGAATAGAGCACTGCACGGTTGTTAACAATGATCTGATCCGGAGAATGAAAGCTTTGAACGTGATACCCAACCCATTCTCTACCTATGTGTATTTTCATGGAGAAAAAATGAAAGAGTATGGGGCTAAGCGGGTAGAAAATATGTTTGCGGTGCGCAGTTTTCTGGATGCCGGGCTAAAACCCACCCAAACTTCTGATTATGTACCGGGGCCGTTCGAGCCGATGATGGCTATACAATCCAGCGTTACCCGCACCGATATTCATGGCGATGTTTGGGGGCCAAGCCAGAAAATAACAGTTGAGGAGGCCATCAAGGTAGGAACCATTCATGGGGCCTATGCTTCCTACGAGGAGGATATCAAAGGATCGCTGGAAGTTGGGAAATTGTCTGATTTAGTAGTACTGGGTGCAGACCCCAGGAAAGTGGATCCGTTCGATATCATCAATATACCCATAGAACGTACGATGGTAGGCGGAAAATGGGTGTACGAATCTTAACGCGTAACTATTGTGATCAATGAAAGGGGAGGAGGCGAGCAGAAAACATAGATTTACTGTCCGGCAGTAAATCTCTGTATCAAAAAAATCACTTTAACAGGTAAAGGTCTGGCTGGGCGTATTTAAGTACTTTGAAATACATATCTGCCTTGGTTTTATTGATTCCCTCTATTGGAGAAATTCTTTCGTTGATGAGCTGAATCAAATGGTTATTATCCCGGCACATAACGTCTACCTCTATATCATAGCTTCCTGAGGTAATGGCCAAAAAGCTGACTTCCTTAAACTCCAGTAACTTTTGGGCAACTTCTTCAATCAATTTAGCTGGCCGAACTGAGATGCGAATACTGGCGTATGCGTGAAAACCCACTTTTTCAGGATTTACCCTCCCAATGATCTGTATAGTTTTATCTTCAATCAGTTTAGTAACACGAGTTCTGATGGTGCTGATTGATACACCAAGTTCCTGTGCCATAAGGGTGAAAGATTGCCGACCATCCTGCTGCAGTTGTACAAGAATAGAAAAATCTAATTCATCGAGCGGTGCATTGTTGTGGTTCATATTTTTACAGCTCTGTCTGGTGATGATAATATTGATCAAAAAAAACGATTTCCTTAATCAATAGGTTGCATTTAGGCATCGGCCTCCTCTGAATTAAGGAAATCAGAAGTAAAGATATCATATGTTTGGAATTTTTATCGCTTCTTTTTTTTCTCAGAAAAGCCAGGATATCCCCTTTTACAAATTGTAGTAAATATAGAAATGGTAAGTGAGCGTGACCTTCAGCCAGAGAAGCAGCCTTTTACATGGATGTATAATTGATGTTTACTTCATTATAGTAGTATGGTATTCACAATGCGCCACAGAAATTTTTGAACAGTAAGGATAAAAGTAGATAAAGCACCTGTTTTGAAATCAATGGTTAACAACGCTAACTGATCATTTATAAATTGTTATAATAAAAGGTGATTTGAATTTCTAAATAGTTTATGATTGTCTTAAAGGGTTAAATGTAGATGTGTTTTTCATTATATCTTAGCTGGTGTTGCTTCTTTCCTGACAATGCGCCTTTCCAGTTGGCTGGAAGCTGGAACCATCATAGATTGGTGATTCTTCACCATTGTTATGATATCCTTTATAACTTCGGGATGTTGAGCCGCCAATTCATATTTTTCCGAGGGGTCATGGGCTAAATTATAAAGTTGAACGGCTTCTAACTTTACTAATCTTGCCGGAAAACCCTGCGGATTGCCACTGTAAAAGTAAAGCTTAAAATCTCCCTTTCTTGCCGCGAAAATTTTAGTGCCATGATAATAAATTAATTCATTTCTGGGGTTGCTGTCTTCATCCATAAGAACAGGTGAAAGGTCAATCCCATCATACACACGGTCATCTGGCAGGCTTACGCCAGCCAGGTTACTAATAGTAGGTAAAAGATCAAGTGTGGCTCCCATTTTTGAAATAACAGCAGGTTTTATTTTTCCTGGCCACCAGAAAATGGCAGGTACACGCACCCCGCCTTCATAGCTGATACCTTTCGCACCAAACAAAGGTCCAGTACTTCCCGCCTGCTCATTAAATATTGCCCATGGACCATTATCTGAGGTGAACACCACAAAAGTATTTTTATCCAGTCCTTCTTTTTTTAATGTTTCTAGAATCTGGCCTACGCTCCAGTCGATCTCCTGGATAACATCGCCATAAAGTCCTCTTTCACTTTTGCCCCTGAACGCTTCAGAAACAAAGAGCGGAACATGTGGCAGGGAATGTGCCAGATATAGAAAAAAAGGACTTTGTTTATTTTTCTTAATAAATTTAACGGCCTCTTCGGTATACCTTTTGGTAATGGTGTTTTGGTCTGCAGGTCTTTCAATAATGTCTTCGTTTCTCATTAAAGGCACATTGAAATATTCAATTTTAGGATCTTTGAACTCATCAATGTCTTCTCCTGCCTCCACTCCATCCATGTCGTTGCTGTAAGGAATTCCATAATACGAATCAAAGCCGTGACTGGTGGGGAGATATTGGGGCAGATGTCCCAGATGCCATTTACCAATGGCTGCCGTGCGATAACCTGCATTTTTCAAAGCTTTTGCAATGGTTATTTCAGATGCAGGCAGGCCCCCCTCGGAATCCGGGAACAACACTCTTGTTTTATCACCACACATACCTGTTCTGAGAGGGTATCTGCCTGTTAATAAGGCCGCCCTGGAAGGTGTGCAAACATTAGCAGCAGAGTAAAAGCTGGTCCATTTTTGTCCTTCTGCAGCCATGTTATCTAAATGCGGGGTTTTTATGGTAGGATGGCCGTAAACACCCAAATCTCCATAGCCCATATCATCTGTGAAAATAATTACAAAGTTAGGCTTAGCTGGAATGGCGGCTTCTGACACCTTGCTTTTCCCTGTCTCACAGGAGATTAAGCCTGCTGTTAATAATGCAGAAATAAATAAGATTCTGATAGATAAGTGTTTTATCATGTTGCCAGACTAATTAGTGAAATTGGCCTTTCTGCTGTTTTTACTTTTTAAAAGCTCCATTCAGTGCTTTTGCACATCTGTTTATAAATTTCTCTTTTTCATTTCGCTAACGGCATAATCACACGCCCGTGCAGTTAAAGCCATATAGGTGAGCGATGGGTTCTGGCAGCCCGAAGAAGTCATGGCCGATCCATCGGTAATAAAAACATTAGGAACATCGTGCATCTGGTTAAAGGCATTCAAAACTGAGGTTTTAGGGTCGCGGCCCATGCGTGCGGTGCCCATCTCATGAATTGCCATGCCGGGATATGAGCCTCTGTCGTAGGTTTTTACGTGTTTGATGCCTGCTGCCTCCAACATTTCAGCTGCATCATTCATCATATCCTGGCGCATCAGGTTTTCATTTTCCTTGAATTCACAGTCGAATTTAAGTGTTGGTTGCCCCCACTTGTCCAGTTTATCTTTATTCAGGGTAACTTTATTTTCTTCATAGGGCAGGCATTCGCCAAAGCCAACCAGACCCATTTTCCATTTGCCCGGATTGATCAGCGATTCTTTAAAATCTGCACCAAAGCCCAGCTCTGCAATTCCTTTTTGCCAGTTTTCTCTGCTGGCGCCACCCTGGTAGCCAAAGCCCCTGACGTAGTTGCGCTTTTCACCTCCCAGATTTCTATACCTGGGTATGTATATGCCATTGGCACGGCGTCCATAATAGTATTGATCCTGAAAACCATCATATTCACCCTCAGCTCCAATCCTGAAATGATGGTCCATCAGATTTTTACCTATCTGTTCGCTGGAATTCCCCAGTCCGTTAGGGAATCTGTCGGATGTTGAATTCAGCAATATGGAGGTAGTTCCCAGGGTTGAGGCATTCAGGAAAATAATGCTGGCATAATAGTTAATCATTTCATTGGTCTGAGAATCTATTATCTGAACTCCGGTAGCTTTACCTTTCTCCTCATCATAAATAACGGAGCTTACCAGCGCATTAGGGCGTAAGGTAAGATTACCCGTAGCCATTGCGGCTGGCAGGGTAGCAGACTGCGTGCTGAAGTAAGCACCGAACGGACACCCCCTCATGCACAGGTTTCTGTACTGGCAGGAAGCCCTTCCGTTATGAGGAACAGTGAGATTCGCTACACGGCCAATGGTTAAAAACCTTCCCCTGAAGTTCGACTCAATACCCTTTTTTACTTCTTTTTCCAGGCAGTTCAGCTCCATAGGAGGCAGGAATTTACTGTCTGGCAAATGGGATAGCCCAAGCTTTTCTCCACTAATGCCGGCAAACCTCTCAACATAATCATACCAGGGGGCCAGGTCTTTGTAACGAATGGGCCAGTCTACAGCTATTCCATCCTTTAGGTTGGCTTCAAAATCCATTTCACTAAAGCGGTATGATTGTCTGCCCCACATAATGGACTTACCGCCTACAATATTGGGTCTGAACCAGTCGAACCGCTTTTCTTCCTCGTAAGGGCTGTCGATGTCTTTTAGCCAGTAATGAGCATTATGATCATAAAAAATATGGGTTCTGATCATGTAGGGATGCTCTTCTTTCTGTTTTTGGGTCAGCTTTCCCCTGTATTTAAATTCCCAGGGATCCTTCATGGCTGTTTCATATCCTTTTCCATGCTCCAGATTCCAGCCCCTGTCCAGTAAGAGTACTTTAAGCCCTTTTTCCGTTAGCTCTTTAGCGGCCCATCCACCGCTAATGCCAGAGCCAACCACAATGGCATCGTAAGTATTTTGTTTGGTGGATTTAATATTTAGGTTCATAAGAGTAATTTGAAATACCTGTAAGAAAGCTGCAGAAGCAGGAAATTATTAGAAATTATGTTGACACCGTTAGCGTGCTTATACAGCCCATGTTTTATGCTCCGGTTCTATGGGCAGGCAGCCATTGTAGGAGCCGGGAACAGGAACATATTCCAGGGCTTGTGTGGCTCCTATCTCTGAAGTGAAATAACCAATCAGGGTTAATTCCTTCAGCATCAGCAGTGCATGCGGTTCTGAAAGAGGGTTGTCGGTTAGCTTTTTTCTCGCAGCAATCTCCAGTTCTGTTAACAGTTTTATTTGTTCGGGCTCATCAAGAGCTAAAAAACTGCTGTTGGAGGTTTCTTTCGCTGCCTGATCAATTTCATCCAATCCCTCAGCAAAGCGTTGTTGATCATTCACTGCGTAACAGTCGGCAATGGTGCTGTAGATAAATTCCGGAACATCTGCTTCTATGGCTCCCGGAGTACTGGTATTGGGTATAATAAGAGAAGAGATGGCTGCCACCATGGCTTTCTGTTGAGTATTGAACAGCTGCCCTATACTTTTTTCTTTCACCTGTGGCTGGCAACCCTCCAGAAACGATAGGGCAGGAATAGAAAGCACACCCCCCATTAGCAAACCTATCCTGTATATAGCTTCTCTGCGTGATAGTCTTGTCATCAGATTTTAAGTTTCCGTTGCACGATTCAATTCTGTTTTAGGTTGTGCGGTGATACCATCAAAAGACCAGGCCAATAGTAATAGGGCCATTCTCCCGCTACAGCTGCTTTTTACTTTGCCGTTCCTTTACCCGCAGGTGTAAGCCGGCAGGTAATGATCCATATAAGATCAATATATATAAAATTTTTGTTTTACCACTTGTTAAAAACAAAAAATAACTTTCATTATATTTAATTTGCAATTATTGCAGTTAAGATTATATTTACAATAATATTTGCATTTACAACCTAATAACAACCTGATGGTCTATGGAAACTCTGACTTTGAAATATCCAGAAGTGTCCAATTTTATTAATGGACAGTTTGTAGCCCCCGATGGAGAAAAGGTTCTGGAGGTATATTCTCCACTGGATGGATCTTTACTTTCAACTGTTCCTCTTTCTTCTGATGTAGCACTAAACCGTGCAGTGTTGGCAGCTAAAAATGCTTTTAAGACCTGGAGCCGTACTCCGGTAAAAGAGCGGGTGCAGGTGTTTTTTGCTTACCGTAATTTGCTTGCAAAGCACATTCACGAACTATCGGAGCTGGTGAGTGAAGAAAATGGGAAAACTTATTCAGAAGCCAGGGCAGAAATTGAGAAAAGCATTGAACTAACAGAGTTCGCCTGTTCTATGCCCCAAATGGTGGGAGAAGAAGTACTGGAGGTAAGCCGGGGGGTGGAGTGTCGCCTGGAGCGCCACCCTGTAGGTGTGGTTGCTAGTATTGTGCCTTTCAATTTTCCGAGTATGGTGCCTCACTGGACCATACCCAATGCACTTGTATTAGGAAACACCATGATAGTGAAGCCCTCTGAACAGGTGCCTTTAAGCCTGGTTCGGGTGGCCGAAATGCTTAAGGAAGCAGGATTGCCTGATGGGGTACTGAATATTGTAAACGGTGATAAATCAGTTGTAGAAGCAATTTGTGATCATCCGGACATAGAAGCTGTTTCTTTTGTTGGCTCCACAAAAGTGGCCAAGATTGTGTATGCCCGGGGTACCGCTCATATGAAAAGAGTGCTGGCACTGGGTGGGGCAAAAAATCATTTAATTGTATTGCCAGATGCTCAAAAGGAAATGACAGCCTCCAATGTTGTTGCTTCCGTAACAGGCTGTGCCGGCCAGCGCTGCATGGCAGCCTCTGTCATGCTGGCGGTTGGGGAGGTTGATGGAATTATTGATCAGATCTGCATTGAAGCAGCGAAATTAGTGCCCGGCGAAAATCTTGGGGCTGTAATTACCAGGGAGGCTAAGGAGCGGATTGAAAGATACATTACTCAGGCAGAGCAAGCTGGTGCACGAATTTTAGTAGATGGCAGAAATGTAACTGTAAGTGGTAAAGAAGAGGGCTATTATGTAGGAACAACAATCATTGATGGCGTTACACCGGATATGGCTGTGGCCAGAGAAGAAATTTTTGGCCCTGTTCTTTCCATCATCAGAACCACTACGCTTGCTGAGGCACTATCCATAGAAAATGCTAATCCTTATGGTAATGCTGCTGCGGTCTTCACCCAGAATGGTGGCGCGGCAAGGCAGGTGATAGATCACGCAGGTGCCGGCATGGTAGGGGTAAACATTGGTGTGCCCGTTCCCAGAGAACCTTTTTCCTTTGGAGGCTGGAATGAATCAAAATTCGGTGCCCTGGATATTACCGGAAAAAGCTCTATAGAATTTTGGACAAAACTTAAAAAAGTTACCACAAAATGGAATGCTGAGGCAGGTGTTAACTGGATGAGTTAATCCTACCTGTCTGAATTCTTCTAGAGTTTCATCTACAAACAATATTATTATGCTACCAGAAACAGCTACAATAACCAGGCAGGAAAAGGACAGGATACTGGAAAATAGCATGGATTACACCTTGTTCTCCTGGTCTAAACAAAAAGGAATCAACCCGATTTGCGTAGAGAGAGCAGAAGGTATATATCTATACGATTATGATGGAAACCGCATCATTGACTTTTCCTCAGGCTTGATGAATGTAAACATTGGTCATGGCAACCAAAGGGTAACAGAAGCCGTGGTGCGGCAAATGCAGCAGGTAAGCTATGTAACGCCAAGCTGTGTTACCAAGGTCAGGGGTGAGCTTGGGAAAAAGCTTGCTGAAATTTGTCCCGGAGATTTAAACAAAGCCTTTTTTACAGTTTGTGGTGCTACTGCCATTGAAAATGCTATAAAACTGGCCAGGATTTACACGGGCCGGCATAAGATTCTTACCCGTTACCGGGCCTATCATGGATCTTCATATGGTGCGATATCCGCAGGCGGCGATCCTCGAAAGCTGGCCGTTGACGGTCAGCAGGCTCCAAATTTTATACATGTTGAAATTCCTTATGCCTACCGTTGTCCTATGCACCACGAAGGCGAATGCCAGGAAGCGTGTTTTGAACATTTAGAACGTATCATAGCCTATGAGGGGCCGCAAAACATCGCAGCAATTTTGATGGAAGGAGAATCCGGCTCCTCGGGTTGTTTGAAATATCCGCAGGGTTACTGGGCAAAGCTTAGGGAAATCTGTGATAAGCATGGCATAATGCTGATAGCAGACGAAGTAATGAGTGGCTTTGGCCGAACAGGAAACTGGTTTGGTATAAATAATCATGGTGTGGTGCCAGATATGATGGTATTGGCCAAAGGCTTAACAGCTGGCTATCTGCCGCTGGGGGCTTTGATGGTGACTGATAAAATTGCTGCACGTTTTGATGATATCCCCTTAATGCTGGGATTAACCTATTCTGCTCATGCAACGGCCTGTGCGGCTGCCCTGGAGGTGATCAAAATTTACGAAGATGATAATCTTATAGAAAATGCAGCGCTAATGGGCAGGTACCTGGAGCAAAGGGTGAAAGAAATGAAAAAGCAGCACCCTTCAATAGGTGATTTCAGAAATACCGGCCTGTTAGGTTGCCTGGAGCTTGTAAAGAACCGCACAACAAAAGAACCATTTGCCCCCTTCAATGCAAAGCCATCAGAAATGGCAGTTATGAACAAAGTAGCAGCAAAGCTTAAGGAACTAGGTTTGTACACATTTGTGCGCTGGAGCTATGTATTCATTGCGCCTCCGCTTTGTATAAACCAGGAACAGATGGATGAGGGGCTGGCAATTATATCAGAAGCGCTTAAGATTGCTGATGCAGAATGTTATTAAATAAAAAAGGTTAGCAGAAAATCTTTGGTATCGGTCATAAGGATCCCTATTTTGTACTCTTCCTACTGTTGATTTACTTATTTCTTTCAGAGAAGCCACTAAACATTCTGTACAATCAATACATCTGCAACCACCATTAAAAGACCTAAAACAGAATCCTGGGGTACACGGGTAGGTCTTATTCTCGCCATGGCAGGAAATGCTGTGGGCATGTCTAATTTCCTGAGGTTTCCGGTTCAGGCTGTTCAGAATGGGGGTGGGGCCTTTATCATTCCTTACCTTGCCTGTTTTCTGCTGATAGGCATTCCGCTTCTGTGGATTGAATGGGCCATGGGCCGCTTTGGTGGTAAGTTTGGCCACCACTCAACGCCATTTATTATGGATACCATGCACAAAAACCGCCTATGGAAATACATAGGCGTTTTTGGTATCTGGACTAACATTGCCGTGGCAGCCTATTACTGTTACCTTGAATCCTGGACCCTGTCTTACATGATGCATAGCCTGGGCGGTAGTTTTAATGGTTTAAGCCAGGCTGGCGTGGCAGATTTTTTTGATGAATATGTTAATCTGGGGGTCTCCACCATGGGTATTCCTTATGAACCCATTGTTTTCTTTGTGCTTTGTCTTTTATTAAATACCTACATTTTATCTAAAGGCCTTGAGAAGGGGGTGGAGCGTGTTGCAAAAATTGGCATGCCGTTGCTTATCCTCTTTGGTGTTTTTCTGGCTTATCAGGGTTTTACCATTAAAGCGGGTGATAATGGTGCAATATACGATAGCACTGTAGGCCTTAACTTCCTGTGGACACCGGATTACAGCAACCTCTGGTCGCCTTCTGTATGGCTGGCTGCTGCAGGCCAGGTTTTCTTTACCCTTTCAATTGGCATGGGTACTGTGCATTGTTATGCCTCTTATGTACGTGCAAAAGATGATATTGCCCTTAGTGCCATGTCTGCCGGCTGGATGAATGAATTTGTGGAGGTGGTATTGGGTAGCTTTATCCTGATCCCCATCTCTATTGCCTACCTTGGTATAGACAGGGTAACAGAACTGGTACAGATGGGTGGATTGGGGCTTGGTTTTAAAACGCTGCCATATTTATTTATGCAGTGGGGCGATGTAATCGGAGCCATATCCTGCTTTATCTTTTTCAGCCTGTTGTTTTTTGCAGGCATTACCTCATCCTTGGCCATGGGTACTCCCTGGATTGGCTTTTTAAAAGATGAATTTAATTGGAGTCACAAACCTGCTGCCTGGTCGTTTGGTATCATTGTTTTTGCTTTAGGTATGCCCACCGTTTTATTTTTTAGTTATGGCGTATTCGATGAGTATGACTATTGGGCAGGTACCGTTTCGCTGGTGGTTTTCGCTTTACTTGAATCGATTTTATTTGCGTGGGTATTCGGCATGAAAAACGGCTGGCGCGAAATAACCATGAATGCTGATATCGGGGTGCCGGGCATTTATAAGTATATTATCAAGTATGTAACACCTCTGTTATTGCTGTGGGTGTTTGTGGGTTCACTGGTTACCCCGCTTGGGGGCGACTGGGGAGCAGCCATTGAGGGAAGCTGGACATTAGACAACAGTTCCATAATTAAACGGGTAATGAATAGTGGCCTGAAAGAAGAGCTGGCGGCAGCGACTGATCCTGAAAAAGTGGAATTTTTGCAGAACCAGCTGATGTTTGTTAACTTTTCCCGCATACTACTGCTGTTTGTATTCTTTAGTTTCGCACTGTTGGTGTACCTGGCTTATAAGAAAAGAGTAAGAGAAAACAGAACGCATCATATATGAATACATCTGCACTTGTATTAATGCTGGGTACAATGCTTCTGGTTACCGGTATGACAGCCTACTTCTTCTTCAAGGTTTTGATCACGCCGAACAAAACTGATAGGAATGCCTCGCAGGATGAGGGCATTGAGCCCTAACTGCCGAAACTTTGATGGGCATAGTGTTGCTTCAGGTTCACGTTCAGGATTATTCTGTGTGAACAGTGCCTGATTTAAGCTTGAGGAATTCAGGATAGGTAGTAGTCAATGGGGTTGGTTTAGCTGCCGCAATTATCTTGAATTGCTATGTGAATTATAACATAGCTGAACAGAAGGGCTAAGGGCTATGTCATTTATCCTGCCTGAATCTGAGTGCTGAAAAAACAAAGTCCAGATGCAATTGGGGAGTACTGCCTGTAACTATCGGGATCCAGCACATTCTGCACATGTCAGTACTGAAACTAAGGTATATGCTTTGTGCCAAGCCACTGCTAATGATGTACCTTAGTTTGCTTTCATCAAACCGGATGTATATGACCTGCAGATTGCTCCGGGAGTGGTAGTGCAGGGAATACTTTTAAGCAAGGAGATCAGAGCGGGGCAAAGGTATCTAAGGCCGAATTGCTCTGCCTGGGGCGAAGCTGGAAAAGGATGAACTTTAAAATTTGTTTATTATATAGATTAATAAAAAAAAATTTGCAGTATAAGCTGTAGTTAAAAGAAAAATGATTATTATTAAGATATAAAGTTATTATTAACTATTTATCGTGTTTTCTGCAACTGATCAATGCAGAAAAAGCTCTGGGGCCTGATTACGCTGTATAAGGCCTGTTAAGGTTTCACGAAACCCTGTACAATAAGCACAATAATAAGAGGTGTTGAATTCTTTTAAACCTTAGGCTTATGATAACAAAAACCATCTTAGATCATACCGATGATGCATCACTGCTGGCAAATGTTAAGCGGGGCTGTGAGCATTCCTTTAACGTGCTGTATGAAAAATACTGGCAGCAAGCATATAATAATGCCTACAAAAGGTTAAAAGATGCTGATCAGGCGAAAGATGTGGTGCAGGAAATATTTGTTCATATCTGGCTTAAGAAGGAGAATCATATTGATAATTTTCCGGCTTATTTAAGTGTAGCGGTTCGGAACCGTGTGTTTAAGCTGGTAGAGAAACAAAAAAAGACAAGCCCCTTTCTTCAGCTCTTACATGATGTACCAGCTGCCCAGGTACAAACAGAGGCAGCTGTGTTGCGGAAAGAATTTTTCAAAGGCTACGAATCACTTTTAAATACATTACCGGTTAAAAGGCAGAGAATATTTCGGTTGCGTTTCAACGAAGATTTAACCACAAAGGCCATTGCTGCTATGCTGGGTCTATCCAGAAAAACAGTTCAGAACCAGATTGGTAAAGCAATTGAACAGATACGTGTTTCTCTGTTACAACTGTAGTCTATCCGGACCCTTTGTTTGCTATCGCGGGTGTTTTCTATTTGCCGAAACCGGCACACCTGGATAAACCAAATGTACATCTTAGGAATTGCCAGTCAGTCAGGCAATTGTCATTTGATAAATTTTTGAAATACTTATAAATATTTAAGATAAAGATGGGGCTTTAGTTGATTTACGGATCATGTATATATAATCAACTACTCTTTCTTCATCAATGAATAAAGCTCATTTCATAAAGTTGCTGCAGAAGTATTTGCAAGGTAATGCTACTGAAGCAGAGCGTCAGTTTTTATTGAGCTACTACGAGATGTTTAATGCTGAGCCTGATATTGAGGAACTACTGACAGCAGAGCAAAAGCAAGCATTAAAGAACCAAATAAGAGAATCTATTTGGGAAAGGATTAGTCAGCACGAACAAAAGACACAGAAAGTAAAGTCCCTGGACAGAGGGTGGACAAAGTATCTGGCTGCCGCTATTTTCATATTTGCGCTTAGTGCAGCAGGAGCAATATTTTACATTAACAACAAACCACAGCAACAACAAACCACCGTAATCAGCACAGGTTTGGAAAAAGAGCAGCGCTTAATCAACCTGCCCGATGGTAGTTATGTAATTCTTAAAGCAGGCAGTAAAATAGATTATGCTGCTTCTTTCGATGGCTTAGCCGTTAGAGAGGTACACCTGGAGGGAGATGCTTATTTTGATGTAAAACATGACTCTTTAAGACCATTTATTGTGCATGCCGGCAGCTTAAAAACAACTGTTTTAGGCACCTCTTTCAACATAAAAGCCTGGCCTGCTGATGAAGATGTATCTATAGCCGTAACCAGAGGAAAAGTAAAAGTTGAGAACCAGCATAAAACCTTCGGCACGCTGGTACAGGATCAGCAACTGACTTTTTACAAAGAAAAAGCTGATGTAGTTAAAACCAAAGCAGATTCCAGCACCCACCTTAGCTGGAAAACACAAGATATCTTACTGGATGATGTAACCATTACAGAAGCATCAGGCTTGCTTGAAAACCGTTTTGATGTGCACATCATCTGTGGCGAAGAGGTTGCCCGGTCGGAGCGCTTTACCATCACAATTCTTAAAAATGAAAGCCTGGAACAGGTGTTAAAGAGCATTTGCGAATTTAACAATGCAACATATACCTATGATCAGGACAAAGGCCAGGTCATGATCAGAAAAAAAGAATAATCTCTCTACCTAAACCATTAGAACTTATGGATAAAAGACCTCCTCCATGAAAAGGCATAAGTGAAGTTTACCCTTAGGAGTTTTTTTGAAGATTAGTTGCTCCCGCCTCCAGGATGTAATCGTAAATTATTTGTCTCTATGTCCGCTCGACGGATATCAATTTAGCCACCAGAAGTAGTCAATTAACCATGTTTGTTACCTAAAAGAAAAGAATTTATGAATGTTTTTACCGTTGTTTTAGGCGCTCACCGAGATAAAAGGTCAATACCTAAGCCCTTTCAGATATTAGGTAGCTTGTTTATTCAAACTATCAGAAGAATAGGGATCGTTTCCCTGATGATATTATTCGCTACTGTAGATCTGTTTTCTGCCACTCCTGAAAATGTTAAGACAATAGATGAGGTAGAAATAAGCCTTGAGCTTAAAAATGAATCGCTCCTGAATGCTTTCAAGAAAATTGAAGCGCTTAGTCCTTTTCATTTCATGTACCGGAATGAGGATATTAAAGACGTTGTAAACCTGAATAATCCAGGCAAAAAGCAATCGGTAAAAGCACATCTGGAAGCCCTGCTGGCAAACACTGAGCTTACTTACAAACAAATTGATAAGCGAATTCTGATCTCCAAAGAGAACAGGCAAAGCAGTACGACTGGTTCCGAAACAAACCAGCAGGCCAGCCTTGCAGACCTTCAGGAAAAAATAGTGAGTGGAAGGGTAACAGATCCGGCCGGGCAGGGTATACCCGGGGTTAACATCATCATAAAAGGCACTACAACAGGTACAGTTTCAGATGGTGAAGGTGACTATCGCATCAGTGTTCCCGACGGAGCAGCGGTGTTGGTATTTTCTTCAGTTGGTTTTATCACAGAAGAAATAACTGTCGGTAATCAGAACGTAGTGAACATTTCATTGTATCAGGATGTGGAGTCACTTTCAGAAGTTGTGGTTACTGCTTTTGGTTTGGAGCGTGAGAAAAAGTCTCTGACCTATGCTACTCAGGATGTGCCAACACAACAAATGTCGCAGGCCCGGGAGCTGAACGTTATAAATTCCTTACAGGGAAGAGTGGCCGGTTTATCAATCAATACAGCCGGGGCAGGGGTAGGCTCAGAAGCTCGGGTGGTATTGCGCGGTAATCGTTCCATCTCAGGCGATAACCAGCCACTGTATGTAATAGATGGGGTGCCTACCCTTGGCAATCCGTCAGACCTTAGCCCGGACATGATTGCCTCCATTAACGTATTAAAAGGCCCGAATGCAGCTGCGCTATATGGAAGTGCGGCCCAGAATGGTGCGATCATTATTGAAACCAAAAGAGGAAAGAAGGGGGAAACCAGAATAAGCGTAAATAATACGTACATGATTAATGATCCAAGCATTCCGATCGAATTTCAGAATGTATATGGTCAGGGACTCGGCGGAGTCTACGACATGAGAACCGAAGAAGCCTGGGGGCCAAGAATGGAAGGCCAGCTGGTAGATCATTGGTCCCTTGATCCTGACTCGCCAGCTCAGTATGCTTTCTCTCCTAACCCTAATAATAAAAGCGATGTTTTTCAAAAAGGCTATAACCTGGCTTCTAACGTTATAGCCACCATGGGCACTGAGAAAACGCAAGGAATTTTCTCGTACACCCTAACGAAGGCTGCGGGCATTGTACCTAATAACGAGCTGTTACGACACAATGCTACAGTAGGCATTAACAGTCAGCTATCAAAAAGACTTAGATTAGAGAGCAAGATTTCCTTTATGCAGCAGAATCTTGAAAATCAGTTACCCACGGGACCTTCTAACTATAACCCCGTGATGCAGATTTACAAGATGCCTTCTAACATCTCCACAGCCGATGCAATCAATTTTGACTATTTGAACGATGGAGGCTTGCTTCGCCAGAACTTCTGGAATCCTAACACAGACATAGGTGCGAATCCCTATTGGACCCTGAACCGCAACCTCAACGAAAGTAAGCGTACCCGTGCCATTCTGATGTCAGCTTTGCATTATAAGCTAACAGATGATCTCACCATCATGGCCAGAGGTTCCTATGATGTTTCGAATACGAATGGAGATGTAAAGTATTATAACGATACGTACACAAGAGCGCCAAAGGGTAGGTATGATGTTTTTGAAAACGAAAATTCGCTCTTTAATGGAGAATTCTTACTCTCGTATGCTAAGGATATCTCAAGCAATTGGGACTTTAACATCAACTTTGGAGGTAGTACCAGAATGCTACGTAGCGGCGGAATTTATGTCAATACACTTCCTGCGGCAGGCCTGTTAGCGGAAAATTTGTTTGCTATCAGTAATACTACTGAACATGAAATCACACATGATCCGGGATTGAATAGTGATTTACAATCCTTGTATGGATTTGGCCAGATTGCCTGGAAAAATGCGATCTTCCTGGATATTACCGGCCGTAATGACTGGAGCTCAACCTTACCAGCGCAGAACCGTTCCTATTTCTATCCTTCTGTGGGCGTATCAGCTGTTGTTTCTGATCTGATTACCATGCCTACAGCAGTTTCCTTAATTAAATTAAGAGGCTCCTGGGCGCAGGTAGGTAATGCTGCCCAACCGTACATGCTAAGCCGTACTGCCAGGTTTTTAGAAGGTGGACGGAATGGCTTTCTTGAACTAAGTAACATTCTGCCAAACCCTGATCTAAGACCTGAAACAACAGAGTCTATAGAAATTGGCATGGATATTCGGTTTTTCAAGAATAGGCTAGGACTGGATCTTACCGCCTATAGGACGAACACCATTGACCAGCTGTTTACCATTGGCCTTCCTATTGGCTCAGGGGCTGCATCCTATTATACGAATGGTGGAGATATTGAAAACAAAGGAATTGAAGCTCTCTTAACGGTTGTTCCGGTGGTTAGCAAGAACCTAAGCTGGGAAATGAACTTTAACTTCGGCCTTAACCGGAATATGGTGTTGGAAATCTCCGACGAACGCCCCAAACTGGTGGTTGGATCTGATGGGTACCTCCGGGATTTTATAGTAGAACAAGGTAAGCCTTTTGGCGAGATCTACTCCAAAAATACTTGGAAAAGAGATGAACAGGGAAGGGTGCTTGTTGGCCCTTCTGGAATACCTATCAGTGCAGATGAGGGTAGAAGAATTGCTAATTTCAATCCTGACTGGATGGGCGGTGTCTACAACAACATTACCTTTAAGAATTTCAACCTGGGTTTCCTGATTGAACACCGGCAGGGAGGTACACTGGTATCCATGACGAATGCCATTCTCGATGGCTATGGTTTAACGGAGAGAACACTTTTAGGCAGAGAAGGCGGCCTTGTTTTCGGAGAGAACATCTTTCCTGATGAAGTGGCAGTTGTAGAGGAGACCGGAGAGATTAATAATATAGCCACAGACGCTCAAACATTTTGGAGAAGCACCGGAGGTCGTAGTCAACCTTATGCCGAAGCCTTTGTAGAGAGTGCTACAAATACCAGGCTTCGGGAACTGACCTTCGGTTATACGCTACCAAACAACATGCTGAGCAGAGTGGGAATCTCCAATGTGAGAATTTCGCTGGTGGGCAGAAACCTGTTATTCTTGTATAGAGCTTCCAAAGGCCTGGAGCCGGATTATCTGTCTCAGGGTACAGGAATCATTTCTGAAGGATACCAGGCGTTTGCGCCTCCTACCACCAGGTCTTATGGAATCAATCTGTCGATTGATTTTTAAGTAAGCGATCATTCACTACTATTTTATTTTACAAAACATAGAGCGCAATGTTAAATAATATAAAGAAATATAATAAATCGATGGGTGCTGTTGGTCTTATGGCCATGCTCCTGCTCGGTACAGGCTCCTGTACGGATCATTTCGACGAGCTAAACACGCCTGACAATGTAATCGCGGCAGATAACTTAGATGGAGCCCTCCTTGGTCAGGCATTTGCCCAAACCCAATGGAATGCCATAGCGGGAGATCGTTACCAGGTGGGCCAAAACCTTTTTGCCGATATCTATGCTCAGTATTTTGCGACCACTAAAAATAATTTCTGGTCAGATATGTTTGAGGAAAATCCACGCTGGGGCGATTGGTGGTATGAAGAATTTTATGGAGAAACAGCGCCACAGATCTATTTTGTGGAACAGTTTACGGCAGAAAATAATATGCCGGTACAAAATGCTGTGGCTAAGGTGTGGAAGGTATGGATGTACCACCGTGTGACCGACTATTATGGCCCCATCATTTACTCAGAGTTTGGCAGTAAAAAAACCAGTGTTCCATTTGATTCGCAGGAAGAGGTATACCGTGATTTCTTCAAAACACTGGATGAAGCAGTTGCTGTTCTAAAACAAAATACCAGCGCGAATGCATTTGGCTCAAACGACCAGGTATATTCTGGCGATGTTGCTAAATGGCTCACGTTTGCAAACTCTTTGAGACTCAGGCTGGCAATGCGGGTGGTATATGCTGATGAGAATCTGGCAAAAACAGAAGCCGAAAAAGCTGTGGCGGATGGCGTGATGATGACGAATGAAGACAATGCCGGTGTATTAGCTACCACGAAGTCAATCAATAATCTGTCGCGCTGGACGTACCTGAATGAGTTTAGAATGAGTGCTTCTATGGAAAGCACCCTTAAAGGCTGGAATGACCCCAGGCTCAGTGAGTACTTCAACGAAGCTGGTGGACGGCTTGGCGGTAATGGAGGATATCATGGAATTAGAAACGGACTAACCGCAGAAGATAGATCTGGAACCATTAATGAAGATCATTCTTTTGTGGATGACCGATGGCTGCCTTATGCCGATGGAGGAGGAGGCGCTACCACACCAAGCGCAGTGATGTATGCCGCTGAAGTTTATTTTCTAAGGGCAGAGGGTGCTTTAAGAGGATGGGAGATGGGAGGTACCGCCCAGGAATTATACAATGAAGGTATCAGAACTTCTATTGCACAATGGTCTTCTGCAACGCCTGCAGAGGTAGAAGCATACATCAACAGTACCGCAACCCCTGTTCCAACAGAGGATAAGTTTAACAGTCCGGCTATGACCAACATACCTGTGCTTTATCAGGAGGGTGCGGATTTCGAAACTAGGCTTGAGCAAATCATTACACAAAAATGGCTGGCGGTATACCCTGACGGACGTGAAGCCTGGGCAGAACGCAGAAGGACAGGCTACCCAAGAGGTTATGCCGTTATGGCTCTGAGACCTGCTGCTACTGTAGCAAGAGACGAGCTCATGAGAAGACTACGGTTTTCAAGAGTAGAAAACTTAAATAACGCTGCGGCCGTGGAGGAAGCCATTCAGCTACTGGGTGGACCAGATGTACATAATACCAGGCTTTGGTGGGATGCTAAACCGCTGAACCAGTTTCCAACCCCAACTGACTGATTTTGATTAAAAAAGGTATAAAAGGAGTATGGATCCATAAAGTTCATACTCCTTTTCCTATAGTTGGTTCAGTGCATTTATCAATCAACTTTACCAAAGCCCCACTTCAGAAAAGATTAACAACCCCTGGTAATATATATTCAATCAGGAAATTACACTATGTTGAAGAAACTATTATTAGGCTCCATATTCCTGAGCTGCCTGGGTATTTCTGCACAAGCCCAAACTAAGTATGGCTGGTATACCGAAGGTACTGATTACGCCCCTTCGCAGCGCATACGTATTACAGTAACTAATCCGCTGAATATAGCTTGTGAGAAATGTCCTGTTGTAATCAGGAGAAGCCAGCTGCCGGTTCAGAATGTTCCGGAACGATGGATCAATATTGTAGATCCCAAACTTCCCGGCAATAAGGAGCCTAGCCTGGCCGAACTGAAAGCCATGAGCGGCTACGTCAGGCGAAAGGAAACCAACGGGCACTTTGTAGAACTCCAGGTAGATGACATCAATAAAGATGGGGTTTGGGATGAGATCTTTTTTATGACAGATCTGAAACCCAGGGAAAACCGGGAATTCTATATTTATGTAGATCACTACGAACGCGGCATGACGGCTCATCGTGTACACGCCGCTATCGGAAATTATGGCCGGCATACAGTGCCGCTGTGGGAGTCAGAACACATGGGCTGGAAGCTATGGTATCCTCATTCTGTGGATCTTCACGGCAAGCGCGATCCTATGCTCACGGCTTACTATGAGTATTCCACTAATAAATCGGGCTATTATATGCCCTGGGAGCTTGGTACGGATATTATGACCGTAGCAGAGACCTTCGGCTCCGGCAGCATGTGTGTGTTTGAGAATCCGGCTAATCCCGAAAAACCTGCGCGTGCCTACCACAACTCTCCGGCACTGGATAAAGGCCCCTTCAGTGAAAGCCGTTTTGCCTACGATGTGGTGTATAACGGACCCCTGCGGAGTATGATCAAGGTGAAAACCATGAACTGGAACTCCGGTAAGGGTTTCTATGAACTGGAGCAGAATTACATAGCCTATGCAGATAAATCCTGGAGCATAGTGGAGGTAAAATTTAATGAATTTCTGCCCCCGGGCAGCGATGCCATGTTTGGAGCCGGCATCCGCCGGATTATGGAAGAATACAAGAGTATTAACAAGAAGGGCTATGCCATATCGATGGGAAGAAATATTGAGGCGCGCATTCCCGATGAAGACATTGGTGATGAGGTGCTTGTGGTGCCGTGGCAGGGTATTGGCATTGTGGTAAAGGATGCTTTCAAACCTGAATATCATAACATCAATGGTTTCGGAGGGAACCATGTATTTAAGATACCAGTAACCGCTGATCACTTCTTTGAATACATGATTGTAGGCGCCTGGAGTTTTGGCAAGGTTAACAATAATGAAAATGAATTTGTAAATTATGTCGATACTGAGGCGCTTAAGTACAATAATCCGCCAAGAGTAGAGATTAAGGAATATGAAATAAAAAGCCAGTAAACTGTGTGCAATAGCATGAACTGCTGCGGCAGAGGCTTGCTTTTTATCAGTATTCATTAACAAAAACACCAGAGATACAGTGCTAAGCCAGATGAATGGAGATCATATGAATTACAGTAAACCGAACCCGGTACTATACAATTTACCATTTCAGGTTGATGATTTCAATGATATGCCTTACAGGCCCCTGGGAACATCGGGCTTTCGTGTACCTAACATTGGTTTAGGCACCTGGAAAATAGGCTATCCCGAAACGGGCGATGGATCCAGGGTAGATGAGAAACAGGCATTTCAGATTTTTGATAAGGCTGTGGAACTGGGTGTTACCTTATGGGATACAGCCAACCGATATAATAATTCTTCGGGCAATTCAGAGCGGGTAATTGGCAATTGGCTGAAAAACAACAGCTCAGAAAGACGCAACATTATATTGGCAACCAAGATATTCGGTGCCATGGATGGGCTAACGCCTAATCATTGCGGGCTTTCCCGGGCTAGCATTCTGGATGCTGTGTATGCAAGCTTAGAGCGGCTCCAGGTTAATTACATTGATTTGCTCTACTTCCATGCTTTCGATCCGCTTAGGCCAATTGAAGAAAGTCTTTCGGCTATAGAAGATCTGGCCAGACAAGACCTGATCAGGTATTTCGCAGTATCAAATTTTACGGTCGATCAGCTAGGTGCCTATCATAGGGTTATCAGGGAAAGTGGATCTGTCCGCAGCCGCATTCTGGCAGTGCAGAACCAGTATGACCTGCTGCAGGGAGAAAACAGCTCCTACACCGGAGTGCTGGAACATGCTGCTCAAACAGGCATCTCCTACATTGCCTGGAGTCCTCTGGCAAGAGGGCTTCTGACAGAAAGGTACCTTGATCCGGATGCGGCTGGTCCCGGAGATCGTCTTTTTGATGAAGGAACAGTGGAAGAAAAGACCAGCGGGGCTAATCTGGAAAAATTACACCAGTTAAGAAAATTATCACGTGAGTGGGGGCTGGAGTTACCCCAGCTTGTAATTGCGTATATGTTAACGCTGCCTGGTATGGGGCCTGTTATACCGTCTTCCTCAAGCGTGCAGCAGCTGGTTTCTAATGCTGCTGCTGGAAAGGTTGTTTTAAATGAAGAGCAGCAGAGAAAGATCAAAGGATTGCTTCAATAGCATCACTTGAGAAACAAGGTTTGTAGTTGTTTCAGCTGAAAGCAGGAGAGCAGCCTGGAAAAAACAGTTCCGGATAGTCTCCAGTACAGAAACTGAAGAAAACTAACGCTATGAGCTGGAGTTGCAGCAGTTTATGATAAATCAAATAAAACAGAAAGAGGCCGCTTCCGCTGCTGAAAGCCTGGGTGTTGCTATAAGGCGAATGAATTTCAGATATATACTATTTATGCATGCGTTTCTTTTGCTGCTCATGAGCAGCTGTGCGGTGTCTAAAAAGCCGGCTGTGTATACGGTTGAACGTTTGTCTGAACCGGTTGAAATCAATGCAGACTGGAACAAAGAACCCTGGAATAGTGTAAAGGCACTCGATGTAGATAAATATATGGGGCAGGAGCCGGATCATAAGCCGGAAGTTCAGGCAAAAGTAACCTACGACCAGGAGGCTGTTTACATAATTTTCAGAGTAAAAGACCAGTACGTCAGGTGCATGATCGATGAGTACCAGGGACCTGTATCCAGAGATAGTTGTGTGGAATTTTTCTTTACCCCGGGTACTGATATAAGCAAGGGGTATTTTAATCTGGAGGTGAATTGTGGCGGTACTGCAGTGTTTAAATTTCAGAAAGTCGCAAAAGATGGCCAGACAAAAATCCCTAAAGCAGCATTCGATAAAATTGAAATTGCACATTCGCTTCCGCGCATTGTAACTCCTGAAATAGAAGACCCTGTTACCTGGACAGTTGAGTACCGGCTGCCAATTGAAATTCTGAAACAGTATTATGAGGTAGTGCCTCCTGCCCCCGGCGTGGAGTGGAAAGCAAACTTTTATAAAATTGCCTCTGAAAGTTCACACCCACACTGGCTTACCTGGTCGTTTGTAGATAATCCGGAACCTAGATTTCACCTCCCCGAATTTTTCGGTACCCTCAAGTTCCAGTAGCAGGATTTCCGGGAAGCTGTTCTTTAACTGCTAAACATGCCTGCTTGCCAAATGAATATTTTACTGATCAGCACCAAAGCGTTGAACCGATGAGCACCAAAGCATTTCTTTTTGCAGTATTGTTTATCAATATAACCGGCCTTACCAATGCACAATCTACAGCAGAAAGACCGGAGGATTTGAAAGAAGAAAAGATAACTCCAGCAGAACTAAAGGAATGGAAAATATGGGGAGCGGGAGAGGCTTTTGCAATTGGAAACCAGTTATGCCTGAAGGAGCATGATGAAACAAAGGGAGTAATGCTTGTAAGTCCCATGGCATATGGCGAGCATGTAGTCTTAAAATTTAAAGTGCTGGCGCTAACTGCAGCTTCTGTAGTTGCAGTAGTAATTTCAGGATCAGATCCAGGACCATCAGTTTCTCTTTCAATTCCCCGGGATTATGATGGTAATTTTAATTTATGGTACGAAGAAAAGGAAAATTACTTCTTTGCTTTTAAAAATGCACCGCATGGCCTTACCCCTTTTGTGAGAAAAAATCATGGTTCCGGAGAAATTTTAGCTTCAGCTCCTGATAACAGCATGGTGGCAGGTTTGTATTATGATGTGGAAGTGGGGCGGAGTGGAAACAAACTCTGGCTGACGATCAACAATGAAGAAGCTTTTGTGGCTGAAGATATAGCCCCCTTATCGGGAGGTCATGTTAGCCTGAGAATCAGGGGAACCGCTGGTTTCAAAGGAGCCTGTCTTGTCAAAGATCTGATCATCTACAGTAAATAAAGAACCAAATCCTCTTCATAAGCTTCCTGGTTATTGCTTTTCCTTAAAAATCTTCATCCCGAATGGGACATCCCACTTTTTACAGGTCATATAGGTAGTCTTCTGAACCATCTCTGGCAGGTGGTTTAGCTTGTTTGCCGGACTGAACGCTGAGACTAACACCTCTGCAGGCAATCTCGCAGAGGTAGTGTTGCAGAGTACAGGCCGGAATATGCCTTCAGGAGATAACAGACTAAATGCATCGATCACCCAGACGCTTTTGAGAAGTGGCGCAGTAACAAGTGCTGCTAACAAAATGCGATACAGCAAAATCAGAATTATGGGAGGAAAACTGAAGATTTTTAACGGTAACATTTTAACTCCTTACCGGCTAATCAGGCAGGGTACAGTGGTAGTTTCCGGAGGAAAAATTGTGGAAGTATCGGCAGGCAATATAGATGTTCCGGATGCTGAAGAGATAGATGCAAAAGGAAACTATATTGCCCCTGGTTTTATTGACATGCATGTGCACGGCGGGGGTGGACATGATTTTATGGATGGATCAGAAAATGCGTTCCTGAAAATTGCAGAAACGCATGCGCAGTATGGAACCACTGCCATGCTGCCTACCACCCTTACAGCTGAAACAGAAGAGCTCTACAAAACACTGGAATTGTATGAGCAGGCTAACAGGAATAATACTGCAGGTGCTCAGTTTCTGGGTATACACCTGGAAGGGCCCTATTTTGCCATGAGCCAGCGAGGGGCACAGGATCCACGCTATATCCGCAATCCGGATCCGAAAGAATACAAAGCGATATTATCCCGATCATCATCTATTAAAAGATGGAGTGCAGCACCTGAATTAGAGGGTGCTATTGAATTTGCACACTACCTGAAATCGAAGGGCATACTGGTGGCGCTGGCGCATACCGATGCGCTATATGATGAGACGCTGCTGGCATTTGAAAATGGGTATACCCTGGCTACGCACTTTTATTCCTGCATGACGGGCGTAACCCGTAAAAATGCCCTCCGCTATGCAGGTGTGGTGGAAAGTGCCTACCTCATCGATGAGATGGACGTAGAAGTGATTGCCGATGGCATACACTGCCCGCCACCCCTTTTGAAATTAATTTGCAAGATAAAAGGAACAGATCGCATGGCCCTGATTACAGATTCCATGCGTGCTGCTGGGATGCCCGAGGGCAACAGTATCCTGGGCAGCCTTCATGATGGCTTAAAGGTAATTGTAGAAGATGGCGTGGCAAAACTACCCGACAGAACTTCCTTTGCCGGCAGCGTAGCCACCGCAGATCGCCTGGTGAGAACAATGGTGAAAGAAGCAGAAATACCTTTGCTGGAGGCTGTGAGAATGATTACGAATACACCGGCCTCTATACTGGGCATAACAGACAGAAAAGGCACACTGATCCCGGGGAAAGATGCCGATATCGTCATTTTTGATGGTGACATTCAGGTTCAGAAGACCATTGTAAACGGAAGAGTGATTTTTGATAAAGAATTAGATAAGCAAAACCTAGAATTAGCGCTCAAATGAAAGCAACAGCACCAACATCACCGATGAAGGAAATCACCAAAGAAAAACTAAAGGTGAGGATATTTAATACCAGGTCCCAGATGGGAGCCGATGCTGCTGAAGTAGTAAGCGAGAAAATAAGGGAGTTACTGCAGCATAAAGAATTTATCAACATAGTTTTCGCTGCAGCTCCTTCACAAAATGAATTTCTGACTTCATTAAGAGATAAAGACGTAGACTGGAGACGGGTTAATGCATTTCACATGGATGAATATGTGGGCCTTGACAGCAGTGCGCCACAGTTATTCGGTAACTACCTGCGTGAAAAGCTTTTTGATAAAGTCTCATTCAGAGAAGTGTATTACCTGGGCGGCGATCCTGAAAAGCTGGATGAGGAATGCGATAAGTATACGCGGCTTTTAGAGAAGTATCCTACCGATATCGTGATTCTGGGAATAGGAGAGAATACGCACCTTGCTTTTAACGATCCGCATGTAGCCGATTTTAACGACCCTAAAATGGTTAAGATCGTGGATCTCGATGAAAAGAACAGAAATCAGCAGGTAGATCCCAAAGATCCAATCTGCTTTGATACTTTAGAGGAAGTACCTACCCACGCCATTACCTTAACCATTCCTGCTCTCTTCAAAGCAACATATGCATATGCCGTAGTACCCGGAAAAAATAAAGCAGATGCCATTTACCACACCCTCAATGAAGAAATCCAGGAGCGTTATCCATCCACCCTGCTCAGAGAACATCCAAACGCAATATTGTATATAGATCAGGATAGTGCATCAAGGCTAACATTATAGAAAATCAGGATCATTAAATACTTCAGCCTTATTTCCTCCTCTCTGCCCGGGGAACAGATCTGCAGAGGGCATAGCGCTTTCTGTTTTCAATATGATGCAAGAGTAGGAGATAACTACAGGAGCCTGTATAGAAAGTTTGGTATTGACAATCATCGAATTCTATGAAAAAAATTGATAAAACAGTAGAGATAGGTTCCATCAGTAAACGTGATACTATTACCGGGATCATCATCATCGGTATGATGTTCTTCATCTTTGGATTTGTGAGCTGGGTAAATGCCATTTTGATACCCTACTTTCAGATTGCCATGGAGCTGAGCCACCTGCAGGCTTACCTGGTTGCGTTTGCCTTCTACATATCCTACCTGGTTTTTTCAATACCTGCAGGCTATCTGTTAAAAAATGTAGGCTTTAAAAAAGGGATCATGGTTGGGTTCTGGACCATGGCAATGGGTGCTTTTATATTTGTACCCGCGGCCATGACCAGAACCTACGAAATATTTCTCTTAGGTTTGTTTTCTATTGGTGCGGGGCTTGCCCTTTTGCAAACGGCAGCCAATCCCTACATTACCATACTGGGGCCTAAAGAGCGGGCAGCACAACGGATCAGCATCATGGGCATTTGCAACAAGGCAGCAGGCATACTGGCGCCTCTGGCATTTGCAGCAGTAATTTTAAAAGCATCAGATGCTACCCTGTTCGATCAGATTCCTTTGATGGAAGAAGCAGAGAGGAATGCTGTACTGGATGAGCTGATCGGAAGGGTAATTGTACCTTATATCTGGGTGGGCATAGTGCTTTTTGCGCTGGGTTTACTGATCCGCTTTTCTCCGCTGCCTGAAATCAATACAGAAAATGAAACCGAAGATGTTGCCAGGGCTAATTCCGGTAAAACCAGTATTCTTCAGTTTCCGCATTTGATCCTGGGCGCACTGGCAATTTTTGTACATGTAGGAACCCAGGTGGTTTCAATCGATACGATTATTGGCTACGCCCGTTCAATGGATATCAATCTGGTGGAAGCAAAAGTGTTTCCCTCATATACACTCACTGCAGCAATCTGCGGTTATATACTGGGCATAATTTGTATCCCAAAATTTATCAGCCAAACCAATGCATTTCGCATTTGCACCATATTGGGCGTGATCTTTACCCTGATGATTATTTTCATGCAGGGCCAGGTCAGCTTTCTGGGGCATAATGCCGATGTATCTATCTGGTTTGTCGTGCTCCTGGGCCTGCCCAATGCACTCGTATGGCCGGGCATATGGCCGCTGGCTTTAGAAGGTCTGGGAAGGTTCACTAAAGTTGGCGCATCCATACTGGTAATGGGTTTGGCCGGAAATGCGATTTTGCCGGTTGTGTATGGGTATTTTGCTGATGTATTCAACGTTCGGGATGCTTACTGGGTGTTGTTGCCCTGTTATCTGTACCTGGTGTTTTATGCCTTCTACGGACACCGGATCAGAAGGTGGGTGTGGGCTGACCCTAAATCTATTGCTGTTGAAAGCGATAAACCTGTGGCTCAGAATGCATAATGGCCGGAGGATTAATGTAACTTATGTTTGCTTAGCTTTTCATATTTATAGCAACTGTTAAGGGAGCATGATTTAGCCCCTGCCGTGGCTGAGCGGTGTTCATGACAGTTCTTACAAAGTTTGAAGAACCTGCCTGAATCAGAAGCCGGCAGTAGTGAATTACTGAAAGAAAAGGAGCCGGACCTCTCCACAATAATTGAAAGTGAATAAGCAAAGTGATAACTACTTCATAGATTCGGGAAAAGACTTGAATGAACGGTAAATTATGCCAGACAAAGAATGAGAAAGACACTATGAACAAATTATTGCTGGCTATTGTGATAGTTTTGTGCCTGATGATGCATCAGGCACCTGCACAGAAGCCTGTTGATAAGATTTCTTACACCCTTTACAATGATTTTGAAACAGGAGAGCTGTTCGGGTGGGAACCTTATCCCTATGCCCAGGATATTGGCTTTGATGCCCTTTACTTTGCCCGGGAGTCTCCCACCTACAATAACAGCCGCTATGCCCTGGCAAGAGCGGTAAGGGCTAACGATGCGGTAGAGCTCAGTCAGGGTTTTACCAAAAGACTTAACCTCTGGACTACATCAGAGACCAGCATCAGGGCTGCTGTATATTTTCAGTCTGATCGTGATCCCGAATTGCTTGAGCTAACGCTTGGTACCTTCGACGGACGCCGCTACCGGCACACCATCCGGAGCCCGAAGGCTAATCAATGGCTGGAACTTGATATTCCGCTGGAGGCTTTCAGGCTGGAGGAGCAGCCACTTGCCCCGGGGGCGCATATTCAGGTAGTAACGCTGGAGGCAAGCTACCCCGTCGTATACAACCTCTATACCTATACCATGCTTCTGGACGATTTCCGGATCAGCGGCGAACGGCAGCGTCGGTTTGAAAGTCTGAATCCCGTTTCTTCAGATTTTGAGATGTTTGATCTTTCTATTCTCAACAAGCATTACTATTACGGCGACGAGCTTTCCCTCAGAGTCATTCCCGAAGGTGATATTCCGCTTCTTCAGCTAAGCGGAACACTGGTGGATGGCAGTGGTAAGGTAGTTAAGAACCATATTCGCTTCAGCAAGAGTGGCCAGGGCTGGAGCAATTCTGCCATTTACAGGCCCCGAAAAAGTGATGCCCGTGGGCAGTGGGAGATCAGGCTGCGGGGCCAGACCAGGCAGGGTACTGAGGTGCGCTGGGCATTCAGGTTCCTGATGCCTGGAAAACCGGTAAACGAGCACCCGCGGCTTTTCTTTTCTGCCGGCGAGCTTCAGGAGCGCCTGGCGAATGAAAAATCAGCAGTTGCCAGAAAAATTCTGGATAATGCGCTGCAGAATACAGATTTTATGGAGGTAGACATAGATGCCATAGAAGAGGGGGAAGACAGAACCGCAGAGAACCTGGTGGGTGGCCCTTACTCAAAAAATGCTGTAGGTTTCAATGCATATGGTGCCTGGAGCAGTCCAATCCGCAGGCTGGGCAATGTGGTGAGAGAGGGTAGTTTCAATTATGCATTCACTGGCGATCGGGAGGCAGGAGAAAAGGCAAAAAAGGCACTGCTGAAGCTTTGTGCATTTAAAAACTGGAATGCAGCCTGGATGCTGGAAAGACAATTCTGGACCTACTATCCTGTGGGCTATACCCTTTTGCCTGTGGCCTACGGCTACGACATGCTCTATGATCTACTTACTGAGGAAGAGCGGAAGATGGTGCGGGAGGCCATTATGGAAAAAGGACTTAAGCTTTTTCATCGCGATATGGTGGTGATGAACCGCATGCCCTCAAACTTAACAAATCATATCGCGGTTTTAGCCGGCGGCCACGGCATGGCGGCCACGGCAATTTATGGAGATGATCCCGAAAATCCGTACATGGAGCCCTATCTGTCCGGTATCATCACGAAGGCGAAAACCTTTATTGACCGCACCTATTACAGCGATGGCAGTTATGGTGAACCAAAGAGTGGCTACATGAACATGGCCACCAAGGAAATTGCTCTGCTCCTCCACACCTTTGAACGTAATTTTGGCATTGACTGGGCAACCACTACCGATGTGGAAAACTATTATAAATACCCACTCCAGGCGATGCACTCCAGTGGACTGATGGCCGATTTTGGCGATGGAGGCCATGCTTTTAAAGGGTTTACCGAGAGTCATTCAGAATATTTTGTAAACCGTACCGGTAATCCCTTCCTCTACCACTACCTGAAGCCACACTGGGAAGAGGGAAAGGGTGGATACCTGGGCTATTTGTGGTACAGAGATGATATAACGCCAGTCTCCAGGAAGGTGCTGCCCACTTCAAAAGTATTTGAAGCTCAGGGCATGGTGATGCGCTCTGGCTGGGAAGATTCCTCCACGGTGATTAGTATCCGGCTTGGTCCACATTCCAATCATTACCATTTTGATCAGGGAAGTTTCCAGCTGATGACCAATGGAGAAGAACTTCTGATAGATCCGGGCATCGGGGCCGGAGGCTACTATGCAAATCCTGATTTCAACCCCTACAACATACAGGCCATTGCCCATAATGTGATGCTGGTAGATCATGATGCCGAAAGCCAGAATCCAGCCCATTTCGATAATGAAATTGCTGCTCTGCAGGACTGGCCCCGGATGGTTCATACCTTTGCAGGCGAAATTGCCGATGCGGTAGAAGGAGATCTGGCAAATGTGTATAAGAACAAACTTAATCGGTATAGCAGAACCTTTCTCTACACCAAGTCTGGCCCTCTATTTCTTTTTGATCAGGTGGAGAGTAAATCTGCAAATGGTCATGTTTATGACTGGCTTTTTCATGCACCGGAAAAGTCAATCAGCTATTCCGGTCAGCGGGTACTAATTAACCGGCCTGATGCACGCCTTACGCTTGATATTGTATCTCCAGAAATTCAGTCGGGCAGAATTAGAGACAGAAGTAATGATAAAGAAAGCTTTGTTACCCTTTCTTCAGCACCAAATCTTACAGAGGTAAACTTTTTGGCGGTACTTCTGCCTGTCCCTAAAACAGGGGCGGATAGTATGGAACCGGCTCCGGTAACCAGCAGAATAGAAGCTCCCGGCTGGCTCGGAGCCCGTGTTGAACAGACTGGCAACACAGATCTTGGGGTCTTCAGGATTAACGACAATGCCGCTGCCCAGGTGGAAGGTTATGCTACCGATGCAAAACGCTTCACGGCTTCTACTGATGGAGCAGGAAAGCTTTATAAAATTTACTTTGAAGGAAGCTCCTTCTCTGGCCATGGCCTCTCGGTACACAGCAGTGCTCCGGCTGCATTTGCAGTAGCATTGAACCAGGAAGGGGCCAGGGTGGAGGTAAAATCTGCCCAGGCAAACAGAATCACCATCAACAGCGGAAAGGTATTCTCTAAGGTGCTGCTGAACGGATCTTCAACCCGCAGCTGGCGGAAAGACAGCCGTACAAATGCCCTGACGATTGAGGTTCCTGCAGGAATGAATACTTATACCCTGCAATAGGAGGGGAGGCAATTTAGATTTAAACAGATTAAATTTTTTGTGGGCTCATGAGTACAGCAGGTGCTTATTGTCTCATCATAAGTGGAAATAAAAGCTATCATGAATACGAGAACAAGAACAATCAACATGACGCCAACTGAAATTCTTAGCATGTTTTTCAGTGTGGTAACAGCCCTGCTGGTAGCCGGCTGTGGCGTATCTTCCCCAAGCGGAGATCTCTCTGCTGATCTGGGTGAGGCACCCAAAATCAAAGTTGGAGTAGGAGAGACCATTATTACGCCTACAAATCCTGTAGGCCACTCTTTGTGGGGGTACGACCGTGGAGACAATACCTCAACCGGAACCCATGATGATCTGCACGCCCGCAGTATTGTGGTGGAAGGAGAAAATGGTACTGCAGTGGTGATGATGGCAGTGTCCGTGCTCAACATGCGGGAGATCACAATGGACGAGATCCGTAAGGGCGTATCGCAAAAAACAGGCATTCCTTTCGAAAACGTGGTGGTTTCTTCCACTCATACACATTCCGCACCAAGAATAGGTGGGCCAGATAGTGAGTATGGCAGGTTCTTTATTGAAAGAAGTGTTGAGAGTGCAGTAAAGGCCTGGGAAAGCAGGGTGCCGGGCAGAATTGGAATTGAGTCTACAGAAGTTTTTGGCCTTGCCATGAACGACCGGCGGATGGACCACGGCGGCGTGTCTCCTGATCCTGAGGCTGCCATCATCAAAATAGAAGATGCCGCTGGAAAGCTGATGGGCGTATTCTTCAATTTCGGCGCTCATCCTTCTACACTCGATCTGCACAATTTACTGATTACCGAAGACTGGCCTTACTACTCGATCAGGGGTATCAAGGAAGAGATAGGTGAGGATGTAATTGTAGGTTACTTTCAGGCTGCACAGGGCGATGTTAAAGTAGGCTACACCTCTGAGCTTTCAGCAGTGGGTGCTTATATGTACAATGTACGTACTTTTGAGTATGCTGAGAAAAAAGGCCGCATAATGTCAGAAGCAGTGCTCAGGTTGCTGCCCTCTATCAAAACATCAGGAGATATGCTGGTGGATGTTGCCTACGACCGCTTTGCTGTTCCCTTGCGTTCTACCTACCCCTATACGCATGCAGAGGCATTACAATGGCAGCAGGAGGCCAGTGCCAGGCTGGCAGAAATGGAAAAACGGGTGGTTATCTATCCTACCAATCACGAAGAATTACAGCGCTGGCAGCAGGAGGCCCGTGCCCTTGCCAAAAGAGGCGAACTGGACAACAAGGTTGGTCCACGCACCCTCGACAAGTACAAAGTGGATTTGTGGCTGGCAAACCAGGCAGTGGATCGCTCAAAATGGGTAGAGGAAAATCCAAATCCTTCGCCTATTAAAATGCCCATGCAGGCTGTAAGGCTTGGCAGTACGCTGTTCGTAACCTTTCCTAACGAGGTGTTTACCGAGATAGGCACAGCAGTAAAAGAGCAGTCTCCCTTTGAGAATACCTTTATTCTTGGTGTGGCTGGCGGCCACAGCGGCTATATAGCTACCGCTGCAGAATATGTTGAGGGAGGCTATGCAGTAAACGGCAGTCCTTTTGCTCCCGAGGCTGAGCAGGTAATAATCGATTCATCGCTTGAGCTAATAAGCAGAGTAGTAAATGACCAGAGAACATCAGGCAAATAAAATATCTAGCAGCCAGGGTTAGAGAAGCATGCCGGAAACGCTCCTGAAAATAAAGCCAGGCAAACGGAAAGGCTGTCTTTTTATCAATATCAATCTAAAAAGAGGCTGCCTACAAAAGGTAGCTTCTTTTTATACCCGATCATGTATGCAGCTATACAAGCAGACAGTGCCTGATTTCAGGAAAAAGAGAAGGGGCAATTATGTATATGGCCAGATTACCGGAAAGTAACTTCTAACGGAGAGGCTAAGCACAAAGAAAAATGCTGCAGATACTGGTCCCACTCCTGTGGAGAAGTATACTGGCCACTTTTTTTCCAGCTATAACCTGCATAATAAATAACTTTATTTTCTGGTGCTTCCATCAGCACCAGCAGGTTGTCCTGAGCAGCAGCATTCAGGCTATCAATATAAGTTTGTATGGAAACAGGTTTCAGTACAATGCCTATTCCTACTTCAGAATCATCCACAGCTTCCCAATAACGAAACCAGCCTTCTTCTGGCATTGCTTTCACGGTTCCTTCCCCATCGTGCAGTGCTATTCCCGCAGCAATGTTAGGGAGAGGTTCACTCGTGTAAATGCTTATTTCATAGCGGCTGAGGTTGCTGCCCAGATCAAGACTGATCCGCTTTTTTTCATGAATGGTGCGGCCAGCTGCCTGCCAGGGCGCGTAAGTAAGTTCAAAAATGGTGCGAATAGGGCCGGTAGCAATTTGCTTGTACCCGATAAAGGGCCTGGAAACATAGAGGGTGTCGTTTTCCCAGATTCCAGTTCCGCCAATTCCCCTACTACCGCCTACTACGTAAGGATCGTAGCCTTCTCCTGTATCGGTATGATAGGTGTCTGTATGTGGGGCGCCGGCCTCTTTTTTTAGCTTTGCTTCCTGGTTTATGTTATACCACTTATCGATGATAGGATAGGGTACCCGCTTAAACCAGGCATCTATGCCACTGGTGCCCCCGGATACTTTGCCTCCGGATTCACGTGCTTCTGTTACCCGTCCGTAAGCACGAAATGCTACACGGTCGTTTTCCCAGGCAAAGTCTTCATTGTTCTCCGGAACATAGCGTGAAAATGCCTGTCCCTCACCCTCCGGAGGGGCTGTTGCGTTATTTTTACGTGCTTCAACCACAAACTGCTTTTCCTCATCTGGCTTCATATCGGTCTGAAAAATAATCTGATCAGTTTTTCCATCTGAGTTTGTGTCGATTGTTTGGGTCAGCAAAGGTTCTTCACTTCCACTTTCCCTGATCTGCAGGTTTGCTGCCCCATGTTCCTCTACCAGAGCGCTGATCTGACTAACTGCGATACTAATAGTTTCTGCACTCCTGTTGATTGCCAGCTTATTTTTGATTGTAAATGTTTTTTCCCTGCCCGTGCTGTTGCAGGAATAAAAGAAGAAGATACCTGCTATGAGAAAGAGGAAAGCAAAAGAGGGTGACTTATGATAGTTGATTTTCATGTGTCTGCCTTTTTGGGTAAAACATTATACTTTAGGCTGATGATAGAAAGTTGATTCTCTCTTCTGCTGCTGATTTTACAGCTTTTGCCCCACCTGTCTGAAATACAACTTGCTATAAAGCAGCTGCCAAAGTAACAATTTAATTCATAATCTATTTTATTTAGATAAATATTTGCAAAAATTGCGAATTTACTTTACATTAAAATAATTATTTGCAGCATGTGTGGTCTTTTGATGTTTATCTGATCCTGGGGTTTAGCTGTGGTAAGAGAAGCTGATCTCGCAGCGGGGAATCTGGGAATTGAAGAGATCAATTATTTGCAGCAGCTTTGATCATAAGTGTTTAAAGTACTGGTCAAAACAGCCGGGAAAGCTTTGTTGAAGCTGTACCTGCTATCAACATATTAATTATTGAGCATCTATGAAATTTCAATTTTCCAGAAGGTCGGCCCTTAAGCAATTAGCAGGAAGCGCAGCTGTAATGAGTCTGGCTTCCTTTATGGGTGCCAGTCTGGAGTCTTCTGAAAAAGCACTGGGACGTGAGCTGAAAGGCAGGATTAAGCACTCTGTTTGTAAATGGTGCTACGATAAAATACCTATCGAAGATTTTTGTGTAGCAGCCAAAAGTATTGGGATTCAATCAATAGAATATGTAGGGCCTGAAGTATGGCCAATACTTAAAAAGCATGGCTTAACGAGTGCAATGCCAACAGGAGCCGGTTTAGGGATAGAAAAAGGGTTTTGTGATACACAGTATCATGCTGATCTGATAAAAAGTTTTACTGAGGTGATTCCCTTGGCGGCCAAAGCAGGGTATGATCAGATCATTTGTTTTTCAGGAAATCGCAATGGCATAGATGACGAAACCGGCCTGGCAAACTGTGTAAAAGGCCTGAAACCATTACTAAAGGTTGCAGAAGACTATAAAGTCACCATATCAATGGAGCTGTTAAACAGCAAAATCAATCACAAAGATTATATGTGTGATCGTACAGCCTGGGGGGTGGAATTATGCGATAGAATAGGATCTGACAGGTTTAAACTGCTATATGATATTTACCATATGCAAATCATGGAGGGTGATGTGATCAGAACGATCCGAAAATATCATCCTTATTTCAGCCATTATCATACCGCAGGCGTACCCGGGCGAAATGAAATCGATGAGTCGCAGGAATTATTCTATCCGGCAGTAATGAGAGCGATCATTGAAACCGGATATACAGGTTTTGTAGGCCAGGAGTTTATACCCAAACGGCTCGAGCCAATTGCTGCTTTAAGGCAGGGGGTGGAGATCTGTGATGTTTAAACACTGCAGATCGTCAGCTCTTAAGTTAAAAATTGATGGCCGGGTGCGGGTATCCGGCTTACGGAACAAGCTTTGTTTACCTGCTGTCAGATCTTCCTCTTTTCAATCAACCATTCAATTTTTCAAAATAAACGCTAATAACTATGGCTATTAAAGTAGGGTGTTTTTCACTTATCAATCCTTTTCAGACACTTGAGAAACAAGTGGATCAAATTCAGGCATGGGGCTTCAAGTATGCTGATATAACCGACAATTCTGATGGAGCAAATTTAGGTTCTCATTTTGATTTTGCCGCAGTGGCAAGCCTGGATGCAAATGCTTTTGACATCAAGCGCTTATTTGAATCCAGAGGATTAACAATTGTTAGTATTGATGCGCATGCAACCCTGCTGGATCCTACGGCACCCTGGCGGTATGGTACCTCTCAAATCATTAAGGCAATAAAAATGGCAGCCGCCATTGGTGTTAAACATGTGATCACAACAGAAGGAGACGCCCACACACCGTTTGGGAAAAGCCTTTCTGTAGATGAAGGAATTTTTACCATACGGGAGAAGCTCTACGAACCTTTACAAGTAGCCAAAGATTACGGTGTTAAACTCCTGATGGAGCCCCACGGACCCCTGACAGATTCTGTCGATAACATGGAAAGAATTCTGGATGCCTGTGATTCTGATGCGCTTGGCGTGAATCTGGATACCGGAAACCTGTGGCTTGGCGGAGGAGATTCGATAGAAATGATAAAAAGGCTTGGGTCTAAAATAGAACATGTGCACTGGAAAGACCTGCCTGAAGAATTTGTGCCGCAGAGAGGAAAAATATTTGGTTGTGGCATGGCCTTGATACCATTGGGTAAAGGCGTGATAGACATAAAAAGTATTTATGAGGAGCTGGTTAACATTGGCTTCGATGGACACTCCACCCTGGAAGTAAGCGGTGAAGACAATGTAATGGAAAGCTACCGCTTTCTGCAGGCCCTGGGTGCTGAATAAATATACTGTTAAGGGAGTGGCTTTTTTTATAGCCGCTCCTTTTACTGTCTCTTGAATAGTTTAAATTACCAGGAAACAATATTCTGTTTTGTTCCTGATGGCTACTATATAAATGTGCTAGGTAATATGATGTTTCGGTATACCATTTTTCTTTTATTACCCCTGCTGTTTATTTCCTGCATTGGTTCTCCCGGTGCCGGAGATAAGGAAAAAAGGGTATTGATCTTTAGTAAAACCGACGGCTACCGACATGATTCCATCCCTTTTGCGAAAGCGGCGCTGGCGCAGATTTGTGCTCAAAATGGAATAGCAGTGGATACCACTGAAGATGCATCTGCATTTAATGAGCATAATCTGAAGCGTTACAGTGCTATAGTTTTTTTGAATACTGTTGGTAATATTTTTGATGAAGACCAGAAACAAAGTTTTCAGCGCTACATACAGGCAGGAGGAGGTTTCGTAGGCATACACAGTGCCACCGGTACGCAGAATGAATGGCCCTGGTTTGGGAAAATGGTGGGAGGATACTTTGTGAATCACCCTAAAGTTCAGAAAGCTACAATCCATGTAGTGAACAGAGAGCATCCGGCTACACAACACCTGCCGGCCAGGTGGGAACGTACCGATGAGTGGTACAATTTCAGGGACCTGAATCCAGATGTAACCGTTCTGGCAACGCTTGATGAAACCACTTATACAGGAGGGGAACACCCCGATTATCATCCGATTGCCTGGTGCCAGGAGTATGATGGAGGCAGGGCTTTTTATACCGCCTTAGGCCACCTGACAAAAAATTATCAGGAGCCGGATCTGCTGAAGCATATGTTAGGCGGAATCCAATGGGCTATTGGCAACAATCGCCTGGATTATGGTAAAGTAGCCGCAGTGAAATGAGCGGAAAGAGTCTTTAGCAGAGCCAGGGGGCGCCGGGGTTTCCATCACAACATGGAACCCGGAAGAGAGTCATTTTTGCAGGATTGTCTCTTCAACAAAGGTGTTAAAGTTAATGCGAATGAAATCAGGGAATAGAAATCTTATACTATTGATAGGTCTGGTATTCCTTTCATACGGATGTAGTAATTCCCAGAAGGAAGAGGATCAGCATCAGGAAATAACTGCAATGAACCCGGCAGATAGTGCTGCACTAAACAGCCTGTATGATGAGCACGTAAGAACCACCGAGTACCAGACTCCTGAACAGGAACGTTTGAGTTTTATATTACCCCCAGGTTTTGAAGTAACGCTTTTTGCAGCAGAGCCAGACATTACCAAGCCAATCAACATGGCTTTTGATGAAAAGGGCCGCTTATGGGTGAGCCAATCATCTGAATATCCTATAGCGGCAGGTCCCGGAGAAGGAAATGACCGCATCACTATTCTGGAAGATACAGACGGAGACGGACGGGCCGACAAGATCAATGATTTTAGCAGTGACCTGAATATTCCAATTGGCATCATGCCGGTAAAAGGCGGCGCCATTGGCTACAGCATACCCAATATTTACAGGTTTGCCGATTCTGATAATGATGGCAAAGAAGATAAGCGGGAAGTAATGTTGGGTGAGTTTGGTCATGAGGATACGCATGGGATGGTGAACAACCTGATCAGAGGCTTTGACGGATGGATACATGCCAGCCATGGATACACCAATACTTCTGTGGTGGCAGGTACAGATGGAGATTCTATCAAAATGGTATCAGGTAATACTTTCCGCTTTAAAATGGATGGCAGCCGGGTAGAGAAAACCACCGATGGCCGGATTAACCCTTTTGGTTCTGATTTTGATGAAATGGGTTATCTCTATTCTGCAGACTGCCACACCCTGCCTATTTTCCAGCTAATCTGGGACGGTAACTATGAGCAGTGGGGGAAAAAGGAACCGAATATTGGATTTGCGCCTACCATGATGGATTATGGCCTTAACTCCACGGCACTGGCAGGCCTTGTTTACTATACCGACACCCAGTTTCCGGAAAAATACCAGAATAGCTTTTACTCAGGCGATGTGGTAACCTGCCGGATAAGCCGCAATACCATAGAGTACAAGGGATCCACACCCAGAGCCACCCGGCAGGAAGATTTTTTGGTGAGTAAAGATCCATGGTTCCGTCCTGTGGATATTAAGATAGGACCGGATGGGGCCATGTACATAGCAGATTTTTACAACAGAATTATAGGCCATTATGAGGTGCCCCTTGGCCATCCAGGGAGAGACCGTATCAGTGGCCGGATATGGAAGATTACCTATAAGGGGAATAGCAGAAAAGTAACAGACTGGTCTGAAGCCAGCCTGGCAGATTTGCTGGAGGCAATGAAGCACAAAGTCCTGGCCACCAGAATGATGGCTACGGATGAGCTGGTGGATCGTGTGGGTGCTAAGGCTATACCTGCCTTAGAAAGCCTGGCGCAAAAGAGTAATACCGATCCTAAGCAGCTTATCCAGGTAATCTGGGCACTTTACCGCTTAAATGCACTTCCGGATGAGGTGCTGGCAGCTGCTGTACAACATGCTGATGTGCGGGTAAAGGTGCATGCCTATAAAGTGCTTGCCAATTACAGCAAGCTTACAGCAGCGCAAAGATCCCTAACCCTGCAGGGACTCGATAACCAGAACCCGCACGTACAACGGGCTGCTGCCGAGGTGTTAGGCAGGCATCCTGATCAGAATAGTTATAAAAG
Source organism: Flammeovirgaceae bacterium 311 (assembly GCA_000597885.1). NCBI lineage: Bacteria > Pseudomonadati > Bacteroidota > Cytophagia > Cytophagales > Flammeovirgaceae > Flammeovirgaceae bacterium 311. Next base: position 5,799,888 of record CP004371.1, read on the forward strand.
GTTGATTTCGCTGGAGGCTCAGGTACCAGCTTATGATACCCATTTACGCTACACCATACTGCTAAGCATTAGAAAACATCTGGAGCAGGATGCTATTATGCAGCATGCAGCCCGGGAGAAATGGAGCGAAAAGGAAGCAGGGCTTCTGGCATTGGTGGCATCAGATGTCCAATCTATCGAAGCCGGTAATTTTCTGCTCCAATACGTGAAAAACACCGAACAGCCAATCGGGCAAATGGCACCCTATGTAGCATCTGTTGCCCGCGCTGTTCCGGCATCGGCCCTGCATCCTTTTATAGATTTTGCTATCACCAAAACTGGTAATGATCTTGAGCAGCAATTTCTGGTAGCAAGGGCTTTAAATCAGGGCATGGCGCAAAGAGGCAGTAAGGTTAGCCCGGTATTGCAGAACTGGACACAGGCTGTTGCCGGAAAAATTCTTGCCACAGTACCAGCAGATTCGGCTGACTGGAACCCTGAAATGAACGACCGGCAGCATTATGCTGCTGAAGTAGCAGGAAAGTATAAAGCAGGACACATGGTGCCGGGGCTTAAGAAAGTGCTAAGTGCCCAATATGCAGCTGAGGGAACACGGCAGGCAGCCGCTATCGCTTTAATGGATATCGCTCCTGAACAACATGCAGCCATTCTCTATAAGACCTTGAGAAATGCAGAAGAACCCCGAAGGCTGCGACAGAAAGTGGCAAGGGCACTCGAACAATCAGAATCTGCACAGGTCAGAGATTTACTGGTCCTGGCCCTGGAGGATGCACCCTACGAACTGCAGTCAACAATTGCTTCCATTCTGGCAAAAAGTTCTGAAGGCAAAACAATGCTTTTAAAAGCTATCAGACAGGGACATGCCCCGGCCCGCCTGCTAAAGTCGGTACAGGTAGAAGAACCTTTCCTGGCCAATATAGACCCAAACCAGCGAAAGGAATTTGATGCCCTCACTGCCAATCTTTTACCGCTAAGTGTAGAGCGGCAAAAGCTCATTGATAAAAGAATAGCTGAATTCAATGCACGTGGTAAAACTCCTGAAATGGGCAAGGCCGTTTTCTCCAGAAACTGCAGTATGTGCCATCAGGTAAACAAGGAAGGCGGCATGATCGGTCCTCAGCTGGATGGCATCGGAAACTGGGGAAAAATAGCCCTGGCAACTAAAATCCTGGACCCCAACCGAAACATCTCGGAAAATTTCCGGAATTATAACATCACTTTACACAATGGCAAAACCATCTCCGGACAGTACAGGAGAGAAGAGGGACAGATGCTGATCCTTGCCAATTCATCCGGAGAAGAATTTGCTGTAAGCCAGCAGGACATCAGGGAAAAAGAAGCCTCTAAATATACCCTGATGCCGGATAATTTTAACAGCACCATTCCAAAAGACGATTTCGATGCGCTCATAGTATACCTGTTAAGCATTAAGCAATGATTAAGTATAGAGTAATGAAAGATAGTTGTAGGCTTTTGATGATTCTTGTGCTTTGTACCATTTCCTGTGTGCAAACAGAAAGCAAAAAGCAAATGCAGGATCTGCCGCAGGAGGGGCTTGTACAGGTACAGTTCAGAACCTCAGATCCAAGGCTTCAGGCTTTATATGATAGCGCAGAAAGTAAATCAAAGTGGAATATCAGCCAGTTTCAGGATTATAAGGTTTTGGTGGAAGGGGGTGGCTACCAGCATGTATGGCTGGAAACCCAGCCAATGGGTGGCTATATGTATGCCAAGCGTAACCTGGAGATTGCCGGCAATAATATCAAGATATTTATGGACCATCAGCGGGAAGATGGTCGTTTGCCGGGCATGATCAGCAATGCTCCGGATTCCCTTGTGCCCCGTTATGAATGGTTCCAGGGATATTTTTTTCCCATGCCAGCATTTGAAATGTATTTCTGGCTGAACAAAGACCGTGAATATTTAACACAGTTATACAATACGCTCCAGGATTTTGATGCGTATTTATGGAAAACCCGGGATTCTGACAACAATGGCTGCCTGGAATCGTGGTGCTCCTGGGATACAGGAGAAGATCATAGCATCCGCTATGGAGGGTCGCCCAATCTCTGGCCTTATGATTATCCGCCCACTAAAGAATTCTTCAGCGACCTATCTCCTGAAGAGCTGAAATACTATTTCAGACAAAACAGCTTTGACCCTGCTGCCTATATGCCGGTGCCCATCGAATCGATGGATTTTATGTCGTTCTCCTATGCCAACAGGGATGTTCTGGCGCGTATTTCAAAAGAACTTAATAATGATAAGGAAGCCTACTGGCAGCATAAAGCAATAGAGGTACAACGCAAGCTGAAGGAGTACTTGTGGGACGAGGAAAAACTGGCTTGCTACGACAGGGATGCCTCTAATAAGCAAATGGATGTTTTGCTGCATAACAGCCTTCGCTGTATGTACTTTGGCAGCTTTGACCAGCAAATGGCCGATGATTTTGTGCGGGTGCATTTGCTGAATCCGGATGAATTCTGGACGCCTGTTCCCCTGCCTTCCATTGCTGCCAATGATGCGCTATTTCGGAATATTGCCGGCAATAACTGGAGCGGCCAGCCCCAGGGGCTTACCTATCAGCGGTCCATCAGAGCACTGGAGAATTACGGACATTATGCCGAGCTAACTTTATTAGGAGAGAAGTTCCTGGACCTGCTTACCGATTCCTTGAAGTTTACCCAACAGTTCCACCCATTTGAGAAGATAATCAACAATTCCTCTGACGGATACGGCCCCACCATTCTGGCTTCGCTGGAATTTATTTCCAGACTGTATGGCATACATTATACACAGGATAAAATCTACTGGAGTGCCATTGATCGTGACAAGCAGATTTACTATCAGCAGGCATGGAACAAGCAGGTATTTGAGATGGAAGAAGTGGGCGATAGCATGAACTGCTACATAAACAAAGAGAAGGTATTTTCTATGAGCAAGGGAGTTCGGGTTGTAACCGATCTGGAGGGAAAGATAGTGGAGGTAATTGGAATTGACACCAGGCCTAAAAAGGTGCGCATACAGGGGGAAAATGTGGATCTTTCGCTTGTAGTAGCACCTAACAGTCAGTACAGAATGGGAGAAAACAACAAATTAGAGATATTGAAATCTGTTGAATTTAGCCTGAAGCCTCTGTAAAATTTTGTAATTTATCTGGAGATGTAGCAGTGGAGTAAACTGAATTATCCGACTACTCCTCAAGGCTCACCGGCACAATGCCAGATGTATACTTGTAGACTTCAATCAGTAGAAGCCTCTGGTACCTGTGGCACATTTACAGAGCAGGTGAAACATCAGGTATAGGCCTTAGCTCGTAAACCAGGCACTATATTAATGAACAAGCCATGACAAAATATAATAATAGAGCTGGGAAGCTTTTCATCTGTTTAATCTTTTTTGCGGGTGCTTGTCTGCTCCCCGGCAAAAGTGTTGGGCAGAAGGCGGGGGGAGCTGATACTGCTGCTAAGGTCTCTTTCAAAAAGCACATCCTTAGTAAAGAATTTATTGCAGAAGGAGTAGCGGTAGGCGATGTTAACAGGGATGGCCAGGTGGATGTGTTAGCCGGTGCTTTCTGGTTTGAAGCCCCTGGCTGGAAAGCACACGAACTGACGCAGCCAGAAGAATTTTTCTACGATAAAGGCTACAGCAATGCTTTTGCCAGCCATGCCATGGATGTAAACCTGGACGGCTGGATTGACTTTGTACGGGTGGGATTTCCTGGAAAAGAAGCACAGTGGTTCGAGAATCCAAAGGGGCAGAAGGGGCACTGGCAGGTGCACCCTATCCATGCTACCGTCGGAAATGAGTCGGCTGGTTTTTTTGATGTGGATGGCGATGGCAGGATGGACCTGTTGGGCGGAAATCCATCTACACGCCAGATGTTCTGGTTAAAGGCACCATCTTCTGCCGGGGATCTTAGCTGGAAACAAACGATGATATCTGCAGAACAAAGCCCTGGTACTGCCACTTTTGCGCATGGCCTTGGCATTGGGGATATAGATAAGAACGGCCGCTCTGATGTGGTGATCAAAGAAGGCTGGTGGGAGGCCCCCGCAGATCCTTATCAAAGCGGCTGGACCTTTCATCAGGCAAATCTGGGGGAAGCATCTGCCCAGATGTATGTGCTGGACATTGATGAGGATGGCGACCAGGATGTGATTTCCTCTTCTGCTCATCAACTGGGGATCTGGTGGCATGAACAAACAGTAGATGAGCGCGGAGATAAGCAGTGGACAACCCATCTGATTTCAGATCTGTTTACCCAGACGCATGCCATGGCTTTAACTGATATCAATTCCGACGGGCATCCCGACCTGGTAACCGGTAAGCGCTATTTTGCCCATATGGGAAAAGATCCGGGTGAATATGATCCTGCAGTACTGTACTGGTTTGAATATAAACCTGGTAAAAACCCTTCATGGATTCCCCACCTGATCGATGATGATTCCGGTGTGGGGGTACAGATCATAGCGGAAGATATCACGAAAGATGGTTTAGTGGATATTGTGATAGCCAATAAAAAAGGGGTTTTCGTATTCGAGCAGGAAAGAAAGTAGGCACTTCAGGCTACGGATAAGTACAAGAACAGAAATTTACCGGCAGATCAGCTACATCCCTTGCTGTACTATAGTTTTCAATATGAAAGAAAAGAAAGACCGCCGTTTATTTATCAAACAACTGGGCCTGGGTGGATTAACCGCCGTGGCAGGCCCGGGTCTTTTAGCCGCATCTCCTGCACCTCCGGTGGAAAAGAAGGAGACTCCTCAAACTACAGATCAGTTAGCGGAGGCAGGAAAGGGAGTTAATTCCAGGCGGGGGTATAATGAGACATACAGGGGGGAGTACCTAAACCGGACTGCATTTCCCATTGGAGGGATCGGGGCTGGTATGTTCTGCCTGGAGGGCACCGGTGCAGTCTCTCACATGTCTATTCACAACAAGCCCGATATTTTTCATGAGCCAAACATGTTTGCGGCCATTGCCATAAAAGGTCTGGATAAAGGCGCAAAAGTAATAGAGGGACCTGTACCTGCCTGGAAAATGTTTGGACAACGCGGTGCAGCTTATGGTGCACGCGGCTCTTCCTTTGGCCTGCCCCGTTTTAACGATGTAGAGTTTACAGCCCGCTTTCCTTTTGGAACCATCAACCTGCATGATGAAGACGTACCTGTTGATGTTCAGCTCGTGGGTTGGAGCCCCTTTATACCTGGAGAAGAAGATGATTCCAGCCTACCTGTGGGCGCTTTGGAGTACAGATTTGTGAATAAAGGCCAAAAGCCCATAGAAGCTGTTTTTTCATACAATTCAAGAAATTTTGTACTTCAGCGAAAAGGAAAGGGAACAGTAAAGGAAATTAAAAATGGGTTTGTTCTGGTGCAGGAGGGAACAGCAGAAAACCCTCACATGCAGGCGAGCTTTGCGGTATTTACAGATGATGCAAACACTGTAGTGGACCACTGCTGGTTTCGTGGGGGGTGGTTTGATCCCCTAACCATGGTCTGGAATACAATCAGGGAGGGAAATGTAAAGGCTAACCCGCCGGTTGAGGAAAGAGCGCCCGGAGCATCTCTCTTTGTTCCGTTTTCCCTGATGCCAGGCGGGGAAAAAACCATACGGGTAATGATTGCCTGGTACGTACCAGATTCTGATCTGAAAATAGGGGAGAAAAATACAGAGGCGGCCTGTACCCCCGGATCCGGATGCTGCCCTTCTCCAACAGCCTTAGGTCTTGCGAAGGGTGGTGAAAATAATACAGCTCCACACTATAAGCCCTGGTACAGCAGTAAGTTTAGAGATGTTTATGAGGTGGCCAGCTATTGGCAGGAGCACTATCAGGATCTTTATAAAAAGTCAGCTGCTTTCAGGGACGCTTTTTACGCCAGCACATTACCACCGGAAGTGATGGAGGCGGTGGCTGCCAATCTTACCATTCTTAAATCTCCCACGGTGCTGCGGCAGTACGATGGGCGGCTGTGGAACTGGGAGGGCTGTAACGATGACAGGGGCTGCTGCGAAGGCTCCTGTACACATGTCTGGAATTATGCACAGGCCCTGCCTCACCTGTTTCCGGCACTGGAAAGAAGCCTGCGGCACACCGAATTCTGTGAAAATCAAAATACCGAAGGGCACCAGGCCTTTCGTGCCAATCTGCCTATTTCGCCCCTTACACATGATTTCTATGCCGCCGCTGACGGACAATTGGGCGGAATCATGAAAGTGTACAGAGAATGGCGCATTTGCGGAGACAACGGCTGGCTCAGCAAGATGTATCCGATGGTGAAGAGCAGCATGGATTATTGCATTCAAACCTGGGACCCCCGGAACAAAGGTGTTCTGGAAGAACCTCATCACAATACTTATGATATTGAGTTTTGGGGACCTGACGGGATGTGTACCAGCTTTTACCTGGGCGCTCTGAGTGCCATCTCCGAAATGGGTAAGTTCTTGAAGCAGGATGTATCTCACTACCAGAAGCTTTATACAAAAGGAAAAGCCTTTGTGGAGAGCAAACTCTATAATGGGGAATATTTTATACAGGATATCAGGTGGACGGGCTTGAGTGCTCCTGACCCGGTTCAAGCTTCAGAAAAATCGATGGGCGGCAGCTACTCAGAGGAAGCACTGGCAATACTACAGAAAGAAGGCCCAAAATATCAGTATGGAAAAGGATGTCTGTCTGATGGTATACTTGGAGGCTGGATTGCAAGGATGTGCGGCCTGGAGGATCCGGTAGATGCCGGAAAAACAAAGAGCCATCTGCTGGCAGTGCACAGGTACAACCTGATGAAAGATCTAAGCGATCATGTTAACCCGCAGCGGCCATCTTATGCTTTGGGAAAAGAAGGAGGCCTTCTTTTATGCTCCTGGCCCAGGGGAGGCATGCTTTCTTTGCCTTTCGTATACAGTAATGAGGTCTGGACGGGTATTGAATACCAGGTAGCTTCGCACCTGATGCTGATGGAACAGGTGGATGAAGGACTTGAAATAGTACGCACCTGCAGGGACCGCTATGATGGGCGGATCCGCAATCCCTTCAATGAGTATGAGTGCGGCCACTGGTATGCCCGGGCTATGGCAAGTTATGGTTTACTGCAGGGGCTCACAGGTCTTCGCTTTGATGCTGTCGATCAGACATTGTACATAGATTCTAAAGTGGGCGATTTCACAAGCTTTATCTCCACAGAAAAGGGATTCGGAACGGTAAGTCTAAAAGGAGGTAAGCCTGCTTTGCATATTGCCTATGGCACCATTCCTGTAAAAAAAGTAATGGTATCTGGTAAAAAAGCACAGCTAGTAAAAGCATAAGCAGGTCTTGTTCATTCATCCCTTAAAAACACTGCTTTAGAATAGTGCTGGCAGCAGGTGAAGAAGAGTCTACAACAACCAGAGTTATAAAAGAAGCTCCGGAAAGTTGTATGATCAATTAAGTAGGCATAATGCATGAAAAAGATGATAGCAAATTTACTGTTCACAGCCCTGCTGATTGGTTTTGCTCCACTCATTTCAAATCCTGCTGCGCTATTGGTTTTTGACAGGATAGAACTACATCCGGAGGATCAAACAAGCTACGACAGCCTCAACGCTGCAGAGATCATCTTTAAGGAATTCGATGGTGTTTCTCCAAACGGAGAGTGGCGAAAGCAATATTCACATGAATACTTTCCGAAGTGTGACTGGGACAGGTGGTATTTTGAGGCAACACCCGCTTTCGGTAAAATGCATGTTGATGGGGGTTATCAGGATTGTCCGGAAGCAGGTAATAACCAGCATGTTGTGCGGTATGATAAAACCATAGATCAAAGCAGGGCTTACACCATTGAGTGTGATTTTGCCATTGCTGCTCCATTTAGGTCTTCCATCAATTCTTTCTGTGTGAATTTTAATGTTCAAAAAGGAATGAGTAGAGATGATAAAATCAACTGCTGGTCTATTAATCTAGATATTCATGATTTGAACACAGGAAAATATACAATTAAGCATATGGGCTTCGCAGATATCTGGAATGATAAGCATAGCCGCTACAGGAAAGGCAGTTTTACGGAATTGCTGCCGGCTCACACAGGTGTGGGTGCCCTGGTGGAGCCTGAGCTAAACCATTTCAAAATTGAAGTAAATCGGAGGATTGACGGAAGCTTTTCACCAAATTGGGTAACAGTTACATGGTCTGATGTAAGCGGTGTCCGTGAGCATTTTGAGGAAGACTACAGTAAATTTCCTTTTCAGCCAGATGCCTCAAAGCCAGTAAGGGTAGGCCTTAATACACATGGAACCAGCTGGGTTGTAAGAAACCTGGTGGTATACTACTGAAAGCACAAAAGTATTTCGGGGAAAAGCATGGGATAATGTTGCTGCCTAAGAGTCATATTTTAAATACACTCTTGTGTTTCCCTGAAAATATAAACATGATCCAGTTTAAAGGTATGTGCTATGGTGGTTGCAGATAAGATGGTGGTTTCCATCAGGTATACAATGAAGAATGAGAGGGGTGAGGTTTTGGAAAGCATTATGGAGAGTGCTCCTGTAACCTACCTGCATGGTGCTGGCAATATCCTGCCTTCCTTAGAGGCTAACCTGGCTGGATTAAGAGTGGGGGAAGGAAAAACATTCCGGATATCTGATGGGCAGCAGACTGCTATAGCGGATAATGATTATTCTATGCAGGTGATCGTTGATGATGTTCGTTTTCCAACGGATGAAGAACTACTCCATGGACAGCCCGGGCAGAAAGACAAAGATAACTGCGAACCTGGCTGCTGTTGTTAGTCCTGCTCCTGTATGCTGGTGATCTTAAAAATTAGAAGTTAATGAACGATTGTGAAGGCCAAATAAGAATAAGCATGACGCATGGTAATATTTGTAATGGAGTTAAATCATTCATGTTGATCCTGAGTGTATTAGCTTCTTTCAATGTAACGGCGCAATCAGTCTTTTTACCTTCCACAGCTCTGTCGCTTGATGATTTAAATAACTTCAGGCCTGCTTCTCAAAGCTGGCAAATTGCAGGCGAGGTTTTGACTCACCCTAAAAAAGACCAGCTTTTAGTTTCGCATCCCGGGAAAGGAATACTGGTATACACACCTGAGCAAAAGGCAGCTGAGAATCTGGTAAGCCTTTTTGAACATGGAGATATTGAACTGGAGCTGGAGTATATGTTGCCCGGTGGTGCTGCTTCGGGCGTTTATTTTCAGGGCCGTTACGAAATACAGTTAGCCGATAGCTGGGGAGATCAAAAGCTCGTGGCAACAGATGCTGGTGGCATCAGTGCCAGCTGGGATGAAGAAAAGGAGCAAAGTTTCCAGGGTCGCCCGGCAAGGCTTAACGTGAGCAGAGCCCCGGGTTTGTGGCAAAAGCTAAAGATCGTTTTTGAAGCACCCCGTTTTGATAAGCAAGGTAAAAAAATCAAAAATGCACGATTTGTTCAGGTAATGCACAACGGAGTGCTGATTCATGAAAATGTTGCAGTAACCGGCCCATCTCGCGGTGCCCTTTCGGAGGATGAAAAACCAACAGGACCCCTCATGCTGGAGGGACTTAGTACAGGGGTGGCTTATAAAAACATCAGGTATAAAAAGTTTGGTGCTACTCCTCCGGTTTTAGATAAAATTCATTACAGTTACTTCGAAGGTGCTTTTGAGAAAGCAGAAGATTTTGCTCAGCTAAAACCAACAGCAGTAAACCAAATTGAGGAACTGAGCTGGAATCTGGGCAACAGCAAAAACGATTTTGCATATCGCTTTACAGGCAACCTGATAGTAGAAAAGGCAGGCGCTTATATTATCACCCTCGAAGCAGGGGGAAGAAGCAGCATGGAGCTGGATAATAGTGCCGTTTTTCCAGATCAGCGGGTATCGCAAAGAAGTAAAATATTAGAGTTGGATGCCGGGAGCCATACTTTTGCGCTTACCTATTATAAAAAAGATCAATGGATTAAGCCTGCCCTGGGTTTATTCATCGAGGGTCCGGGTTTTTCCAGACATGCCTTGCATGCGGTGAACTCATTGCCAGATCCGGAACCTATAAGTCCTGTTATTGTGGAGCCAATGAAGGAACCGCGTGTGCTAAGAGGCTTTATACAGCATTCAGGCAGAAAAAAGACCCATATTGTATCTGTAGGCGAGCCTGGGAATATCAATTATACTGTAGACCTCCAGCAGGGGGCACTTATTAAAATCTGGAAAGGAGACTTTGTAGATGTTACCCCTATGTGGCACAGTCGTGGACATACGCAGTTAATGATTCCCCTGGGCAGTGTGGTGGAGCTTTCCGGTGCGCCGGTAGTGGCCAGCCTGAAAGATAAAAATACCCCCTGGCCTGATTCCCTGAATACCTCACAAATCAGGATAAAAGGATATGAGCTGAATGAGGCCAGGCGGCCAACATTCAGGTATATAGTGGAGAATGTATCAGTGGAGGATTACATTGCCCCGGAAGATGATAGTAAGTCGCTGGCCCGCACTATTTTACTCAGCAACCTCCGGGAAAATTCAAACTTATGGGTTCGGGTTGCGGAAGGACAGCAAATTACCCGGCTCGATAATGGCGCTTACAACATCAATAAAGGCGAGTACTACATCCGCCTGGAAGAGGCGAAAAAATCAAAACCTATTATCCGGGAGCGTGAAAATGGGCAGGAACTAATAGTACCGGTTCGTGCAGATAAGGGCTCCGGTAGAGTTAAGTACAGTTTGATCTGGTAACAGCTAAAGGGATCAGGTACTGTATGCCGGTCGTTAAAGAAATTCTCAAAACTGTGGAGGTAATGTACAAAATCAGTCAGGCTGTAAGCTTTTTGATAATAAGATCAGAGACATGTATAGTAAGGCAGCTATGCTCCATCTTTCTGTTGCTTTGCTGTGCTTTTCAGCTGCATGCCCAGGATACTGCTGTAAAACCCGACAAAGCTTTACCTGCCCGGGAAAGCGATTACTACAGAATTGTTGACATACCTATTCCGGAAGGGGTACTGCTGGAGGTAGGCGGTCTTGCGCCAACACCCGATGGAAGGCTGGGCGTTTCCACACGCAGGGGAGAGGTCTGGCTGATCAATAATCCCTACCTGAGGGGTAGTGGCAAACCTTATTTTACATTGTTTGCCACTGGCCTTCATGAACCTTTGGGACTAGCTTATCAGGGGGGGCATTTTTATGCAAGCCAGCGGTCAGAATTAACACGCCTTACTGATAAAGATGGTGACGACAGGGCAGATAACTTTGAAACTGTTTATACCTGGCCTTTATCCGGCAACTACCACGAGTATTCCTATGGTCCGCTGTTCACGCAGGATGGCAACATGCTGGTAACCTTAAACCTGAGTTGGATTGGCCATGGCGCCAGTTTGGTGCCTTGGAGAGGCTGGATGTTAAAGATCTCTCCTGATGGTGAAATGACGCCTGTAGCGACTGGTATGCGTTCTCCTGCTGGTTATGGCTTTAATGCAGCGGGTGATGTTTTTTACGGAGAAAACCAGGGCGACTGGGTTGGTTCTGGCCGTATTACGCATGTTGAGCAGGGAGATTTCGTGGGAAATCCTGCAGGTCTTGCCTGGTCGCATCTTCCGGGATCGCCGCTAACCTTAAAGCCAGAGGATATACCTGATACCGGAGAGACTTTACACGAAGTAGCCAAAAAGGTGCCTGGCATAAAACCTCCCGCTGTATGGTTTCCGCATGGCTTGATGGGTATCTCTACTTCCGATATCATTACAGATAGAACAGGAGGAAGTTTTGGGCCATTCGAGGGTCAGCTGTTTGTAGGAGACCAGGGGCACAGTAAAATCATGCGGGTGTACCTGGAAAAAGTAAATGGTGTTTACCAGGGAGTCTGTTTCCCATTTCGCGAGGGTTTTTCTTCCGGTATTTTGCGGATGGTGTGGGGCAACGATGGTTCTATGTTTGTGGGCATGACCAGCAGGGGCTGGAATGCCACTGGCGAGAGCCCCTATGGCCTGCAGCGCTTGATTTGGAATGGAAAAACACCTTTCGAAATAAAAACAGTAAAAGCGCAGCCCGATGGTTTCAAATTGGAATTTACCCTTCCGGTAGATAAATCTACAGCGAGTAAACCTGAAAATTACAAGATCACAAAGTTCAATTACAAATACCACCACGAATATGGTAGTCCTGTGATAGATCAGGAAGCGTGTATAATTAGGGGCGTGGTAGTTTCTGATGATAGCCTAAGCGCCCGTTTGGTGGTAGACGGGCTTGAAGAAGGAGCTATTCATGAAATTAAAGCGGAAGGGCTAAGGTCTTGGCAGCAGCAAACCTTACTGCATGATGTTGGGTATTATACCCTCAACAACATACCTTCCGGCCAGAAACTTGACAGGAATTTATTTGCTTCCGTAACGCCTGCACATCATCAGCATGCACAAACGAATACCCCGGCCCCAAAGAAGACTGCTAAGCCTGCCACACCAAAACCAAAGCCTAATCCTGTCAAAAAAGCGGTTAGCCCTCAGGCTAAAAGAGTAACGAAAATGCCGGCTTCCTGGATCAAAGGCCCGGATCAGAGCATAACCATAGGCACAAAGCCAGGCCTGAAATTTGACTTAGCCTCCATTGAAGTAAAGGCAGGCAGTAAAATCAAACTAACCTTCAATAACGATGATGATATGTTACACAACCTGGTGGTGGTGCTGCCAAACACGGCGGTTGAAGTTGGCGAGGAGGCTTTAAAATTAGGGCTGGAGGGCTCAAAAAAGAATTACATTCCCGATACAGATAAGGTGCTTTACTATACCCACCTGCTTCAGCCGGAAACTTCCGAAACCATCTATTTTCAGGCACCGGAAAAGCCAGGTGAATATACCTATGTTTGTACCTTCCCTGGCCATGCATATGTAATGCAGGGAACCTTAAAGGTAGTAAGCCGGTGAGCGGTAAATGGAGTGAGTGAGTGAAGGTTGTGCAGCTGAGCAGAGTTTGTTGCTGTGGTCATCTTCCCAGCTGTTTACCGGGAAGGGCCCGGCATAGATTGGCTTTCACTACCTCAGCAGGAAGAGCTGGAGGCACATAACAGATGTTGCGCAGCCACAAACCGGAATGCTTGCTAAATGATTACTTATTGTTTTTGGCAAGTCCCGGAATCCATCTTTCTGCATTTTCGCGGTATATCTTGTCAATAACTTCTGTAGGAAGTTTCAAACCCCTGAATTCTCCCTCTACTTTGGGTACACGCATGCTCTGGTCAGTGGTGAAAAATTGCCAGTGTCTTAGCCAAACCTCATGGGCGTGCTGCTGTATGTCTGCAGGATCAGTTACGCCCTTTAACACCAGGTCTGCAGCTGTTAATCTTAGGTCTGTAGCATAGAGTAGCCTGTCCTGGTACTTCAGGAAAAAGTCATGCACTTTTTGCCGTTCTGTGATGGATTGATACTGAAGATGTGAGATTCTTTCTGCCATGTCTACCGCCATGTTTGGATACTTATCCAGCCGGATGGCCAACTCATCTACGCTCCACTCCAGGCTCCCCAGATGAGCACCTATAAACTTAAGGTCCGGATGTTTTTCCAGCATGCGGTCTCTGGCGTTGATCAGGTCCATATATGATGGAAATTCAGGATGTAGGTACATGTGCTGCTGCGGGTGCTCTGTAAAGTAGTCCCTGTCTCCGTGTACCGTCATTTCCGTTAGGGGTAGCCATGTGTTTTTAGGCTCCCCGATGTGCCCGATCAGCGGAATGTTATTTTTTGTCAGGTAACTCAGAATAGGATCAAAGCGGGGGTGGTCAATCATTACAAATTCACCATTTGTATCTTTGAGCTCTAAGCCAATGTTTTTCCACAACTTAACGGCTACAGCCCCTTTAGAGAAAGAATCCTTCAAGTAATCCAGTGTTTCTTTTTCCCAGTTTTCACTGTTCCAGTTTTTTAGCGATATGGTAGTGGCATAGGCAATTTGATTTGGATAGGCTTTTATTTGTTTTAGTGCAAATGCCTGCTGTTCATGTACAGGCTTTCCTGTAGATGAATTGACGTTTATATTCAATAAAACAAAATTATCCTGCTGTGCCTGCTGTATAAAGAGCGTGTCTGTTTCTTCCCGGATGTGAACGTGGGTATCGTATTTTTTTATCGAACCGAAATCATCCATGCTATAATATCCTGTTCTTGAAATCCTTTTTTGAGAGCAGCCCTGTAACAGCAGCAACAGGAAAAAGGTGTTCAGGATAAGACTACATATTGCTGGTTTGCTCATGGTTTAAGTATTTGAAAAAGGATCTGCTTAGCATGGTCTTTTTTACCCCTCCTAATAACTATCATTCAGGGCAAAAATGGGCTTATTTTTCATCCAGCTGCCTTTAGTAAAATCCGGGAAAGCCACAGGCTGGCTACCATTGGCAATAGATTGTTCCGACAGGGGCGTTATAGCGCTCCAGGCAGCAGCATCATAAGCATCCAGTGGGGCGGGTGCTTTGCGTTTAACGGCTTCTACGAAAGCATGCACCACAAAGAAATCCTGGCCGCCATGCCCGGCACCTTCGGCTTTATGATGGTATTTCTTCCAGAGCGGATGGTCATACTGCTCCATATAATTGGATAAGGATTCCCACTGGTGCCGCTCACTCTTTCCTTCCAGGTAAATTTTCTGATCCATGTCCATCCATATTCCCTTGGTACCCTGTACCATCAGTCCCAGAGAAAATGGACGTGGCAGATTGGTGTCGTGCGTTACCACAACAGTCTCGTCGTTAGCTGTTTTGATAACAGTTGTGATCACATCTCCCAGTTTAAATTTTATATCTGCATGGGGATGATCTTTCCCTGCATTAGTAACAATGTAATCATGTAAACCCCTGCTTTTTGAGGCGGTAGAGGTTAAAGAAACAAAACGATTCCCATGGTTGATGTTCATATAATTGGCTACCACCCCAACGCCATGAGTAGGATAGAGGTCGCCGTTTCTGTCAATGGAATGTTGTGTACGCCACCTGGCCTCACCCACTGAACCGGGTCCGAAAGAAACGCCGGGGCTAAACTTTATATCTCTTAAATCGTGCTTGTAACCACACTCCAGGTGAATCAGCTCGCCAAAAAGACCCTGGCGAACCATGTTCAGGATTGCCATCCTGTAACGGTTGTAGCAGGAGTTTTCCAGTATCATCACAGGCATACCGGTAGCTTCATAGGTATTCACCAGGTCCCAGCATTCTTCAAGTGTGTTAGCGGCAGAAACCTCCAGACCAGCATATTTGCCGGACTTCATGGTGGCCACTGCCATTTTGGTGTGCCAGAGCCAGGGTGTGGAAATGATTACGCCATCAATGTTATCCTGCTCCAGCAGCTTCAGGTAAGCTGTTTCGCTGCTATCGTAGACGTTTACTTTTTTGATGCCAGCCTCCTGCAGCATTTTTTTAGAAATACTGATGGCTTCCGGATCGATATCGCATATTGCTTTAATTTCAACATCGTTCCGCTGAAGGCAACGGGTAAAATGACCCCGACCCCGACTTCCCAAACCGATAAAGCCCAATCTTACTTTTCTGTCATCTTTTCCAAAAAGCATATTAGGTGTAAATAAAGATGCTCCTACACCAGCAATTGCAGTGGTTTTGATAAAGTTTCTTCGGCCTGTAAGACTATTGTTGTTCATGCGAGTAAAAGATGATTCTGCAAAATTTATTGAAAAAAGGCATGTAATAATCAATATAATTAGTAAAGTATGCCTCTTTAACTTGATTTAAAATTTATTGAATAATTTAACCCTATGCAGCGGCAATGCCTTTCTGCTTGATTTTTAGTTTTTTAAGTTCAATGCCTTCACCTTCTTGAAAATGCCATAAAACGGTCATGCTATACCATATAAGCGCCTGGATGCTCAACTCCTGCACTCAAATGGTCAAGTTTATACAAACCAGGCAAGAGCATAGCGGAAACATTTACAGGAGGGTAAATACCAGATCGGGGTATTATATCTCCATTTTATATAAGACCCGAAAAAGCAGATCTGGCCTATGCTAAAATTTTTTTTCTTATGCGCAGCTGTGAAATTTTCTATACCTTTCTTTCATTTCGTTATGTAAAGTTTCATGAGCTTACGATTAGTGAAATATTAATTTCAGATACCTTTTATTCTATTATGAAAATTTGCTATTTGGGATGGGTGTGTTAGCAGTTTTCTGGGTCAGATCTTGAGATACCTAACTCTCCAGAGTTCCTCTTATGAGCAGGTACTTAAAACTGATTCGCTCACACTGGAATTTTGAATCACATTGTTAGCATCCTGATCTGACAAAAATTACGAATGACTGGAGCAGGCCGATGAATTTTCAAAGCTCAGGATGAAAGAAGCAGGTATCCGGACAGATTTTAGTGAAAAGCGCACCACAATTGCTTATTAGTAAAATAGATGATGAGGCATGTTGCTTGCTCACTTCTCTTATAGAAGTGCTGTATTAAGGCCTGATTACAGATCTAGGAATTTAGCCGGAGAAGATAGCAAAGCGGGAAATACTGGAATACAATAAATGACAATCTGAAAAAATGCAAAATCAAGCAGTATTAACCAGACAAAAAAAGCCATGGCTTACCTTTGCGCTGGTAACCACGTTGTTTTGGGGTGTTTGGGGAGCCTTTATAGAAATTCCGGAAAAAGCTGGTTTCCCGGCAACATTGGGTTTTTCAGTCTGGGCCCTTACCATGATACCATGCGCTTTAGTTGCACTGAACGTCATTAACTGGAAACTGGAATATAGTACCAGATCAGTTGTATTAGGTATGCTGATAGGGTTTTTGGGTGCTGGCGGACAGCTGATCCTGTTTCAGGCCCTGCGGGATGGGCCTGCTTATATTGTGTTTCCTGTTATTTCCATGTCTCCTGTAATTACTATATTTCTTTCGGCAGTATTTTTAAAAGAAAGAACTAACAAGAGGCATTGGGCGGGTATAGCACTGGCACTGCTTGCTTTGGTGCTTCTGTCATACCAGGAGCCTAATGATGGTAATGTAAGAGGATACCTATGGCTGGCGCTTTCCATCATTGTGTTTCTGATGTGGGGCATACAGGCGTATGTGATGAAGTTTTCTAACGAAACCATGAAAGCCGAAAGCATTTTCTTTTATATGATGCTTTCTTCGGTACTGCTTATACCGGTAGCCCTTTTTATGACGGACTTCTCACAGGAAATCAACTGGGGTTTTGAAGGGCCTTATCTTGCTGCAATGATCCAGATCCTGAATTCAATAGGTGCACTGGCCCTGGTATATGCTTTGCGTTATGGTAAAGCCATTATTGTTGTGCCGCTCACAGCCCTTGCGCCGGTTATCACCATAGTAATTTCCCTGATCATATATTCAGTAGTCCCCCATTATGTAGTAATGGCGGGTTTGATGCTGGCAGTAGTTGCTATTTATTTGATGGCAGAATAAAAGAAGGCTATTTTTTTGCCGCAATTGCTGCAGGCTTGGGAGAACTGCGGCAAAAAGGGTCATATGCTTTAGAGAGCTCTAGTTTTAGCAAACCGCATATCAGTTTACAAATAAGATAAGCTGAGGAGCCTGCATTTCTTTGGTGCAGGGCCGGGTACAAAAAGCGGCTAAAACAAGAGCAGGAAAAATCTAAAAAGACCCGGAAAATGACATTTCAGAAACTTGTTAAATCACTCCTGCCTGGCATCTTTCTGTTTGGTTATACAGTAGGCACCGGTAGTGTAACCGCCATGGCAAAAGCGGGTACAGATTTTGGCATGTCACTTCTATGGACGATACTAATCTCATGCATCATTACCTTCCTGCTGATTCACCTCTACGGTAAATTTGCACTTGTTTCCGGAGAAACTGCCCTTAATGCATTCAGGAAGCACATTCATCCGGGGGTGGGCATCTTTTTTATTGTCACCCTCACTGCACATGTATGTGGCAGTGTAATAGGGGTGATGGGGATTATATCGGAGGTGTGCTACCAGTGGTCTAAGAATTTCATCGAAAACGGTATAGCACCAATCTACTTTGCCATTTTCTTTATTTTACTGGTTTATGTTTTATTCCTGAAAGGCAAACCTGAATTTTTTGAAAAAGCACTGGCCTTGATCGTAGGCATCATGGCAATATGTTTTTTAATCAACTTTTTTATCCTGATGCCTCCCCCCCTGGAAATTGTCAGAGGACTAATACCGGGCATACCTGATACCGCTTCCGGAGAAAGCTCTTTTCTGATCATAGCCTCTATGGTGGGCACTACTGTATTTTCTGGTTTATTCATTCTGCGTACAACCTTGGTGCATCAGGCGGGCTGGACGTACAAAGACCTGAAGATGCAACGCAGAGATGCCATATTTTCATCATTCATGATGTTTGTAGTAAGTGCATCGATCATGGCAACAGCAGCAGGAACTTTGCATGCCAAAGGGGCAAGCCTGGATAACGTAACACAAATGATCAGCCTGATGGAGCCGCTGGCTGGATTTTTCGCGGTTTCCCTCTTTACGCTCGGCCTGGTGGCAGCGGGGGTGTCATCGCAGTTTCCAAACGTAACGCTTTTGCCCTGGCTTCTGGATGATTACCATCATAATAAGCCTGACATGAAGCGATTAAAATATCGCATCATAGTACTGGCTATCTCTCTTTTGGGCTTGATCGTTCCTTTATTTCATGCAAAACCCATTGCTATCATGATCATATCTCAGGCCTTTGGAGCGCTGATACTACCTGTTACCGTGGCATGCATCATGTACCTGGGTAATAAAAAGCTGCTGATGCATGAACATTCCTTTAACTGGATTACCAATCTCGTTTTGTTTTCAATACTGGGTTTTGCAGTGGTGATGAGCTATATGAGTTATTCAGGACTGTTTGATACAATAAGAAGTCTGTAACTGAAGAAAAACATTATATGAAAATTCCTGATATCCTGTTGCTTACACCTCCCAACAGAGTATGGCGAACCTACCCGGGAGGCAAAACGCTTGATGAACTCTCTGGTAGTGCTGAACCCTCCGACAGCCATTTTGCCGAAGAATGGATTGCTTCTACCACTCGTGCTGTTAACAAGGGCCGGGAGGATTTTCAGCAGGAGGGGCTTTCTAAAGTAGAGATAAACGGAGAACTCTATTACCTGAAAATGCTTATGGAAGAGTTTCCGGAAGCAATACTGGGCAGGAGACACTATGAAAAATATGGGGCTAATACGCAGTTCCTGCTTAAGTTTCTGGATTCTGCCATTCGACTTCATATTCAGGCCCACCCTACCATTCCGTTTGCCCAAAAATATCTCAACAGTAATTCCGGTAAAACAGAAGCGTATGTAATACTGGGTAGTAGAAGCGAGGTCGCGGAGCCTTATATCTACCTGGGGTTTCAGCACCCTTTATCGAAAGAAGCGTTCAGGCGGGCGGTTTTGGAGCAGGATCAGGAGCGGTTGCTTTCCTGTTTTGAGAAAATTCCTGTAAAAGCCGGAGATGTTTTTATTGTGCCGGGGGGGCTCCCTCATGCCATCGGAGAAGGCGTTTTCATGATTGAAATTATGGAGCCAACTGATTTTGTTGTGCGGCTGGAGTTTGAACGAGGCGGTTATGTACTGCCCGAGGAGGCCCGCTTTATGGGGCGGGATGTTGACTTTGCCCTGGACATGATTGATTTCAGCTCCAGGCCGGTTGAGCAGATCAGGGAGAAATTTTTTTGCAGGCCAGCAGTCATCACCAAAGAGGCAGGTTTTGAGGAATCTATCCTGATCAGCAGCGAACATACTTCCTGTTTTTCAGTCCACCAGTTGAATGTCAGCGGTAACTATAACCGGAGGTCGGAAGGTTTTCACGTTGGTATTGTCAGCAATGGCGAAGGCGTGGCAGAGGCTGGTTCAGAAAAGATAAACCTCAAAAAAGGAGATAAATTCCTGATTCCATTTCAGACAGAAGCAGTTAAATACAGTGGCGACTGGCTGGAAATTGTTTTTACATACCCTCCGAAAGGCTGAATTTTATAATGATGTACAGGAAAAGAGATATGGCAGAAGCAGGAAGAGACGGTAAGGTAAAAGCCACAAATACAGCTACTGTGTTAGTGGTGGTGAAAGTCTGCCATTACGCCAGGGAGACCTTTGATGCTGCCGATGGTATGCAGAAAATACCTGGACCCCCCGATGATAAAAACCCTGTCCTGATCTAACTATCTTTTATGAACAGACGCATAGCCCTTAAAAGCCTGGCAGTGGTTGTTGCCGGGGTAGTTTTTTTCCCTGGCTGCGACCAAAGTACTACATCTTCTGCTGAGGTAGTTCAGTCCTTTTTGTCACCTACACAGGATGTTCTACTGGCCAGTATGGTACAAACCCTGATACCGGCTACAGATACTCCCGGAGCAAAGGATTTAGACGTGCATCTCTACATGAAAAGAATGGTGGCAGACTGCCATGAGCCGGAAGTACAGAAAATATTTTTCAATGGCCTGGATAAGGTTGAAGAACTGGCAAAAGACAAGTTCGGGAAGGGGTATCCTGCTTTAAATTTCAGCCAGCAGTCGGCCATATTAACAATGCTGGAATCTTCCCGGGAGGTGTCTGTTAAAGAATTCTATACCTTACTTAAAGGGCTTACTATTCAGGGATATATAACCTCAGAATGGGTCATGACCAATCATGCAGGTTATCAAATGGTACCTGGCCATTATTATGGCTGCGTTCCTGTTAAACAAACATTATAAAGACAAAATGGCAAACTTATCAATAGATGCAGCAAAAAAAAGAAGCTTTGATGCCATTGTAATCGGATCAGGTATAAGTGGTGGCTGGGCTGCCAAAGAGCTAACGGAGAAGGGACTGAAAACACTGGTACTGGAGCGGGGGAGGGATGTTCGGCATATAACCGACTATACGACTGCCTCTATGAAGCCATGGGAGTTTGAGCACAGGGGAAAACTTCCGCTGGAGGTGCGGAAAGAAAATCCGATCGTTAGCAAATGCTATGCGTTTCATGAAGGCAGCGAGCATTTTTTTGTAAAGGATAAGGAGCACCCATATGTGCAGGAAAAACCGTTCGATTGGATCCGGGGCTATCAGGTGGGGGGTAAGTCTTTGCTTTGGGCGCGTCAGACCCAGCGCTGGAGCGATTTTGACTTTGAGGGGCCTGCCCGTGATGGATTTGCAGTAGACTGGCCTATCCGCTATGCCGACCTGGCGCCCTGGTATTCACATGTGGAGAAATTTGCGGGTATATCCGGTAATAAAGACGGGCTGGCCGAACTACCCGATGGCGAATTTCTTCCTCCTCATGAAATGAATTGCGTGGAAAGCTATTTTCAGCAAAAGATTGCAGGTGCATATAAAGACAGGCATGTTATTATAGGACGCTGTGCACACATTACCAAACCGAACGATATCCACCTGCAGCAGGGGCGGACACAGTGCCTGCACCGAACCATTTGTGAGCGGGGTTGTCCTCTGGGCGGGTATTTTAGTAGTAATGCCTCTACTTTGCCGTGGGCAGCTAAAACCGGCAACATGACTTTGCGCCCTCATTCGGTAGTGCATTCCATTATCTACAACGTGGAAAAAGGAAAAGCTACAGGCGTGCGGGTTGTAGATGCTGAATCGATGGAAATGATGGAATACTATGCCGACATCATTTTCGTAAATGCAGCTGCCCTGAATACGAATCTTATATTACTGAATTCTACCTCCAGCCGTTTTCCTCATGGTTTAGGGAATGATAATGGCTTGCTAGGTAAATATATGGCCTTCCATAATTACCGGGCCTCTGTGAAGGCGGAATATGAGGGCTTTATGGATTTTACTACTGATGGCCGCAGGCCTAACAGCCTGTATATTCCGCGTTTCCGGAATGTGCATAAGCAGGAAACAAGCTTTTTAAGAGGGTATGCTGCGGGTTTCTATGCCAGAAGATCTTCTGTAAGAAACGAAGAAGGCCATGGAGAAGATTTAAAAAGAAACCTGTTAAATCCTGAATTAGGACTTTGGAATGTAGGTTCTCATATGATGGGAGAGACTATTCCAAAGGAAAGTAGTTATGTGGCCCTGGATACTGGAAAAAAAGAGGCCTGGGGGGTGCCACAGCTCAGGGTGTCCATTGACTATGATGAAAACGACGACAAAATGGTGAAGGATTACTTTGAGCAGCTTACGGAGATGTTCACCAAAGCAGGTTTTATCAACATCAAGACCCACGATTCCAGGCATGCCCCCGGATTAGATGTGCATGAAATGGGGGGTGTACGTATGGGAAATGACCCTGAAACATCTTTACTCAATAAATGGAATCAGCTCCATTCCTGTAAAAATGTATTTGTCACCGATGGTGCCTGCATGACCTCTACTGCTACCCAAAACCCTTCCTTAACCTATATGGCGCTTACTGCCAGAGCAGTTGATTATGCCGTTAAAGAAAAGAAGAAAAAGAATGTATAGGGGAGGAGAAGTCAGATAGGAAATATCAGACGTCGGAAATAATATCCTCTGTTTGGTTTCATTAAATTATTTATACTATGAAAAAAATATTTTGCTTAGTGTTGCTCTTAGCCGCGGCTTTTGCAGATGCCGAAAGCCTTTTTGCTCAGTCGGGAAAGCCCCTGTACACAGCCCCTTTAGGGGTGCAGGCCTATACCTACAGAAATAGTTTTCCAAATGGTGTAGCTGCTACCCTGGATACCATTCAGGCATTAGGGATTACAGAACTGGAGGGAAGCAATCCTGAAGGCACCACACCAGAAGAGTTTAGAAAAATGGTGGATGAACGGGGTATTAAAATTCCTTCCATGGGGGCAGGCTATAATGAGCTGATGGCAAATCCGGAAGAATTTATTAAAAAGGCTAAAACTCTTGGTGCCTCTTATGTAATGGTAGCCTGGATACCACATCCCCGAAATAATTTTGGGATTGAAAATGCTCAGAAAGCAGTGGAAGATTTTAACAGGGTAGGAAAGATCTTAAGAGAAAATGGCTTAACATTTTGCTACCATATTCATGGTTATGAATTTCGGCCTTACCAGGAGAGCAATTTCTTTGATTACATGGTCAAAAACACCAATCCGGAAGATGTATCATTTGAACTGGATATTTTGTGGGCTTACTTTGCCGGGGCCGATCCGGTTAAACTATTAGAAAAATACGGCAGCCGCTGGAAGCTGATGCATTTAAAAGACCTGAAGAAAGGTGTGGTGGTTGGCCAGACCGGCTCTACCTCTAAGGAAAATGATGTAGCACTGGGCACCGGCCAGATTGATATCCCTGCAGTACTTAAAGCAGCTAAAAAAGTAGGGATCAGGCATTACTTTATTGAAGATGAAAGTAGCAGTATAACTGTTCAGGTACCGCAAACAATAGCATATCTTAAAAGCCTGAGGGAGTAAATGGGAATATAGCAACTGGTTTTTTAACAGGCCCGGCATTTGCAAGCACCTTAGGTAAGCCTGAAGTGGCTGCCATAAAGCCTGACACAATCCTGCTTGTGCCGCTCCCTGCGTTTCTCCAGGCGTAACATCTAAATTGTCATTATACATAAAAGCTGCCCCAGTGCAAGACCTGCAGTACCCATTGTTTAGATGTTGCACTTGCTTTTAAGGTCAACCTCTGTTAGTAGAGAATAAGTATTAAATCAGTAGTAGCAATTCCAGAGCTTAATCGGCACTAGGGTGGTGTTTGTAATGCCATACCTGCTCCCTGTTTAGCGTTAAATAATATTTTTTGTTGATTTTTACTTTACCAAAACTAAAATTTATTCTATATTGGATAAATAATGCAATTATTGCAGATTAGGTAGTTTGTACAAAAATATTTGCAATCATCTTGCGCTATTGTTTTTCTGTACTCAATGCCAAAGAAGGGCACCAACGGAAACTGCCAGGGCTGAAGATTTGCAAAAGCAGTCTTTCAGCAACTGAAAAAACATGTACAGAGCATAATTACTGAGAGTACTGATAATCAGTTGTTTAATTAATCTACTGGCTGGAAGCGATTAAACAGTAACTCAATATTTATTAAAAATTAATCTCTTAATAGATGATCACTACTATAAAGCCAGGGGGGCAGTATACATTTTTCCTGATTCTCTCATTCCTGATAGCTTCTTGTAGCGCAGATACAGAAAGTTCTTACCAGGACTGGAAAGTGTACGGCGGGAATAAGGAGAATATCAAGTATAGCAGCCTGACTGAGATTGATACGAACAATGTTAAATCGATCCGGATCGCCTGGGAGTATCATACCAAAGATGCCGATTCAACCAGCGAGATGAAAACGAATCCTATTGTAGTGGATGGGGTTCTTTACGGCCTTTCGCCTAAGCTAAAGCTGTTTGCACTTGATGCAGCTACAGGAGAGGAGAAATGGGTATATGATCCGGTTTACATCAGAACAAAAGGTAAAAACTGGGGAATGGGAGATTTTGCCTTTGTTGTGAATACATCCAGAGGCCTTGCATTCTATCAAGGTGAAAATGGCGACAAACGTATTTTCTATACTCCCGGAGGGGGGCATCTGTTGTATTGTATAGATGCAAATACCGGAAAACCTGTTAAAAGCTTTGGAACTGACGGATTCATTGATCTGCATGATGACCTGGGAAGAGATGCCGACCATTTACATGTATCCAACACCACTCCCGGTATCATTTATAAAGATTTAATCATTATGGGATCCCGCATATCGGAGGCACGGGAAGCAGCTCCGGGTCATATAAGGGCCTATGATGTTCACACAGGCAAGCTTCGATGGAGGTTTCATACCATACCTCAGCCTGGCGAAGAAGGTTTTGACTCCTGGGATGACAAAGAAGCTTATAAATACATAGGGGGCGCCAATGTATGGGGAGGCTTTAGCCTGGATGAAGAAAGAGGGATTGTTTTTGCTCCGACTGGTTCTGCCAATTATGATTTTTATGGTGGAATGCGTTTGGGCAATAACTTCTTTTCCAGCTCCCTGTTAGCACTGGATGCAGCAACAGGAAAATTAAAATGGCATTTCCAAACTGTTCATCATGATGTGTGGGACCGTGATGTGCCAACTGCCCCCTCTCTGGTTACTGTAACAAAGGACGGTAAGGATATAGATGCTGTGGCTCAGGTATCAAAAACCGGTTTTATTTATGTTTTGGAGCGGGAAACAGGCAAACCTGTACATCCTATCGAGGAGGTTCCGGTGCCAACCGATACAGATCTTGTGGGTGAAAGACTGTCTCCCACACAACCTGTTCCAACTTTTTATCAGCCTTTTGTACGGCAAACACTAACAGAGGCAGATATTAATCCTCATCTGCCCGATTCTTCCTATCAGGAGGTAAAAAAAAGGCTGGCTACCTATAAAACCGGGAATATGTGGAATGGCCCTTCCCAGCAGGGCACCATTGTTTTTCCTGGCTACAGTGGTGGCGCAGAATGGGGTGGTAGTTCCTTTGACCCAGCCACAGGCATTCTTTATGTAAACGCCAATGAAATGGCCAATGTATTAACCATGGTAGAGGTGGAGGATGAAAAACAAACTTCAGAACAGACTAACCTGGAGGCTGGAATGTCATTATACAGAACAACCTGCAAAGGCTGCCATGGTATAGACAGAACGGGCGGCCAGGGTAATCCTGCCCTTGGCGATAACCCCTCTCTGGTGGGGCTGGAAAAAAGGTTTAATGAATCGCAGTTCAAAAACCTGATTTCTACGGGCAGGAACAAGATGCCTGCTTTTTCACAGTTAACAGAAGGTGAGAAAGATGCATTAGCCTCCTACATTCTTAACCTGGAAACAAAGCAGCAGCAGAAGTTTGTAAGTGCCGCTAAAGAAAAAAGTCCCTATTTTAAGCTAAAGTACATCGCTACCGGATATAATAAATTTTTATCACAGGAAGGATACCCTGCTGTAGCACCACCCTGGGGTACATTAAGTGCCATCAACCTAAATACTGGGGAGCTTGTATGGAAAACTCCTTTAGGCGAATACCCGGAGCTGAAAGAAAAAGGTATACACTCCGGTACCGAAAACTATGGTGGATCTGTGGTAACAGCAGGAGGTCTCCTGTTTATTGCCGCAACAAAAGATGAAAAGTTCAGGGCTTTTAACAAGCTGACAGGGGAGTTGCTGTGGGAAACGAAATTGCCAGCAGCGGCTTATGCTACCCCGGCTGTATACCAGGCAAATGGCAAACAGTATGTAGTTATTGCATGCGGTGGCGGTGGTTACCTGAAGACCAAATCCGGAGATAGCTACATTGCTTTTGCCTTGCCTGAGAAGTAGTACAGCATAAGCTCCCTGCAGAATAATAAGCTTGAAATATAAATGAATGATGTTATGAAGAATTTTTTACTGTTCGCTTCCATAAGCTTTTTATTTGGCTGTTCTTCCAACAATTCAACCGCAGATGCCGGAGTGCAGGCGGCATCAAATCCAGATAAATTTACCTCACTAGCTGCAGCACCAAACGCATTAACCGCAGAGGAGGAGGCCGATGGCTGGGAGCTGCTGTTCGATGGCACCAACACAGATCAATGGACCGGGGTTGGCAGTGATACATTTCCTGAAAACGGTTGGATAATTGAAAATGAAGCACTGGTGCTGGCAGAGGGCGGGAACATCATGACCAGGAAGGAGTATGCTGACTTTGACCTTAGGTTTGAATTTAACATGACGCCGGCTGCCAATAGTGGCATAAAGTATTATGTAAGTAAACTGACTAATAAGGAAAGCGGGAAGGTGGTAACAAATGGTCCGGAATATCAGATTATCGATGATTATACCAATCCTGATGTGAAAGACCAGGCAGATGAAAGGGAGAAAGCTGCAGCCCTTTATCTGCTGTATGCTCCCACAGATAAAAACCTATTACCTGCCGGACAATGGAATACAGGCAGGATCGTATCCAAAGACCAAAAAGTTGAGCACTGGCTGAATGGCGTACAGGTATTAAGCTATAACAGGGGAAGCCAGGATTTCCGGGAACGTAAAAAAGCTACAAAGTTCAAAAATTACGATGCATACGGGGAGTCGGAGCGGGGGCATATTTTGCTGACGGACCATGGGGACAAGGTGTACTTCAGAAACATAAAAATAAAACAGCTATAGGCGATGCTATAAAGGTGCCATTCGTGAATTCAGAGCCTGATTGCTCAACTTTAATAATTTCAGGATGGGATTTATCCCCCCTGAAAGGGTCTGATTAATAGAGCAGTTCTGTGTAAACCATGCTGTTCCAGGGCTTACTGGCCTTTTACAGGGTCTATAGAGTGCTCTGGGATCTTCCTGCCGGGTATAAAAGCCTTTGCTGGCAGCGTTTACAGCATTAAGCCGGGGCGAATAAAGCTTCTGAATACATTAGGATTACTATGAAGAGCAATAGATTCTCTCGCAGGCACTTTCTTTTAACAGGCGCCGCTGCGGCTTCGGGCCTGGCGGCTTTCGGTTTATCAGCCAGTCCGGCAATGGATTTTGTGGCTGCCAGGACAGACACGCTGCGTATTGGCATTATTGGTACAGGGGGGAGGGGCGAGGGCATAGCCATGCTCCTGAAGGAAATACCAGACGTAGCGCTGGTTGCCTGCTGCGATCTGATACCGGAGCGACTGCAGAAAGTAATGAAACATGCAGCCAGAGGTGCCAAAGCATTTATAGACTACAGAAAGCTGCTGGAAGAAAAAAACATTGATGCAGTGGTTGTTGCCACACCCCTTCACCTGCACCATCAGATGGGAGTTGATGCACTGGAGGCAGGTAAGCATGTATACATGGAAAAAACAATGACCTACGATATTCCCCAGTCGATTGATCTGGTTCGGAGGGTCAGGAATTCGGGGCTTGTTTTTCATGTAGGCCATCAATACCGCTCCTTTCCCTTTTATCATAAAGTTTACGAGGCCGTTACAAAAGGCTGGTGTGGCGAGATCACCCATATTGAAAGCCAGTACAACCGTAACAGCAGCTGGCGCAGAGGCGTATCCGACCCTGCAATGGAGCGCTTGATCAACTGGAGGCTGTACCGGGAATACTCAGGTGGTTTGATGGCAGAACTTTGCTCCCACCAGATAGACATTGCAAACTGGATTCTTGGCAGTCCGCCTACGAAAGTTACGGGGTTTGGCGGGATTGATTACTGGAAAGATGGCCGGGATATTTTCGATAATGTCCGTACCCTGTACGAATATCCCAATGGCGTGAAGTCAAGTGTTACTTCGATATTAACAAACGCTTATCAGGGGGTTTCGATGCGCATACTGGGTACTAAAGCTACCCTTGAAATACAGGATGATCAGGCACTGCTTATTCCTGAACATACTAAGGTTGAGCATGGCACGGTAGATGGATTTACCGGGGCAACGAAAAAGTCGTGGGCTCCGGGAGAAGCAACCCCTATTGCTGTGGCAAGTGAGGAAGGTCCGAAAGATTCTCCTACCTATTATGCATTTGTGGAATTCTTCGACTGCATCAGAAATAATAAACAGCCTGCTTCTAATGTAGAAACAGGTAATACTACTGCTATTGCAGTTCATATGGGCAATATGGCAATGCGAAATGAAAAAGTACAATACTGGAAGCCTGAATATTCTCTGTAGCTAATTGCTTTAGAAAATGGGGGTAGTAAGTAGCCGGAATAGGCCTTAAAGTTTTCGGTAAAAAAACATTCAGCTCCATTAAGTAAGCCAAAAAAGCAAAAGGGGTCCGCTGGCTGATCAGGTTTTTTACAGCAGCAGCGGTCTGTTCTGGAATATCCAAGCAATAAAGTGATAAAAAATATAACCGTTCTCAACATGGTAATCAGCGATAATTCACGCAGAGATTTTATAAAAAAGGCAGTGACTGGTACTGCAGCACTTTCTTTAGCAAGTGTTTTACCTGCTTTCAGCGCCAAAAGCTACTCCAGCATTATTGGATCGAACGAAAGGATCAATGTAGGTGTGATGGGGGTAAACGGCAGGGGGCGTGCGCTCGCTAAAAACTTTGCGTCACAGTCAAATTGCGAAGTCACCTTTATTTCTGATGTAGACTCACGGGCTACTGAAAAATGCATGGCAAGTTTGGCCGAAATTCAGAAAAGAAAGCCTAAGGCAGAGCCAGATTTCAGGAAGGCCCTGGAAAGTAAAAACATGGATGCCTTAGTGGTTGCTACACCAGACCACTGGCACGCCCCAGCCGCTATTCTGGCATCCAAGGCAGGAAAACATGTATATCTTGAAAAGCCCTGCAGCCATAACCCTAACGAAGGTGAGCTGCTGATTGCAGCGGTAAACAAATATAACAATGTAATCCAGATGGGGAACCAGCGCCGTTCCTGGTCTAAAATCATAGAGGCCATTGATCAATTGAAAAGTGGCGTGATTGGCAGGCCCTATTTTGCAAAAGGCTGGTACACGAACAATCGCGGATCAATGGGAATAGGCAAGGTGGTAGCGGTGCCTGCATGGCTTGATTATGAGCTATGGCAGGGCCCGGCGCCAAGGATGCCCTACAAGGATAATGTGATCCATTATAACTGGCACTGGATATGGAACTGGGGAACCGGGGAAGCGCTGAATAATGGAACCCACATGGTTGACTTGATGCGTTGGGGATTAGGGGTGGAGTATCCTACCCGTGTAACGTCGGCAGGAGGCCGTTACCGTTATCAGGATGATTGGGAAACACCCGATACTCAGGTTATAACGCTTGAGTTTCCCAATAAGACCAGCATGACATGGGAGGGGCGTAGCTGTAACGGAAGAACAATTGAAGGAACAGGCGCCGGGGTAATGTTTTATGGAGAGACAGGTTCTATGTTACTGGATGGCGAAAACTCTTATAAAATTTACGACCTGAAGAATAATGTTGTTAAAGAGGTGGCAAGTGAAACTGTGGTTGACGGACATGACTTAAGAGATCCATCACAGGCATTGGATGCCATTCACATCCAGAATTTCTTCAATGCTATAAATAAGGGAGCAAGGTTAAATGCAGATATAGTAGGAGGCCACCAAAGCACATTGCTTTGTCAGCTTGGAAATATAGCCCTGCGCTCGGGAGGTGTCTTGAACATTGATCCTTCTAACGGGCATATCATCGGTAATGCAGAAGCCCAGAAGCTATGGGGTAGAGCATATGAGCCGGGCTGGGAGCCTAAAGTATAGTTTCCTGTCAGAGTTCCTGTAAACAAACCAGCCCAGACCCTGCATTTAGCAGCTTGTGTGTTTGTTACTTCGACTCATGCGTCAGTAGTATTTGTTTTTACTGATGTATTTGCCTTTGATATTCTGTTTTGACAGCAGTAAAAGGATTTAGACTATCAGCTTTAGTCCAACAGTACAGGCAAACCAGTATGCAGCTATAGAGCAGGCAAATGTCCTCCTTTCTCGTAAAATTATTAAGTGCCCGATGATAAGTAAAAACACTTTATTTTCTGTTGCAGGTCTGTTAAGCCTGTTAACTGCTTTTTCATGTTCTACAAAAGCTCAGATGGAGGAAAATATATCCGGCTTTACCGGGGCCGGTAAAGAAGTTAAACTGATGGTTCTTAACCCCGGCCACTTTCATGCTGCTTTGGTGCAAAAATCGGTGTATCCTCAGGTAGATTCGGTAGTGCATGTGTATGCACCCGAAGGTCCGGAGCTGGAAGCATACCTTACTGCTATTGATAGTTACAACGCAAGGGCTGCAGCACCAACAAACTGGAACCTGAAGATCTATAAAGGTCCTGACCATCTGCAAAAAATGCTCGATGAAAGAGCGGGAAATGTGATGGTGGTTGCAGGGAATAATCAGAAAAAAACAGAATACATAAAAGCTGCTGTTGATGCAGGTATTCATGTGCTGGCCGATAAACCAATGGCCATAGACACCGAAGGTTTTGAGCTGTTGAAAGCATCATTTGCTTCAGCAGAAAAGAACAATGTTCTTTTATATGATATCATGACCGAGCGTTTTGAAATTTCCACCCTGCTGCAGAAAGAATTTTCAATGCTGCCCCGTGTTTTTGGTAAACTTGAAAAAGGAAGTCCGGAGAACCCGGCAGTAACAAAGGAGAGTGTGCATCATTTTTATAAGAATGTGTCTGGCAGGCCACTGGTAAGACCAGGCTGGTTTTTTGATGTAGCACAGCAGGGAAATGGCATTGTAGATGTAACGACCCACCTTGTAGATCTTGTTCAGTGGGAATGCTTTCCTGCCCAGATCATTAATTACAGAGATGATATTGAAATGATCAGCGCCCGGCGCTGGACCACCGAATTAACACCTGCCCAGTTTGGGAAAGTTACCGGGTTAACTACCTATCCCGGCTATCTGGAAAAGGATGTTGCCAGCGACAATACCCTTAAGGTGTTCAGCAATGGGGAAATTAATTATAAAATTAAGGATGTTCATGCCAGAATTTCTGTGATCTGGAATTTTGAAGCTCCGGAAGGAAACGGAGACACACATTATTCTATCATGAGGGGCTCCAAAGCCAATCTAATAATCCGCCAGGGAAAGGAAGAGCATTTTCAGCCTGAATTATACATAGAAGCAGTGGATGGCGCTGACCTGACTGCTTTTGGAGCAGACCTGCAACAAAGCCTGGCAAAGCTTCAGCAGAAATATCCAGGCATTCAGGTGAGGAAGGAAAGCCAGGAAAACCAGTGGAAGGTTGTTATTCCCCAAAATTACAGAAACGGACATGAAGCCCATTTCAAAGAGGTTGCTAAACAATACCTGGAGTATTTGGCAGCAGGGGAATTACCTGAATGGGAAGTGCCCAATATGCTAAGCAAGTATTATGTTACCACCAGGGCATTGGAAATGGCCAGTCTGCAAGCTAATCCCGCTAAAGCAGGGATAGAGTAGCGGAGAATCTGCTGCCCCCTTACAAATTACAATACCAGCCACCATTATCATCTATAAATTAATGACCGGCTACAGAAGTAACCCGTCACTTCCTATCTACATCATACTGTCAGGACTTCCTGTATCTGGCTTTAATGATTTGCGTCCTATCTATGGGCATGTGATGGGTATTTACACCAGGACTTGACAGCTTTTTGGCTGGATTGTATTGATGCGGGAAGTGGAGGAGGGGCCAGAGGCCCCATTAGCTCCACAAGGAATAAGCTACTGATGGCTACGCCACTACAGCAGGATCTTCGTCGAGTAAGTTTTTTCGGGACTCCTCCTGCTGCTGGATAGCACCCTCCTTCAGCACCACCACCTTATATCCACCTTTAGATTTGAAATACAGGATCAGCAACAGGTACACCACCAGCATAAAGGCAGGAAAAATGGCAATGGTCTGCAGGGCTTCCTTCTTGGCCAGCTCTGAAATAGACTGAATGGTGAACTGTATCTCCTCATCTGCCCCGGCAACTTTCACCAGGTCTACAGCACGGTAATCACCAAATATGCTGGTCTTCTCTTCTGTAGCAAAGCTGGTATGCAGGGTGGTCTGGTTTTCCACATCATAGGTGGCCAGCTTAGTGTCTATGGTTTTGTCCTGCACAAAGCCCAGGATCACAGCGCCTACCACACCTGCGGCTATCATGCCCACACCTCCGGTGATATTTAGCGTTAAGGCACCTCCTTTGGGAAAGCGCTCTGCTACCACGCCCAGCATGGTGGGCCAGAAGAAGGTTTTACCCAGCCCGAAAATAGTGGCAGCTACCAGCACCATTACCCCGGTAGATACCGATAAGAGCAGCAGCCCTGCCCCGGCAACTGCAGAACAGACTGCCAGCAGGCCCAGCGGAGATATTCTGTGAATGATAGATCCTGCAAAAAGGCGCAGCACGGCCATGATCGCAGAGGTATAGACCAGGATCCAGCCCGCCTGTATGCCGATGTTGCGCATCTCCGGAGCCATCAGTTCAGAGATCCAGCTATCGGTGCCCAGCTCTGTGGTAGCCAGGGGAATCATCAGCAAAATCAGGATGATAAAGATGGGCTGCCCGAAGCTGCGTACATAGAAGCCAAAGATAGAAACAAGGGCCAGGGTAATGATGATGTTGGTCAGAAAGCTCCATTCAAAGATAGAGCCTACCTGAAATACAATGAGTGCCGATACCACCAGGGCACCACCTATGCCTACTTCCTTGAGCATATCCAGGTAAGAGACACCTGCTTTTACCCGCTCGTTAATAGGGAAGCGCCGTGGAAACATCATCACACCATAGGCAATGGTGGGCAGCAGGATGAGGATCATTTTCAGTTTCCAGCTGGTTTCGGCACCCATCAGCAGCGCCATAATACCTCCTAATACCAGGCCTGCCGGCCAGCCTGCATGCAGCATGTTCAGCCACTTGGTTTTATCCCGGGGAAACATGGTAGCCACCACCGGGTTCACCACTGCCTCAACCGTACCATTGCCCAGGGCCACAATAAAGGTGGCAATGTAGAGTGACCAGTAACCGGTGGCAAAGAAGGTGAGTACTGCCGAGGCAAGGTGGCAGACAAAGGCAAAGATCATGGCATTCTTATAGCCTATGCGGTCAATGATAAGGCTGAAGAGCACAATGCTGATGGCAAAAGGCCAGAGCCCCACACCTGCAATCTCGCCAATCTGAGTGTTGGTGAGGTTAAACTCTTCACCCCATTGCGGCAGGGTGAGTGCGCGCAGAATAAAGCCAAAAGAAGTAGTCACCAGGGCCACAAAGCAGGCCCAGAATAATTTTTTATCAGGGGCTTCCTCTGCGGTGCCTGCTAAAGTGCTTGTGTTTTTCATATCTCCAGGGTTGAACAAGAATCAATTCAGTCTTAGCAGTTTCAGCATGTGAAACTCCAGAAGCAGTATCTGCTAAGTGAGCTTAACAATAAACCGCTCCTAATCATGATGCTCAATGTCAGGAATGGTTTCTGCGTAAAGATGTATTCCGGATTTACAGAATCAAGCAAGCTGAAGC
The DNA here is from genome assembly GCA_000597885.1 of Flammeovirgaceae bacterium 311. Classification (NCBI taxonomy): domain Bacteria; kingdom Pseudomonadati; phylum Bacteroidota; class Cytophagia; order Cytophagales; family Flammeovirgaceae; species Flammeovirgaceae bacterium 311. Next base: position 5,833,651 of record CP004371.1, read on the forward strand.
CATTCCACCTTTATTCCGACCCGTTAGTTAAAATACCTTTCAGCACTTTATATAGGAGGAGGGGTATCACTTATTTCTTTACTCAGCCCTGGCCTCATCCATCTATGCTCTTGTAACTATGACATTAATGTAAAATTCGGCTGTGGGCCATGCCCGCAGCCGAATTATAAACGCTTACCCAAAATGGTTTACATGCACCGGAAACCACCCCGGTTTAATGCCCTTAAACCAACCACAGAAAAAGGCATACACTGCAAACCATTTGTTCATTTAACCAACCAACATTTAAGCCGGGTTAAGCGTAACCAGTACTTCTTCAACCTCACGAAAAAAAAAGTACGGGATGCAATCAAACATTCGTTCTGTGCTCCTTATATAGTAGAGTCACTGGTAGCAAAAATATCCCAAGGGGAAGTGTGTATTTTTTATATATTTTGAATGGTGTTCAGCCAGAGCAGGAAACAAATAACAACCAACAAGCGAATTTTAAGCTACAGCGCTTTCAATTTACTTAATCGGTGCCTGCGCTTTAGCTGGAAGCGGTTAAAAAGTAACAACAGATACTCTCTAAATTAGTACCATTGATAGAACTGTACACACTTCCACTTAAAACAATGCTATGGTAAGGTGAAATGTTAAAAAAGAGTTGCTGTGCCGATCTCTTTCTCTTCATACCAGTATTCATACAATCATTATTTAGGTTTTCATAAAGACACGGGTACTGATTCCATTCTAACTGCTACAGGAGCTTTAAAACAGCATCTCTGATCAACAGGGCTATTTTTTACTCGTCGGTAGTCTGAAAGAAGGAATTTTGCTTAAACCAGAATAAGCATGATAGTGGTTGCTTAGCCTAACTTTCTTTTCAATAGGTATTTTGTTATATTAAGCAAAAAACCTGCCTCTGGGCCCAGCATACGGCTGCTACGGTAGAATATGAGATAGAGTGATTTTTAACCGAGCATGAAAAGCCTTTTATATTTACGAACTCTATTACTCCAGGCATTTTGCCTTTTGCTGGCAAATCAAGCCACAGCCACCCACATCCGAGCCGGCGAGATTACCGCCCGAGGTATCTGTTCCCAGGGCCTTACCTATGAAATTACTCTTAGAGGGTATGCTGATACTGATTCGGAGGTAATTTTTGGTAGCAATGGTACCCTCGATTATGGCGATGGAACTTCACTGGTGATCAATAATGATGGTGACAAAATTCCGCGCACACGACTAAGCGAAGATACCTGGGTCTATGAGCTGAAGGTACGGCATACCTTCCCCTCTGCCAGAACATACATCGTCTCCTTCCGGGAGTTTTACAGAAATGAGAACGTCCTGAACATGGACAATTCGGTAAACATGCCATTTTATATAGAGACCGTGATAGTGATCGATCCATTCATTGGGGTGAACAATACGCCGCAGTTGCTGGTACCACCTGTAGACAAGGCAGCTGTAGGTAAGCTTTACCTGCACAATCCCGGCGCTTACGATATTGACGGCGATAGCCTTTCCTACCGGCTGGTGATTTGCCGCCAGGACCGCAATGTGCCGGTAGCCAACTATCGTTTCCCGCACGAAACCTATCCTCCCGGCGATGCACGAAATGGTACTACCTTAACAGGAGAGCTTCCAACCCTGACGCTGGATGAGTTTACCGGAGACCTGGTGTGGAACACCCCCGGCACCAAAGGTGAATACAACGTGGCTTTCCTGATTGAGGAGTGGCGCAAGGTGCAGGGAAAATACCACTCTCTGGGCTATGTAATGCGCGATATGCTGATCATTGTGGGAGATAATAACAATAATACTCCTCCGGTACTGGAATTTACAAAAGAGATCTGTGTGGTGGCAGGCGAGAAGATCGAGGAGAATATCTGGGTAAGTGATCCAGATGGCGACAAGGTTGACTTAATGGTCTATGGTGGGGTGTTTAATTTGGGGGCTACTTTCTCCGGCGGAACCGGTGTGAACACTCCGGGACAGTCAGTCTTCACCTGGCAAACCGAGTGTGTCGATGTGCGCAGTCAACCTTACCAGGTGGTTATCAGGGCCAGGGATTTAAGAGGTGGTGGTGTTAGCCTCACCGACATCAAAACCCTGAACATACGCGTAGTGGCACCGCCACCGGTAGTAGAGAACCTGCGGCCAATTGGCAACAGAGCCGCTGAGGTGAATTTTGACAGAAACTCCTATAGCTGCAGTCATGTGCAGAGAATTCAGGTGTGGAGGCGGGAAGGCAGTATAGACATTCCTCTCGATACCTGTGTTTCAGGCATGCCTCCTTACCATAGATACCAGTTGGTGGATGTTCGGAAGCCAGACGAATTTCCGTTTGTTGATAATGATAATTGGCAGGGACTGAATCCTGGTGCCACCTATTGCTACCGCTTTGTGGCAGAATTCCCGCAGCTCGAATGTGATCAGAGCCCCGCTTATGAGTTTCCTCAGCCCGATGGCGGGCAGAGCCTTGTTTCCGATGAGCTGTGTGTCACACTGCCCGCTAAAGTACCGCTGATTATGAATGTTAGCGTAGAAGAAACTTCTGCTACCAACGGCCAGATTCTGGTGCGCTGGATGCCAGATCCCGAACTTACAGCAGAAGAGGTGGCCAAGCCCTACCACTATGATCTCTACAGGGCAGAAGGTTATCGGGGAAGTGCCTATACCCGCATTGCTTCTAACCTAAAGGATACAGTCTTTATCGACCAAAGTGCAGAACTGAATACCAAAAACCTGGTGTACAATTATTATTTGATGCTGAAGGATGCCAATGGCGTTGAATTCGACAGTTCCAGCACCGCCTCTACCGTAAGGGTGGAGCCTATACCAGGCGAGAAAAACATTACCCTTAACTGGAAGGCACAGGTACCCTGGACGAATTCCGCAAGCCAGTATCCGCTGCACGATATATACAGAAACAGGGTAGACTCTAATGATCCGGACAAACTGGTGCGGATAGCACAGGTGAATATACTGAAGATTGATTTTACCTATATAGATGATGGCACTGATGCAGGTACGGGTCCGCTGCAGGACGATGTGGAGTACTGTTACTATATAGTTACCTCAGGGAGCTACAGCAATCCCAACGTGCCTGAGCCCCTGCTAAATTCTTCACAGCAGGTGTGCTCCTACCTGAAGGATGACATACCACCATGTCCGCCCCTGGAGTTTGAGTTAACGAATCTTAACACCTGTGAGGAGTTCATCCGCGAAACACCCTGCGGCAACACCAGCTTTGAAAACGTGCTGGAGTGGAAGAACAATACCGATGGGCTGTGTCGTGATGACCTGGCCTACTGGCAGATCTACTACTCCCCCGATGGAACTGATTTTGAAGTGATAGGTACCTCCACCACCAGTCGATTTGTACATCAAGTGCAGGACAACCCAGCTGGTTACTACTACCTTAGGGCAATGGACCGCAGTGGCAACTTAAACGAGCCCAGCAATGTAGTGATGCGCGACAACTGTCCTAACTACTGGCTGCCCAATGTGATCACCAGAAACGGCGATGGGATGAATGATGTACTAAGGCCGCCGCTAAGCGACGAAATAGCAGGTAGGCCAGAGCTCTATTACAGGTGTCCCCGCTTTGTGGAGGCCGTGGAGTTCACCGTTTATAACCGCTGGGGTAAGGAAGTGTACAGCTATAATTCTGCCAACAGGGCCGAGCCGGATATCTACATCCGCTGGGATGGCTGCGCCAGCAATGGTGAGCGCTTAAGCAACAGCACTTACTACTATGTGGTTAATGTAACCTATCGTATGCTGGATCCGGATAAACGAAAGCAGCAGTTAAAGGGCTGGGTGTACATTGTTGACCCTGAACGTGGAGGCAAACAGTAGCAGTTATACAGGCTAATCTTCTCAATGGGCAGCAGCTCCGCTTGAAGCTTAATCTTCCTTTCTACCCGTAAGGGGTGATGTTGTATACAACATTTGACTATTCGTAGTATACAAAAAGGTTTCAAAAACACAAAGCCCCTGATTATCAAATGATAACCAGGGGCTTGATAGGAGTCTTTAGTGATCCCATCAGGACTCGAACCTGAAACCTACTGCTTAGAAGGCAGTTGCTCTATCCAGTTGAGCTATGAGACCGTACCTACTGCGTAGGCAAAATCTTATGTATTCCTTATATGATCCCATCAGGACTCGAACCGCAACGGCGGCCCGGCTGAAACCTACTGCTTAGAAGGCAGCGGGAGCCGATGCTCTTGCTCTATCCAGTTGAGCTATGAGACCCCATTTGTGGTGCAAAGATATAGTTTTTCTCTTTTTACACAATCTTCTGGTGCGACATTCTTTCTTATTGACTCTTAAATCACAAAAAAGGTGGCTGTTGGGCCACCTTTTTTGTGATTTAGTACCCTCAAAGAGCACTCATACTATAGGCTTAACTATTGCTTCATCAGCCTGAAGTGCTTGGTTGTACCATTCAGGCGGGTAGTGACAATATAGATACCACTTGGCAGCGATGGGTTCACCAGGATCTGTTGGATATTCACACCCTTCTCAACCTTCACGCTTTTTGCCATTACTGGTATGCCAACTGCAGTGGTTACCGTTATGTAGACTTCGCCTTCAGTTTCAGTCTCCACTTTAACCTCAAACTCATCCTGGAATGGGTTAGGAGAGACAGAGATGACATTTCTGCTTCCCAGGTCAACCACCACCGGACCGAAGTATTCAAACTTAGTATCCACATCGATCTGTTTCAGCCTGTAGTAGCGGGTGCCGGACTTTCCTTTTTCAGTATCCATGTACTGGTACATCTGCTTATGGCTGCCATTGCCATTTTTCGTCTCCACAAACGCCAGCTTACGGTACTTATGGCCATCTGTAGAAACCTGCACTTCGAAGCCGGTATTATTCCACTCCTTCGCCGTAGCCCATTCCAGCATTACATTTACCCCACGCACTTCAGCAGTAAAGTAGATCATTTCTACAGGGAGAGGGGTAGTAGGATCCTGGATTTCTATACCCAATGGCTCAACACATTCATCTGCAGGTGGGATTATTACTACACGATACCTGATATTCTCGTTACCAGCAGACACAATTTGTGATGGAACCGTAGTGATATAATCAGGATCGCCCCAGCCATTAACCGGAATAGGTGTACCACCTGTTGTTTCCTGTATATACCATTCAAAAGTCAGCTCATCTAGACTAACATTAGTAGGTAATGTGTTTTGATCAACAATTGCTCTTAGTTCCCATTTAGTATCATCGTTCTCAACCAACCAAACTTGCAGAGCACCATCAAATTCATCGGCAGGAGTTACACTTATTGCCGCTGCTGTTGTGGTGCTGGAGCAACCATTTGCAGTAGTAAAGGTGTAGGTAATTGAACCAGCCCCAGGAGTGGCAGGGTTGAAGGTATAGGTCCCATCTTCATTTTCAGTAACCCCTATTCCACTATACTCTACAGTGCCATTAAGATTAGTTGGACTAAATGATCCCAAATTAAGTTCAAATGGTTCATCTAACTCACATACAGTACGGGTAGCTAAGGATACAACCGGAGTTTCATTAACAGTGAGCTCTAGAGGCTGTGTAGATAAAGGTTCTATGGCACACACAACTGTAGCACTATTATCTACAACAACATAATAACTTCCGCTATTGGCAGTTGTGGGGTTAGTAATAACTAGACTACTGGTTGTAACACCATTAGCAGTTGTACTTGTAATATCATAATTACCACCATCTACGATGGGTGCTGTAACACCAACCTTATACCAGGTGAAAACTAGATCAGTTCCTGTTGCTTGAACAGAATATGTTACATTACCGGGACCAGAACATACTTCATTATCATCTAGCTGTAAAGTTTCAGTTATTGTCGCAGGTTCATCGATGGTTATAGTGATCCGTTCAGTCTCACTCTCATTATTTTTTATACAGCCAGTACCAGCTAGCAAAGGCGATTCCTCATATGATGTGTTAAAATCAATATATACCTGGTCCCCATTTTGGAACATACTTTTTGGTACAACAATCTCAAATGGATTTGTACTGGTACTATATTCAGTGCTAGTGCCATATTTTGTAGTAACTATTGGCACTGTTTGCTGAGCTCCGTTAACAGTAGTTATCCTATACCAAATCAATTCAGGATTTAAATCCTTCCAGATATCTGAGGATGGCCAATCACCCTGAACTTGACCACCTGCAGCTGTAAGAGTTATTGTTTCATCTGCTTCAAAATTGCTGCAGTAAGCAGGCTCTGGTGAAAGTGTAATTTGATAGCCTCTGGGGCGCCCGAGAAAAACCCAGTTTGATTTTGGAAGAGACCTACGATCTCCGTCTATGTATGTAAAAGTCTGGCACTGCTGTGCTGTATAATTAACTTTGAGGCCCACCCAATCAGTGGCAGACAAACTAGCATTTTCTATATAATCAGAGTTTACACCAACCTCATTCACGTTTTGGCCGTTATATGCAGTCCACTGATAAGTTAATCCTGATGTGACCCTTGTTCCAGAGACGAATTTGGGTTGATAAAACCTCCAGGCATTTGCTCCAATGATTGTTTTTCTAAAGGCTTCAAATTCAGCATCACTCATTTCGCTAAAGTAGGCTCTATTTAACTGTGGAGTGCCACCGGCAGGAATGACATCATTGTTACTGTCAACTGGTTGTCCATATATATTGGCAATGTAAGGATAAATAATTACTGCTTCTCTGTAAACTTCTGCAGTGTAGCGTGTAATTGTGCCAGGACAAACAGGGTGTGGATTCGCTTTGACAAGGACCTGATAAATAGATTGATTAATTCGAATGTTATAAGCTGTTGTAGTTACACAACCAGTTGTAGTATTAGTATGACTATAGCGCAGAATATAATCACCTGCACCCAGAGTGCACAGATTTAAAGGAATTGAAATGCCAGATGTACTATTATTAATTCCCTGAACACTGGTTTCAGAACCATTAACAACTCTGAGTAGCTCATAGCTGACAGTATGACCAGAGGCTGGAGCGCCTCCAGAAAATGTTTTGCTTATTTCACCTGTAAAATACACATTAGTTGTGGTAGGGCTCAACCCAGAGACCATCCGTGCTGCCGGTATAGATATGGTAACTGATACTGGTGTGCTTGTGCTGGAACATTCACCAGAAGTTACAACTCTACGATAATAAGTGGTGGTAGATGTGGTTACATTTTGAGTAGGTGGCATATAGCTGGCGTCGTTAGCACCTTGGATATCAGTATAGGTGCCATTCTGCGTAGACGCACTTTGCCACTGATAGTTATAAGTTCCTGCACCGGCTCCACCGCTAAGGGTAGTGTTAGTTGCCTGGCCAAGTGCAGCAATAGCTGCACCAGAGCATACTGTTTGTGTTCCCTGAATGGTATTATCTGAAATAACAGGATTGACATTGATTTCTACTGCATTCGAGAAGTAGTTACATCCATTAACAGCAACCATTCTGCGGTACCAGGCACGTTGGCTAATAGCTGCGGGGGTGTAATTTACTACATTAGAATTTGACAAATTGCTAAAACCATCTGTAGCAGAGGTATAGCTTCTTTGCCAGGTATAAGTGTAGTTTCCATCTCCACCAGTTGGAGTAGTGCCGTGTATCTCGCCGGGCCTCTGGCCGGAGCATATAGTTGTTATTGCAGGAGCAGTGATTGTGTTGTTAGCTACAGCTTGTACTACAGTGAATGTAACCTCATCGCTCACGCTACATACAATATTCTCTTTTCTGGTACCTGTAAGACGCAATGTTACATTGCCATAGCCTGACACAGTAGCTGAAGATGTTAAAGTATCAGCTTGATTGATGTTGACAGCTACATTTTGAATGGTTGCATCAGAGGCTACAATCGACCATGAAATCAGTTCAGAACGAGCATTTCTGGTACCCGCTAAATCGAAAGTAACAGGAGATAGATCTACATTCTGACAAATATTTCTATCAGCTCCGGCACTTACGGTAGGAGGTGTATAATAGCTAGCTATAACAGCCACTCTCGTACTTTCACATGTACCATTGAATATTGATACACGATATCTGTAGTTACCTATAGAAGGGGGAGAGACAATGATTTGAGAAGCCGTAAGTATGTTGCCATTCTCGTCAGTGACAGGTGTTCCATCAGGATTGTACCAGCGATAATCTCCCTCTGCAGCGCCCTCGGCTCTAAGAGTAATTTCACCAGGGCCACAATTCCCTCCGTTGAATACTGTGGGTGCCTCTGGCCGTGCATTTATTGTAACAACTATCTCTGCTGTTGGGCTTTCGCAGCCAGCTACTGTTTGAGTTACAAAATAGGAAGTATTTCCAGCTACAGCAGTAGAAGGAGTTGGTGCCCCGGAAAGAAGATCTCCATTGGCATTATACCACTTCAGAGCAGTACCTGTAGCTGTAAGGGTAGAGGGTGTTGCCCCTTGGCAGTAGGTGATAGGATCTGATGGAACACCAGGTTCATCAGGCTGATCTGTAACAGTAACTACTATTTCAGCTCTAGGGCTTTCGCAGCCAGCAACTGTTTGAGTTACAAAATAGGAAGTATTTCCAGCTACAGCAGTAGAAGGGGTTGGAGCCCCAGAAAGAAGATCCCCATTGGCATCATACCACTTCAGAGCAGTACCACTAGCAGAAAGAGCTGAGGCTGTTGCGCCTGTGCAATAAGGAACCGGAGTAGTTACACCAGGTTCATCTGGTTGATCTGTAATAGAAACCACAATTTCAGCTCTAGGGCTTTCGCAGCCACTCACTGTTTGAGTTACAAAATAGGAGGTATTTCCAGCTACTGCAGTAGAAGGAGTTGGTGCCCCGGAAAGAAGATCTCCATTGGCATTGTACCACTTCAGCGCGGTACCTGTTGCAGTAAGAGCGGTGGCATTAGGTGCAAACTGGCAGTAGGTAACAGTGTTAGTGATGCCAGGTTCATCAGGCTGATCTGTTATTGAAACGACGATTTCAGCTCTTGGGCTTTCACAGCCATTGATAGTTTGTGATACCCAATAAGAAAAATCGTCAGCAGTAATTGTGGAAGGTATTGGAGCTCCAGATAGTGGATCTCCTCCTGTTTCTACAGTGTACCATCTTAAGCCAGTACCACTGGCAGAAAGTGCTGTAGCATTAGTCGCAAATTGGCAATACACAATTGGTTCTGATGGAACACCAGGAGCATCAGGTATAGGATCTACAACCAGATCAATTTCAGCCACTCCATCAGAGCATCCATTAGTATTACTTGCTGTTAGTCTTACTTTGGCAGTACCTGCCTGTGTGAAGGTTACACTTGGAGTAAGAGAGGCTTCACCTGTCAAAGTTGCAATATTAGCCGGAGTTTGACTTATAATTGTCCAGGTATGGGAGGTGGCATCTTCAATGCTTCCATCCAGAGCAAACACATTGTCTCCACCAGGATTATCACATTCAGATGTTTCAGCACCTATGGTGGCGCTTGGTTGAGCTAGTATGGAGGCTGTAACAGGTATACGGGTTGTGCTCTCGCAGTTTTGTGCATTTACCGCAGCAACATAGTAGGTGTTGCTAGAGCTTAGGTTAGGTGCAAACGTTCCATTGGTAGTTGCCACAGGAGCGAGGTCGGATAATTCATCATACCAACGATAGCTATAACCACTTACAGGATTTTGCACTGCAAGATTAACTACGCCAGCACCGCAAATTTCATCTGAAATTGTAGTTGGCGCATCAGGTATAGGATCAACGACCAGATCAATTTCTGCTACTCCATCAGAGCAACCATTAGTATTGCTGGCTGTTAGTCTTACTTTGGCAGTACCAGCTTGTGTGAAGGTTACACTTGGAGTAAGAGAAGCTTCACCTGTTATGGATGCTATATTAGCCGGAGTTTGACTTACGATTATCCAGGTATGGGATGTGGCATCTTCGATGCTTCCATCCAGAACGAATACATTATCTCCGCCAGGATTATCACATTCAGATGTTTCAGTACCTATGGTGGCGCTTGGTTGAGCTTGAATGGTAGCTGTAACAGGAGTGCGTATTGCACTCTCACAATTCTGTGCACTTACCGCAGCAACATAATAGGTTGTAGTTGTAGTTAAGCTAGGTGTAATGTAGCTTGATCCTGTAGCACCAGTTATGGCAGTAGTTGCGTCCTCTTGCGCATACCAGCGATAGCTTCCTCCTGAAGGAGCTCCTGAAACACTTAATGTAAGAGACCCGGTACCGCATCTGCTACCGTTAGCAGTAGTAGTGGCATTGGTAGGGGCATCAGGGATAGAATTGATTGTAGCAGTTACTGCAGTTCTAGTGGTACTTTCACAACCTGCGGCATTTCTTGTGGCAACATAATAGGTTGTAGTTGTAGTTAAGCTAGGTGTAATGTAGCTTGATCCTGTAGCACCAGTTATGGCAGTAGTTGCGTCCTCTTGCGCATACCAGCGATAGCTTCCTCCTGAGGGAGCTCCTGAAACACTTAATGTAACAGGCCCAGTACCGCATCTGCTGCCATTAGCAGGGGTAGTAGTGTTAGTTGGTGGCTGAGGACTAACTGAAATTGGGTAAGGAGTTGAATTACTACCATAATCATTTCCGGACCTATTTGCAACTACGACTGTGTAATTACCTGATTGACTGATAGCGCTAAAATTAACTATTATTTCATTTGCGCTGGCGGGAGTCAACCTTTGTTCTCTTATGGGAGTGCCCCCAGATAGTATTTGAACTCTAACTGCAGGCGTGCTTGCATTTGAATTAGTGCTAAAACTACCACTAATTGTTAATGTAAAGTTTTGGTCTACAGGTATACAAGATGGAGTGATGGACGTTATAGTCTGCCCCAAAACCTCCTGTGTGCCAAACACAGACAGCAAGAGCAATAAAAAAACAGTAGCACTGAAGTGCTTTCTGCTTCGGGTGATCTCTGGAAAGAAGAGAGTAAAATTTCTAATCATAAAAGTAGCGTTAATAATTTTTTAAGCCTGGGCTTTCTGTTTGGGCCTGCATGCAGGTGCCCCTTCTAAAAGATATGATTTGGAAAACCCTGGCTTAGCAATAGCAGGGAATAAGCAATAGTTTATCTGGCACATATTTCAGTTTTAGCTTTCGTTACGGACTCTTCATTCGCTGTTCGGATAGAAATTTAGAGTACCCCTATCATGGCAAATGCTGCTGGTAGTTGTCAGCAGCGCCGCCATCTCTATGGTCTTTCGTTTCTGTAGATAGAGCGTTAAAGGCCAAAAGCTCATACGGTGTAATAAAAAACTTAAAAACACTTTAGCTTTGATACATCATGATCAGAAGCTATTACAGCATCAAATATAGGATAAAAATGATAATAAACTTGAATTTTAAGATTTTTACTTAAAAATTTATTAAAATCTCTACCCATTCTGTGTATATCTAAACCTAATCTTACATATGTTCAAGTAATTCTTGAAGTACTATCAGAAGACTAGTTTTGTATTTATTTTCAAGATATACGTAAGAATATTAACGGTGGGGGTATAAAAAGGAAAAAAATTAGATATTTTCTCTACGAAGGTACAAGTGGACTGTCTAGTGCCTGCTGCTTAAGATTAGATTGAAAAAGATAAAAAAAAATCTCTCTTCCTGTTGTTAAAAGGTTTCACCAGCTCTTCCTCACGGATATTTGATAAGTGGTAGTCTGGCTTTGATTTCGGATGGAGTACTGGCTCCGGCTCCAGCGCTACGGTCTTTACATTTTTTAAATGAATAAATCGATAGACCTGACAGCATCTAGCGAAGCTAAGCACGTGGCTACGCATCACAGCGTGTAAAAGACGTTGTTGCTGACAATGAAGAGATTACCTTAGGAGTGGCTACGGCTGGCGGGTTTGTATAGGTATTTTTCTAGTATTGCCTTTTGCTACAGGAATGAAGCTATGCTAAATAACATTATGCATTTGCAGGTTTTTCTGCACAGTTAGTGAGGGGTATGGTCTGCAGCAGATAGCAGCTATCAAAAAAAAGCGTTCTGCCTGTAAGCAGAACGCCTCCTGGTCTTAGCCCATCAAGCTCCAGCCGGAGCGGTAGTTTCGCTTTACAAACTGGTTGGCTTCATCAAAGTTGGTTACCTTCATATTGGCACCATCCCACACCAGTTTGATGTGCCTGCCGGGATACTCAAATTTTGCCGGGTCGTCTTTTGCTGGTTTGCGGATGTCGTAGCTCCTGATGGCCAGGTTGCCCATCAGCACTGTTTCGGTTAAAGGGCCGGCAATGGAGAAGGGAGAGCTTAACATCTGCGCTTCTTTGCTGCCCGGTCCGGCAATGGCAGCCTCTACCCATTGTTTGTAGTGCCCTTCCATGCCACCTTCCACACGGGGAATACTAACAGGTACATTGACCTCCTGCATGCGGGAGGTGGGAAGCAGGCGTGGGTTCCTCCCATAGGTGGAGCACATCATTTTGCCTTTGGTGCCCACAAAGATTACCCCGTTGCCGCCATCACCCATCTGCTCATTGGGCCCCAGCTCTTCGGGACGCGCCGGCTGAATGCCGCCGTCCATCCAGTGGAGCTTTACATCCGGCTTGCCGCCCTGGCCCTTAAACTTAAGCACTACATGGGAGGAGGGAGGGCAGCTTTCCGGGAAATAACCGCGTTTGAACTCATCCACATACACCGAACCCACACTACATTCGGCTTCTGTAGGGTACTGCAGACCCAGCACCCGGAAGGGAGCTTCCACCAGGTGGCAGCCCATATCGCCGAGGGCACCGGTGCCATAGTCCCACCAACCGCGCCAGTTAAAAGGCACCAGCTTGTCGACATAGGCTTTCTCGGGGGCGGTGCCCAGCCAGAGGTTCCAGTCCAGACCAATGGGAACCCCTGATTTTTGCTCCGGCCAGGGAATGCCCTGAGGCCACACCGGTCTGTCGGTCCAGGTGTAAACCGTATGCACATCACCAATGATGCCGGCTCCATACCACTCCATCAGCTGGCGAACGCCATCGCCGGAAGCTCCCTGGTTGCCCATCTGGGTAACTACCTTATACTTGTTGGCTGCTTCGGTGAGCTTGCGCGCTTCGTAAATGTCGTGGGTGAGGGGCTTTTGCACATATACATGCTTGCCCAGCTGCATGGCAGCCATGGCCTGCACGGCATGGTTATGGTCGGGGCCGGAGACGGATACTGCATCGATGTGCCTGTGCTCTTTATCGAGCATTTCCCGGTAATCTTTGTAGTACTTAGCTTTTGGGAAGGTCTCCCTGCTTTTGGCAGCCCGGGCATCGTCTACATCGCAGAGGTAGGCAATGTTTGCCTTTCCGCTCTTGAAAAAGCTGGTAAGGTCACTGGCACCTTTGCCTCCAACCCCAATGCCGGCAATGTTTAGTTTATCACTGGGGGCTACAAACCCCGGACCACCCAATACGTGCCGGGGTACAATATAGATACCTGCTAATCCCAGAAGGGAATTTTTCAGAAACTTTCTACGTGAAGCCGGAAGTTGGGTATTTGCGGGGGTATTCTTATCTGCCATGCCTGCCGATTTGAAAAATGGTTACATAAAATATCAGCGACTTTAATTTATTGAATATTATTTTTCTCATCAAGCTTTGGCAGGAGTAATAAAAAAAACAAGGCGCTGAATACATTTCCAGCGCCTTGTTGATGTTCTTCCTGAGTTAGAAATCAAAGTGAAGTGTATCTCTATTTCCATCAGCAGGTAGCATATCAGTTAGTTATAGCTTCCTGAGCTGCTTACAGCCGCCTGATACGGATGTTTCTGAACCATACCGGGTCGCCATGGTCCTGGAGCACGATCTTTCCTTTCTGAAAAGTGCCAAAACCCTCCATGTCTTTAAATTTACTGTTGGCAATCATTTGCCGCCAGTTATCATCCCACATGGTGGTGGTTACTACACTTTGTCCGTTCAGGATGAATTCAAGTTTGTTGTCCCTGCTGATCACCTCTGCCTGGTTCCATTCACCCACCGGTCTGGCAGCTTCAGGCGTGGCGGTGATAAGGTCATAGAGATCACCTGCCCGGTGCTTGATGATCTTGGCGTCGGGGTGCCGGTCATTGTCCAGGATCTGCATTTCAGGACCGGTATGGTATGGTTCGCTATACCGATCTGCATCTTCCTGTACATAGAACATCAGTCCGCTGTTGCCTCCTTCGGAGATCTTCCAGTCCAGCTGCAGGTGAAAATCCTCAAACTCCTGCTCGCTTACCAGGTCGCCGCCTTCGGCATTGCCGGCAGTATCCAGATGTAATACGCCATCTTCTACCTTCCAGGCGCTGCCGGCAGTGTCCTGCCCATAGGTGTGCCATCCCTCCAGGCTGTTTTCCTCCAGCAGAGAGACCCATTCACCCGCTGCGCTGGTCGTATCCGCCGTGGCAGTGGGCGCCTCTGCAGTGCTGGAGCTGGTGGTACTTGAATCGCAGCCAGCCAGGAGCAGTACCAGGCCTGTGCAGGCAAATAGGGCTTTCATCACTTTTATTTTTGTAATGAAAGTACGTAACGGGCCATCTGCTCTGCTTCCTGCTGGGTGTGCTGCGGGTGCGCCGTCATGGGTACATTGCCCCAGTTGCCGGCGCCACCGTTAAGGATCTTACCCGCCAGGTAAGCTACTGCAGTGTCGTTGCCCCTGTATCTTTCCGCAACCTCAACATAGGCCGGACCTATTACCTTTTCGTTGTCTTTATGGCAGGCAACACAGTCGGAGCTGGCAATTAATTCGCGGCCTGCCTGCTGCGGATCTGTTTGGGCAGGTTCTGTGGCAATGCCTTCATCTGCAGCCTGCTCTACTTCTGTTGTTGTTTCACTATTATTGCCATTGCCTCCGCATGCCATCAGGGAGAAGGCAAGTGCTATAAAAAAAGTGTATTTCATCGAATCAGTGTTTTATTTTGGTTGAAATTATTGTCTTAATCTTTTGAAAAAATTGTAGCCATGCTACAATTTTGTTAAATACGGTTTAACTGAAATAGGGTTAGTTTCTACTCCCGTAAGCCCAGTATTTTCTGGTTCAGCTGCTCATCAGAACCGGCAGAAGCAAAATCATCAAATGCCTTATCGGTTACGCGAATGATGTGGTCCTGGATGAAAGGAGCGCCTTCTTCGGCTCCCTGCTGCGGGTGCTTAATGGCACATTCCCACTCCAGTACAGCCCAGCCTTTAAAATCGTAAGCAGAAAGTTTGCTGAAAATGCTGGCAAAATCTACCTGGCCATCGCCCAGGGAACGGAAACGACCGGCCCGGTTTACCCAGCCCTGGTAGCCGCCATAGACGCCCTGCTTTCCGGTAGGATTGAATTCAGCATCCTTTACATGGAACATCTTGATCCTGTCATGGTAATGATCGATGAAGGTTAGGTAATCCATGGCCTGCAGCACAAAGTGGCTGGGGTCGTAGAGGATGTTTGCCCTTGGGTGCCCTTTTACCTTGTCCAGGAACATTTCGAAGGTAATGCCATCGTGCAGATCTTCACCAGGATGCAGCTCATAGCATACATCTACACCACATTCATCAAAAGTATCCAGTATTGGCAGCCAGCGCTTAGCCAGTTCATTAAAGCCTGTGTCTACCAGGCCGGCAGGGCGCTGTGGCCAGGGGTAAACAGTTTGCCAAAGCAGGGCACCGGAGAAAGCACCAGCGGCATTGAGCCCCATGTTTTGCGAAGCTTTTGCAGTATACTTCATTTGGTCACTGGCCCAGGCCGCTTTACCCTTCAGGTCTCCCTTTAGCGAAGCAGGAGCGAAGGAGTCGAAAAGTTCGTTGTAGGCCGGATGAACAGCCACCAGCTGCCCCTGCAGGTGAGCGGCAAGCTCGGTGAGCACCAGCCCATTTGCTTCTACTGTGCCTTTGATCTCATCGGCATAGGTCTTGCTCTCGGCGGCTTTTTGCACATCAATAAAGCGCTTTTCCCAGCTGGGTATTTGAACACCGGCATACCCCAGCCCTTTGGCCCATTTACAGATACTGTCTAAGGTGTTGAATGGTGCCTGATCTCCAGCGAATTGGGCAAGGAAAATGGCAGGTCCTTGAATCGTAGTCATATTGAAAGAATATAAGAATTAAGTTTAAAAATTGAACGGACTGCTTAAAGATAGCAGTTTTAGTGAATCAGACCGAAAATTGGGTCCATTTCTCACTGCTGTCGCTGCTTTTTACCACATTTTCAATAAAGGCCATGCCGCGCAGGCCATCTTCAGCTCCTGGAAAATCGAGCCATTCCTCCTTTGGTTCTTCTCCGTTTTTGCGCGCGCGTAGGCAGAGGGCAAAGTTGCGGTAGTGATTGGCAAAGGCCTCCAGGTAACCCTCGGGGTGGCCGGCCGGGGTGCGGGTGTTGTGGGTGGCATAGGAGCTCAGATAGCCTGTTCCGGCTCTCCAGATCTCAGCAGGCTTGTCCAGCCACTTGATCAGGAGGGTATTGGCATCTTCCTGCTGCCATTCCAGACCTCCTTTTTCGCCATATACTCTTATTTTGATATTGTTCTCTTCGCCTGCTGCTACCTGCGAGGCCATCAGGGTGCCGGAGGCACCGTTGTTAAAGCGGAGCAGCACGGCTCCGTCATCGTCCAGGCGGCGGCCTTCTACGGCGGTGATCAGGTCGGCACATACCTTGCTTACCTCCAGGCCCGATACATACTCGGCCAGGTTAAAGGCATGTGTACCAATATCGCCCATGCAGCCGGCCTTGCCGCTCTGGCTTGGGTCGGTGCGCCAGGAGGCCTGTTTGTTTTCTGATTCCTCCAGCGGGGTGCTTAGCCAGCCCTGCGGATACTCTACATATACTTTCCTGATTTTGCCCAGCTTACCGGACTTTACAAACTGTTTGGCCTGCTTTACCATTGGGTAACCGGTATAGGTGTGGGTGAGGCAAAATAACAGATTGCCCTTCGATACTATATTATATAGCTCATGAGCTTCCTGCAGGCTAAGTGTCATGGGTTTGTCCAGCACCACATGAAAACCCGCTTCCAGCGCAAGCCTGGCAGGCTCAAAATGTACATGGTTTGGGGTAACAATGCTTACAAAGTCCATACGCTGGTCTTCGGGCAGGGCCTTTTCCTTTTCGAACATTTCCTTATAGGAACCATACACCCTGCCGGGGTTCAGGTAGAGCGTTTCGCCGGCCGTTTTAGACTTTTGCGGATCGCTGCTGAATGCGCCGCAAACCAGCTCAATTTCACCATCCATGAAGGCTGCAATGCGGTGAATGGCTCCTATGAAAGAGCCTGGTCCGCCGCCGATCATACCCATTTTAAGTTTTTTGTTTTTCATGTTGTAGATTGATTGCGATAGATTTTAGTATAATTGGCAATAAGAAAGTTTTAAAAATTTAAATTTAATAATATCTTAAAATTTAAAATAAACTTAAGCAACTGATTGATAACACAGAACAATTGTTCGCCGGCGGGCGCTAAAGAGTTCTGCCGCTGCTATCTGTTGATTTTCATAAGGTTAAATTGCCTGCTCTAGTAACCGTTACTGCATGGAAAAAATAAGAGAATAGTTTGAGCCATACACAGGAGTACAGTTTTTTTGTTCCCATTCATTTATTTGCCAAACAGATTCTGAAGTGGTGCCCCTGGCGGATTTTTATTAAAAATTAGCATTTATATACTTACAATCAAGATGACGCTGACAAATCGGGTTAAATTATCGGCCATGATGTTCCTGGAGTTCTTTATTTGGGGAGCATGGTTCGTAACCTTAGGTACTTTTCTCGGAAATAATCTTCAGGCTACAGGCACACAGACTGCAGCAGCTTTTTCCACACAATCGTTCGGTGCCATCATTGCCCCTTTTATCATCGGGCTCATAGCAGATAAGTATTTTAATGCCGAAAGAATCCTGGGCTTTCTGCATCTGCTGGGTGCTGTATTGATGTATATGATGTTCAGGGCAGAAGATTTTACGCAGTTTTATCCCTTTGTATTTGCCTACATGGTGGTATTTATGCCCACCCTGGCACTGGTAAACTCTGTATCCTTTAACCAGATGAAAGATCCTGCTAAAGAGTTTTCTTTCATTCGCGTTTTTGGAACCCTTGGCTGGATCATCGCTGGCTTAGCGATAAGTTATATATTTAGCTGGGATAACGACACTGCACGGGAGGCAGGGGCACTTCGGAATACCTTTATGTTAGCAGGTATTGCCTCTGCTATTTTGGGATTGTTTAGTTTTACCCTACCCGCCACGCCTCCTAAAATCCAGAAAGGAGAAAAACTTAGTGTATCAGAAATACTGGGCCTGGATGCCATCAAGCTCCTGAAAAGTAAGAATTACCTGATTTTCTTTATCTCATCAATCCTCATCTGCATTCCGCTGGCTTTTTATTATCAAAATGCTAATCCTTTCCTTGCAGAGGTAGGTATGGAAAACCCAACAGGAAAAATGACCGTTGGCCAGGTTTCCGAAGTCTTATTTATGCTGCTGCTGCCGGTGTTCTTTACCAGGTACGGTATCAAGAAAACTTTGCTGGTAGGCATGCTGGCATGGGTGGTCCGTTATGCCCTCTTTGCCTTTGGCGACGCGGGTTCAGGCATGTACATGCTGCTGATTGGTATTGCCCTGCATGGTATCTGTTATGATTTCTTCTTTGTATCAGGCCAGATTTATACAGACTCCAAAGCCGGCCCAAGGTATAAAAGTGCTGCACAGGGCCTGATTACCCTGGCTACCTACGGGGTAGGCATGCTGATTGGCTTCTGGGTAGCGGGTATGGTCTATGATAGCTATACGCTGGCAGATCAAACCCACGAATGGAGATCCATCTGGCTGATTCCATCAGGGATTGCCCTGTTGGTAACTATTCTGTTTGTAGTATTCTTCAAGGAAGAGGGTGTAGTGGTTAAAGAGGAGGTTTTGGTAAACGCATAATATAATGAGAGAAAGCAGAAGAACAGCTTTAAAGAGCCTGGTTGCCGGTACTGTTACCCTGGCAGCTGCCGGAATAATACCAGCCTGTGCAGAACAACAGCAAAAAAATGATGAACAATTACAACCAACAGAACCAGAAGGTTTGAAAAACGCAATCAATCACTCCGTGTGTCGCTGGACTTACAACGAAATGTCGCTGGAGGAACTTTGCAAAACCGTAAAGGACATAGGCTTTTCTGCCATAGACCTGGTAGGACCAGGCGAATGGGAGGTGCTCAGGAAATGGGGGATTACCAGCTCTATGTGCAACGGGGCAGAGATCAATTTGGAAGACGGGTGGAACAATAAAAGCAACCATGCTACGCTTATAAAGAATTATACCGATATGATTCCGCGGGTGGCACAGGCAGGTTATAAGAACCTGATCTGCTTTAGCGGCAACCGCAGGGGTATGTCTGAGGAAGAAGGTTTGAATAATAGCGCAGAAGGCCTGAATCAAATCATGCCGCTCGCGAAGGAGCATGGTGTTATTATCCACATGGAGCTGCTCAACAGCAAGGTTAACCACCCCGACTATATGGCCGATCATTCGGCCTGGGGCGTTGAGCTCTGCAAACGATTGGGGACCGACAACTTTAAACTGCTGTACGATATCTACCATATGCAGGTAATGGAGGGAGACATCATCAGCACCATTCAGAAGAACCACCAGTACTTTGGCCATTACCATACGGCAGGGGTACCCGGAAGGCATGAGATTGATAACTCACAGGAGCTTTATTATCCTGCCATCATGCATGCCATTCTCGCAACCGGCTTCAAAGGCTATGTAGCACAGGAATTTACACCTGCAAAAGAAGATAAGGTTGCTTCGCTGCGGGAAGCAATTAGGATATGTGATGTAACGGCTGCTGATGCCGCACCGGCCGCCGCAGCTAAACAGGGATAGAGCAAATAAACAGGAATATTATTTTATATGGCTGAACAAACTTATGATGCAATAGTAGTGGGCTCTGGGATTAGTGGAGGTTGGGCCGCTAAAGAGTTAACTGAAAGAGGCTTAAAGGTGCTCATGCTGGAGCGGGGACGTAATATTGAACATATTAAAGATTATGTAGCTGCCAGAAAACACCCATGGGATGTGCCTCACAGAGGCCAGGTAACACAGGAAATGTTGCAGGCGCACCCGGTGCTGAAAAGAGATTATGTACTGAATGAATTAAACCTGGACTACTGGGTAGATGAGGCGGAAAGCCCTTATATAGAAGACAAGCCCTTTGACTGGTACCGGGGCTATCATGTGGGAGGCCGTTCGCTGATGTGGGGCCGCCAGAGCTACCGCCTGAGCGATCTGGATTTAGAAGCAAATGCCAAAGAAGGCATTGCCATCGACTGGCCAATTCGCTATAAAGATCTGGCACCCTGGTACAGCTACGTTGAAAAATTTGCGGGCATCAGCGGGAATAGGGATGGCATCTGGCATCTTCCCGATGGTGAGTTTCTGCCCCCCATGGAAATGAACTGCGTGGAGAAAGACCTGGCAGCCCGCATTAAAGACCGCTATAAAGGCGAGCGACACATCATCATGGGCCGTGTTGCTAATTTAACAGCACCAATCCAGGAGCGTTACCAGTGCCAGTACCGCAGTAAATGCTGGCTGGGGTGCCCGTTTGGCGCATACTTCAGCACTCAGTCGTCTACACTGCCGGCTGCCATGAAAACAGGTAATTTAACCCTGCGCCCCTGGTCTATTGTAACCCGGGTGCTGTACGATAAAGATACCCAAAAGGCAACCGGGGTAGAGGTGCTGGATGGCGTGGATAATACAACAATCGAATTCAAGTCTAAGGTAGTATTTGTCTGTGCTTCTGCGCTTAACTCGGCCTGGCTGCTGATGAATTCTGCCACTGACGTATGGCCCGATGGCCTGGGCAGCAGCTCCGGAGAGCTGGGGCATAACGTAATGGACCACCATTTCCGCGCAGGAGCAGAGGGCATTGCCGAAGGTTATGAGGATAAGTACTATTATGGCCGCCGCCCAACCGGCATTTACATACCGCGCTTCCGCAACCTTAATGGCGAGCAGCGTAATTATGTACGGGGCTTTGGCTACCAGGGGGCTGCTAACCGCAGCAACTGGAAACGCGATGTGGCAGAAATGGGCATTGGTGCAGATCTGAAGGAGGAGCTGACCGAGCCAGGGCAGTGGAGCATGGGCATTAATGCTTTTGGAGAAATACTGCCGTACCACGATAACCGGATTTACCTCAACAAAGATGTTAAAGACAAATGGGGGCTCCCTGTGCTGGCAATGGATTGCGAGATTAAGGATAATGAAAAAAAGATGCGGGTGGACATGATGAACGATGCTGCCGAAATGCTGGAAGCAGCGGGTATGAAGAATGTTAAAACCTACGACAGGGGCTATACGGTTGGCCAGGGCATTCATGAAATGGGTACGGCCCGTATGGGCAGAGATCCCAAAACCTCCGTACTGAACCAGTACAACCAGGTATGGGATGCCAAAAATGTTTATGTTACCGATGGAGCCTGCATGACCTCTGCGGGTAACCAGAACCCATCGCTCACCTACATGGCACTTACCGCCAGGGCAGCTGAGCATGCGGTGCAGGAGCTGAAAAAAGGAAATTTATAACCCGTTAAAATTTATCTTAGCATGATGAACAGAAGAGAGGCATTAAAGGCAGTAAGCTTTCTGATGGGGGGAGCCGTACTGGGGGGGGAGTTGTTTCTAACAGGGTGTGATACCAAAAGAGAGGAGCGGCAGGTAAATGAACTGTTTACTGAATCTGATGTAGCCCTGCTCGATGAAGTTGGTGATACCATTATTCCGGAAACCGATACTCCCGGTGCCAAGGCAGTGGGGATCGGATCTTTTATGGCCATGATGGTGCTGGATACCTATCCTGAGGAAGATCAGCAGCGGTTTAAAGAAGGTGTTGAAAATCTCCGTTCCGGTTTTGATGATCAGTACGGCCATTCTTTTATGGAAGGCTCACAGCAGGAGAGGCATGAGTACCTAAGCAAGCTCAATAATGAAATGACAACCTTAAGAAATAGTCCGGAGGGGCAGCCCGATCATTATTTCCGGATGATGAAAGAGCTTACCCTGCTGGGCTATTTTTCTTCTGAAATCGGCAGTACCCAGGCCCTGCGGTACATCGAAACACCCGGCCGCTACGACGCATGTATTCCTTATGAAAAGGGCATGAGAGCCTGGGCTATTTAAACCAGTTAAAAACTTTATCAAACATATTCACTGCAACCAAACATTATGCCTAACAACCGAAGAGAATTTTTGAGGCTAAGCGCCCTGCTGGCTTCAGGACTGGTATTACCGTTTTACTCCTGCGACTCATCCTCCGGCGGAAACGACCAACAGGCCGCTGTTGACACCACAAGCACAACAGCAAATGCCAATACCGGCACTGCGCTGCAAACTTTTGGTATTCAGCTGTGGACTGTGAAAGAGGACATGGCCAAAGACCCGAGGGGAACCCTCCAAAAGCTGGCTTCTTATGGCTATAAACAAATCGAAAGCTTTGAAGGAGATATGGGGATGTTCTGGGGCATGAGCAACACCGAATTTAAAAAGGTAATGGACGACCTGGGCTTAACCCTGGTGGCCAGTCATTGCAATGTTACGCAGGACCTGGATAAAAAGGCGCAGCAGGCTGCAGAAATTGATGTGAAGTACCTGATCCGTGCCTATGAAGGACCACAGAACAGCCTCGATGAATGGAAGAAAGTAGCAGAACGCTATAATCAGTATGGCCAAACCTGCCAGAAGCATGGCATAAAATTCGCTTACCATAACCACGATTATACCTTTAAGGAAGTGGAGGGAGTGGTACCGCAGAACCTGCTGGTAGAACAGACCGATAAAGATTTGGTTGATTTCGAACTCGACATGTACTGGGTAGCTGCTGGTGGCGGCAATATAGAAGAATTGCTTAGGAACCATTCCGGGCGCTACAAACTGGGTCACGTAAAAGACCGTATGAAGGGAGCTACCGACGGCGATGCTTCTACTATGATAGGTGAAGGAACCATCAACTATGCACCGGTTTTAAGAACTGCACAGGATAATGGCATGGAATACTTTTTTGTGGAACAGGAGCGCTTTGATAATACCACTCCTTTAGAAAGCAGCCAGAAAAATGCAGAGGCCTTAAAAAACCTTAGGTTTTAAGCTTAATCTATCTTAGCTGCAGGTGCTACTGTTTAAATCAGGCATTTCAGCGCAGTAATGTAAAGGGGTACTGTTTGGAACAATATTTTCAGGCAGGACTCCTTCCAAAAAGCAAGGGCCATAAAATCCCTGCAGGCAGCCCCGGAAATATATCCGGGGCTGTTTTTGGTGATAGATATGCCACTTAATAAGGGAACAGGCTTTTTCTTATGTTTCAGGTTTTCCTGATGCTTTCCCTGCACGGTAGTTAGTGTAGCTCCACGCCAAATACTGAAATATTACAGCGCATAAGTTTGTCCGGCAGATGGCCGCCGGCCACAAATCCCACTGTTTATAGGATTTCGGAATGCTCTTCTTTCTCATATACTCTTACTCAGGCATGACTGCCGGTACTTTAGCATAGCTGCATTTTACCTGGTTTTTCCGAATAATCTTTGGGTTTCAGTAGCTTATTCTACATTGCTTATTCTGCAGATATAAGCTTTGGCAGGTAATTAAGGCAGAGATCAGCAAAATACAGTTATTGAACGGTTAGCATATATGATACATTTAAACACCACACAGGAGAAATAGCTATTTTCTTACATGCTGGCATGTCTTTTGTACTATTGACGTTTAAGAAATAGTGAAC
Organism: Flammeovirgaceae bacterium 311; assembly: GCA_000597885.1. Classification (NCBI taxonomy): domain Bacteria; kingdom Pseudomonadati; phylum Bacteroidota; class Cytophagia; order Cytophagales; family Flammeovirgaceae; species Flammeovirgaceae bacterium 311. Next base: position 5,857,311 of record CP004371.1, read on the forward strand.
GGGAAGACTACATTTAAGCAGTCTTACACAGGAGAAGGATCAGTTTTGACAGCGACAAATTCCATAAATTCAGGCGATGTAAAGCAGGTAGCAAAGATTCTGCTGGTTGAAGACAACCGGGTGAGTCGTTTGGTAGCTGAGCGTTTGCTTAAACGCTGGTGTTATGGTGCAGAATCTGCTGTAAACGGACAACAGGCTGTTTCTATGGCTGTGGTTTCTCAATATGCACTCATCCTCATGAACCTGGGGCTGCCGGATATTAGTGGCAGGGAAGCTGCAGCTATGATCAGGCAACTGAGCCCTTTGCACAAGCATACACCCATTATAGCATTCTCGGCAAACCTGCAGGCATTAAGAGTGTCTGGTGGCCCGTTCACAGATAGCCTGCAGGTACCCTACATGCCCGAGCAGTTAAGAGGCCTGCTGCAACTGCACATTTCGGTACAACCCGGAGCCGAGTCCTATCATCAGCTGCAGGCTCAGCAAAATAACAGGCTGGAGATCCGGCTGGATGTTATTAGCGGAAAAGATCCCGTTTTCCGGCAGCAGTTAATAGCGCTTTATACAAAGAGCTGCAGAGAATTGCTGTCAGACCTGGAGCTGGGCCTGCTGGATAATGCAAATTATCTGGACCAGGTGCGGCACAAACACAGAAGCAGTTTACGATTGCTGGAGCTGTATTCGCTGGAAGCTGCGCTGGATAATCTGCAGGAAGTTCTGGGTGCTGCTCCATCTGACCAGGCCATTTTAACTTTTCGTAAACAAGCTGTTGCGCAGCAGGCTACCGCTGTAATAGAGGGCCTTAGCCTGCAGGCAGCCTGATCTTAATACCGCTGCTGTTCATTATCAAATGGACGGGATCTCTTGATAATTACACCTCCAGCTGTTATACTAGCCCTATGAAACATACTTTTTTAAGCTTTGCGCTGCTGCTGGCATTATCAGCCTGCCAAACCCCCGCTTCAGAGCAAACGGGTGCTGAACCAAATGCATCAGCGGAAAAGCTTCCTGCTGCCAGCTATGGACAGGAAATTACTGCAGAGCAGGCAAAGCCAGCCCACCACGTGCCGGCCCTTTTGCAGCAGCATGATTCTGTATACCTTACCCTTACAGGAACAGCCCTAAGCAGTTGTACTAAAAAAGGTTGCTGGATGACGGTAGACCTGGGCACCGGAGAAAGTATGCGGGTAACCTTCAAGGACTATGGTTTCTTTGTTCCAAAAGACCTTAAGGGGGAGCAGGTGGTGATGGAAGGTGTGCTGAAAAGAAGTGTTAGCAGTGTGGATGAACAGCGCCACTATGCAGAAGATGCCGGGAAGACGGCTGCAGAAATTGCCGCCATACAACAGCCTGATACTGCTTATACTTTTGAAGCCGTTGGTGTGCTGATCCGTCCAGAGCAGCAAAAGCGGTAGAGCAGGTCACAAAAGCAGGCTAGAAATCTGCATGGCGGCTTCTGTAGGGAGCTTTATATTTTACTGTTTTTCGCAGCTGGTTACCACACAGGGCTCCCATGCCTCCTGCTATGCCTCCTATCAGGCTAGTTAGCAGAATGATGAATGTGGAACTGTTTACTCCGAATAAGTTTGCTACACGATTACTAAGCACAAAGTCATTCTGCAGACTGAAGAGCAGCGCACATACAAGCCACAACAGACCAATGGCTGTAAATCCGCTCAGAAAGGCTCTTAAGCTGGTGGTAGGAATGAGTGCCGAGATAATAGCAGCACAAACCAGTGCAGACCACCAGGGAAACACCTGCTCTGCCAAAAAGCTTAGAAAAGCAATCATTGTTATTTTAAGCACTATTTTCATCTTTCTTTTGCGGCTGGTAAAAAGGTGTGAGTAAACATAATTTTGTCCCTGAAAGGTGTGGCAGGCGTTATAAAATATAACCTGTTGTATTCGCCCTGCCGCCAGGTTTCCAGCAGATCATCGTAGTGGGGGCTGCCGGGGTTGCCAGACTGGCCTCCCGGATACACCCCCCAGGCCTGTACCGGATTGCCCAACTCAACTACCATACGCCAGGAGGCACCATGGCGGCCACTGTTTGCATTTACAATACCCCTGCCGCCGTTAATCTGCATCCCCACATGGCTTAGCGCTTCCTGGCCGGTAAGGTGGCGTACGCTGCTGTTCTTGTAGTTGCCCCAGCTGGCGGTTTTACCCTCTGTCTGTTCCCACTCCTGCAGTTCCTTCACCATTTCCCGGTAGGAGAGGAGGAGCAGGTTACGAAGGTTCTCTTTTTCCGAAGTACGGGCAATGTCTATGAGCGGATGATCGGGGTGGTTCATCAGGAAATAGGCAGTGGCTGCATCAGAGGGTTTAATAATGGGAATATCCAGCGAATCAAGTTCATCAAAAGTAAGGTCACGCAGTTTATTCCACCAGAGATGATAGACGCTGGGAGCTGTTTGTGCTGCTGTAGCCTGGTAATCCCACTCCTGCAGCTGCTTCAGCACCTGGCGTTCATCTGGTTTCAATAAGTTTGTGTTCAGCTTATTCAGCATCCAGGGCAGGGTTTCGGCAGCCCTGAGGTGGTAATTATCATTTTGCAGCCGCATCATATCGTTTACCGTTATGCTGTCCAGCTCCTGCAGTACCTTATTGATGCGCCGATTCCGGTAATGTTCGTAGCTCTGGTCATATACATAGTAGGGGTAGGTGCTGTCTACAGGTATCTGGTTGGCAGAGCTTACAAAGCCTCTTTCGGGGTTCACTACAAAGGCATTTTGTTCTGCAGGAATGTAGCCCTGCCATTCGTATTCAGACCTGTTACCCTCCATCAGGAAACGGCCCTGGTGCTGCCATTTTGCGGGGTAATTTCCTTGCACTTTCATGGCAATGTTGCCACTGGCGGAGGCAAATACAAAATTCTGTCCGGGAGATTTGTAATGGTTGAGTGCTTCTACATAATCCTCCAGATTCCGGGCCTTGTTCAGCAACAGGAATGCCTTCAGGCTGTTACCTGGCTCATGTGCTACCCACCGCATGGCAAAGCTTTGCGCTCCCTCTTTTTGTGGAAAGTTTTCGTCGTATACCACAGGGCCGTGATGGGTGTATACAATGGTATCCATAAAGGGGTCTTTCGATTCCCAGAACCAGCCTTTGCGCAAAATAAATTTCTCTACCTTTTTCTCTGCTTTTCTCCACCCGCCGTCATAGCTGTACTCCGCGCGATTCTCATTTCTGAACTGAATGCGGTACCAATCCCGCACATCTCTGGCAGCATTGGTTACACCCCAGGCAATACTGTCGTTAAAGCCTATAATAATGCCGGGAGCACCGGGTAGGGTCACGCCATACACATTCTGTTCGGGGCTCTTTAGCTGAACAGAATACCAGATGGAAGGCAGGTTGAGCGAAAGGTGCGGATCGTTGCATAAAATAGGATTGCCACTCCTGGTTTTGCTGCCGCTTACGGCCCAGTTGTTACTACCATTTGCAGGGTTTGGCTTTGGCAGTGTATCGCTTATATAATGTTCCGGGTAATTTACAGGCGGTGTTTTTAAATTCTCTGCCCTGAAATTCCAGGGAGTACCGGCAGGGATAACGGGGTCGCTACCCGGAAGCTGGTCGGGATACAGCAAATTAAAGTTTTCCTGACCCAGGAGCTGCAGCAGGTTTGTATTCTCAAGGTCTACCTCGTAACCAGAGAGGTCTTCCGCCATGTACATCAGCAGGAGTGCAGATTTTAGCGGTGTCCATTCCTCTGGGGTGTAATCCAGTAGCTTGTACTCAAAAGGCAGATTACGGTACTTCAGGCTGGCAATATATGCGTTAACACCCCCGGCATAGGCTTGAACGGCTTCGGCCGAGGCTGGATCTTGCATCATGGCTGCCAGTGCAGCATTAGCACCTGAGGGCAAACCTTTGCGGCGGGTAAGGCGGTCGGTTTGCAGCATGTTTTCACCCATTATTTCAGTAAGTCTGCCTGCTGCAAAATGGGTTTGGATCTCCATTTGCCATAGTCTGTGCCTGGCGGTAACATAGCCCTGTAAAAAGTACAGATCATGGGCTGTGGCAGCTTCTATGTGGGGAATCATGAACTCATCGAAATGAACCCTGGCTTTTTGCTGCAGCAGTGCAAAATCGAAACTGGCAGAATCGGCAGTGGTGGCAGGAGAAACCGCATTTTGATAAAACCCGTTTATAGGATCTAGGAAACGACCCAAAGGAGGAAGTTGTCCCAGGCGGTTATCCAGTGCTAAAACTAAAAGTACCGTACTTATAAAAGTGAGCAGGAGCTTCATAGGCAGTTGTGTAAAGCAACTAACAATTTTTTTTAGTTAGCATGCTTAAAGTTAAGATAGCTGAAGTAAAAACAAAATGCAGTAGTTCAGGCATTGTATATTAGAAAAGACTGAATCCATTTTAGTTACGATAAAGGCTGCGTACTTTTGCAACGCCATCAGCTAAAATTTATAATATCCATACGAATGGTAGAGAATAATCAGGAATTAGAACATAGATTAAAGTTAAGAACGATAAAACTGTCGGACTACGACGATATAAAGGAAATAATGAACATGGTCTACGCCAAAGTAGGTGGCGCCTGGACCAAAAAAGAACTTACTAACCTGCTGAAGGTTTTTCGCGAAGGCCAGATCTGTATTGAGGACCGGGGTAAGCTGGTAGCTGCTGCCCTTTCCATTATTGTAGATTATTCAAATTTTGGCGATCAACATACCTACGACCAGATTACCAACTACGGCAAGTTTGATACCCATGATTCTGAGGGCGATACGCTCTACGGCACCGATGTATTTGTGCACCCTGATTACAGGGGTATGCGCCTGGGCCGCCGCCTTTACGATGCGCGCAAGGAGCTTTGCGAAAACCTGAACCTGCGTGCCATCATTGCCGGTGGGCGTATACCAGGTTATGCCAATTATCATAAAAAGCTAACCCCGAAGCAGTACATCGAGAAAGTACGCAAAAAGGAAATTTACGACCCGGTGTTAAGCTTTCAGCTGGCCAACGAATTTCACGTGCGTAAGGTCATGACCCGCTACATGCCCGATGATAAGGCCAGCAAGGCCTATGCAACGCTGCTGGAGTGGATCAATGTTTATTACGAGGAAGAAGAAAAAGCCTTTGGCCGCCGTAAATCGCTGGTGCGGGCTGGCCTGGTGCAGTGGCAGATGCGCCGTGTGCGCTCCGTAGAAGATATGCTGCAGCAGGTAGAGTTCTTTGTGGATACGGTTAGTAGCTACAATGCCGACTTCGTGATGTTCCCGGAATTCTTCAATGCGCCGCTGATGGCGCTGTTCAATGAGGTGAATGCACCGGATGCTGTTCGTTTGCTCTCTGATTTTACAGAGCGTATCCGCGACGAAATGCTCAACATGGCGGTAAGCTACAACATCAACATTATTTGCGGCTCCATGCCCATGTATAGCGATGGTGAGCTTTACAACGTATCTTACCTGGCCCGCCGCGATGGTACCATGGATATGCAGTACAAGCTGCACATTACACCCGATGAGTTTAGCTTCTGGGGGATGCAGGGTGGCGATCAGCTTAGTGTGTTTGAAACAGACGCCGGCCGCATTGGTATCCTGATCTGCTATGATGTGGAATTCCCTGAGCTGAGCCGTATCCTGGCCGAGCAAAACATGGACATCCTCTTTGTGCCTTACTGGACTGATACCAAAAATGCTTATTTGCGGGTGCGTCGCTGTGCACAGGCACGTGCCATCGAAAATGAGTGCTATGTAGCCATTACCGGTAGTGTGGGAAACCTGCCAAGGGTAGAGAATATGGACATTCAGTACTCGCAGTCGGCAGTGTTTTCACCCTCAGACTTTTCGTTTCCGCACGATGCTGTTGTGGCCGAAGCAACCCCTAATACCGAAACCACACTGATCGTAGACCTTGACCTCGACCTGCTCAAGAAGCTTCGTACCCAGGGCAGTGTGCGAAACCTGCAGCAGCGCAGGCTCGATCTGTATTCCATTAAGTGGAAACTTCTGCGAAAATAAGTGTAGTTTTAACCTAACAACTGATCTAATGCAGACACTTCTTCAGGCTTATCCCAAAGATGTAATAGCGCGTGCGGGCCGTATCAAAGCCATCATCACCGATGTGGATGGTGTGCTAACGGCGGGCAGCATTATTTACGACAACAGCGGCAATGAATACAAGATCTTCAATGTAAAAGACGGCCAGATCATGAAACTGCTCAAGTGGGCCGGCATTTTTACAGGCGCTATTACCGGCCGTTCTTCACAAGTGGTGAAGAACCGCATGACAGAGCTTGACTTTGATGTACATTACCACGGTATCAAGGATAAGGTAAGCCAGTACAGAGCCATTCTGGAGGAACATGGTTTCAAAGATGAAGAAGTGGCTTTTATGGGCGACGACATCATTGATATTCCCATCCTGGAGCAATGCGGCCTTGCGGTATGCCCCGCAGATGCCAAACCGTATGTGCGGGCACATGCCCACCTGGTGACTTACAGTATCGGGGGCGGCGGTGTTTTTCGCGAGGTTGGTGATCTGGTAATGGCGGCCAAAGGTATTTTTGAAGAAGCCATCGAGCAATATCTGCAGTTCGATAGGGAAAAAAGTAGTAAAAACGTGTAATCCAGTAAAGGTTTGAAAATATACAGTACTCCCGTAAAACTTGCCGATGGGGTGGAGACCGGCCGCGATCGCCTGGTGCTGCTCTCGGGCCCCTGTGCCGTAGAAAGCTATGATCTGTGCCTGGAGGTGGCTACCACCATGGCGGAGATTTGCAGCAGGTTAAACATTGCCTATGTATTCAAGGCCTCTTTTGATAAAGCCAACCGTACCTCAGCCGCTTCCTTTCGGGGTGTGGGTTTTGACAATGCCCTGCAGACGCTGGCGCGTATTCGCAAAGAAGTGGGCGTGCCTGTGATCACTGATGTACACGAATCAGTACAAATACCCGAAGTTGCCGAAGTGGTAGATGTGCTGCAGATTCCTGCTTTTCTGTGTCGCCAGACGGATCTGCTGCTGGCAGCAGGAGAGAGTGGCAAAGCCATCAATATAAAGAAAGGCCAGTTTATGGCGCCAGAAGATATGAAGTATGCGGTTGATAAGGTAAAGGAAACAGGCAATCAGAATGTTCTGCTCTGCGAACGTGGTACTACTTTTGGCTACCACAACCTGGTGGTAGACATGCGTGCCCTGCCCGTGATGCGCCAGTATGCACCGGTGATCTTTGATGTAACCCATAGTGTGCAGCAACCAGGCGGCATGGGCGGCAGCAGTGGAGGCCAGCGGCAGTTTGCCTCTTACCTGGCACGTGCAGCAGCCGCTGCAGGGGTAGATGGCTTCTTTATAGAAACACACCCCATGCCCGAGAAAGCCTTAAGCGATGGACCTAACATGATTCCACTCCACCAGATGGAAGATTTTCTGCAGATGTTATTAAGTATCTGGCAATTATCAAAAGATCCTAAAAATTTCTAAATTTGTTCCCCGAAACTCCATCTATTATTATGACTACATTCTTTGATGACCTGCAGCACAAAAAAACTAAAATATGTGTAGTGGGTCTTGGCTACGTTGGCTTGCCTATTGCGCTGGAATTTGCCAGAAAATTTTCTGTTATTGGCTTCGATATCAACCAAAAGCGGGTTGACCTGATGCGCAGGGGCTTGGATCCCAGCAAGGAGCTATCTGCAGAGGAGTTTGAGGGTACAGATATTTACTTTACGGCAGATCTGGAAGAGATCAGAGATGCCAAGTTTTATGTAGTGGCGGTGCCCACCCCAATTGATGAACATAAAACGCCGGATCTGCGTCCGCTCATCAGTGCCTGCAACACCGTAGGCAAAGTGCTGAAAAAGGGAGATTATGTAGTGTTTGAATCTACCGTGTATCCGGGCTGCACAGAGGAAGATTGCGTACCGGTGCTGGAACAGCACTCTGGTTTAAAGTTTTGTGATGATTTTAAAGTGGGTTACTCTCCGGAGCGCATTAACCCTGGCGATAAGGAGCATACGCTCACCAAAATCGTCAAGGTAGTTTCCGGCTGCGATGAGGAGTCAGCCCAGGTGGTGGAAGAGGTGTATGCTTCTATCATCACGGCTGGTGTACACCGTGCATCCAGCATCAAGGTGGCCGAGGCTGCAAAAATTATAGAAAATACACAGCGTGATGTTAACATTGCGCTCATGAATGAGCTGTCGATCATTTTCAATAAAATGAGCATCAATACCTTTGAGGTACTGGATGCAGCCGGCACAAAATGGAATTTCCTGCCCTTCAGGCCGGGTCTGGTAGGAGGGCACTGCATAGGTGTGGATCCTTACTATCTCACACACAAGTCGAGCGAGCTGGGCTATCACAGCAAGGTGATCCTTTCGGGCCGCACCATTAATGATGGCATGGGCGGTCTGATTGCAAAAAGTGTTGTGCAGCATATTATCCGCATGGACAAGTCGCTGAAGCAAAGCCGTGTGCTGGTATTAGGGGCAACATTCAAGGAAAATGTAAGCGACATACGCAATAGCAAGGTGGCAGATGTAATCAATGAGCTGTCCAGCTACCTGGTGAATGTTGATGTGGCAGATCCGCACGCTGATAGTGAGGAGCTGCAGCATGAGTATGGTTTCGGCCTTGTAGATAAACCTACAGGTAAATATGATGCCATTGTACTGGCCGTTAACCACCGGGAGTACGAAACCAAAGGAATGGAGTACATAAAGGATCTGCTGATTGAGGGCGGCCTGCTTTACGATGTAAAAGGCATTATGCGGGGCAAGGTAAACGGACTTGCGTACCAAAGCCTCTGATGTTCTGGAGACAGCTATGCTGAATTGGCTGATCCTGAATTGTAAATAACTAAGCAGCTTGTGGTATACCTGGTATCTATAGCATATATATAGTATCGCTGTCACTGCACTGCTTTCTTAGCATCGCTATAAACTTAAGAGCTGCTCATACATGGGCAGCTTTTTTTGTATATTGCCCCTATAAATGCAATGAACCTTGCAGCCTTTATGGCTGTTAGGGGGATGATATGAGGTACTATCCGCACGGAAAACGCTTATTTGATTTGCTGCTCTGTTTTCTGGTATTGCCGCTGGCATTACCGGCAGTGTTGCTGATTGCCTTTATTTCTGCTTTTGTATTCAGGCAGCAGGTTTTTTACAGCCACCTGCGGCCAGGTTATAAAGGCCAGCCATTTACCTTTTATAAGTTTTCGACCCTGCAGCCGCAGGAGGAGCGAAATGGCATAGCCCTTACTGATGGAGAGCGCCAGACTGGCTGGGGTAAATTTCTCCGTGATTATTCATTAGACGAGCTGCCGCAGCTTTTTAATATCCTGAAAGGCGATATGAGCTGGATAGGCCCAAGACCGCTGCTGATGGAGTACCTCCCGCTTTATACCCCGCAGGAGTCTCGCAGGCACCTGGTTAAACCCGGCCTAACAGGACTTGCCCAGGTAAAGGGGCGTAATGAGATAGGCTGGTACCTGAAGATGTACTATGACCAGCAGTACGTGAATAACATCAGTTTCAGGCTGGATATTGGTATCCTGATCAGTACGGCAGTTTCGGTTACAGGCGGACAAAAGATCAACTTTGGCAGCAAACCACAGCATGCCAGCCAGACTCAATCCACTGAAACTGCATCATCCTATCTTGCATCTGAAGAAATGGTAATTTAATGTCTTGTATGCTGCTAAATCAGCAGGCATTACTGGTAAAGTTTTTTGATTTCCCGGCCCCTGAACTGGTAGCGCAGCAGGTAATACTGTAGACGTAAACTAATCATTGCATAGCTGTCCTTTACGTCGGGGTTCCCTTTTACGGTACCTCCGGGTAGTTTTTCCAGGCCAATTTCCGGCCTGCGGTCCGCTAAACCTGCAGCAATCGGATCAGAGAATGAATCGGGATCACGGTATACGGTGCTGCAGTCATCCAGATAATCCGTAAAAGTATAATGATAGGTGGCCTCCAGTGCCAGATCAAGCTGGGGAGCCACCCTGCACTGAATGCCACCCCCAAAAGGAATCACCAAAGCTATTCTGCTATACCGAACCCCTTCTGTTTCCATGCTGCGCAGGTCCCACTTTTCGCCTCCGTATACTGCTTTTGGATTAACCGATGTAAGGCCAACCCCCAGCATGCCATAAGCATTAAACTGTTTGCGGTTAAGATAGGCTGCAGTGTTGTTGGGCAGCAGGTAGCCGGTTGCCATCATGCTAAGGGCTATATTGGAGGAGGTAAAGGAGAGGTTCCTGGCCTGCAGCACAGGGCTTTCAGAATCGGCATCTGCCGCACTAAGTTTATACCAGGTGCCACTTACCCTAACTCCCAGGCGGGGTAGCACTATGTTCTCATAGCTGATACCAAAGTGCGGATTGTTTCCAGGCAGGGGAGCAGCGCCCTCTATATCTCCATAAAAAGAGGTGGTTCCAAAGCTTAGCCCAATGATCTCTCTGGCCTGAAGCCCGGTGGGGTAGTAGCGTTGCGCAGAAGCCAGTACAGGCAATAATACAAGAAAGAGGGGCAGTATAGTTAACCTCATCCGCAGAAATGAATATGTATGATTGGTGTATAAAGCTTAGTTTTCCTGAATGGGCTCCTGCCGTTTATCTTCATCCATCAGAATAAGCTCTGGGGGCATGCTATCGGGTAGTGGCAGCGCCGGTACCTGTTCAGGCTTTTGTTTCTGAAACAGTTCTTTAAAATTGTCGAAACTTTTGGTCTGGAAAATACTAAAGCCCTGGGTGTAATTAGAAAACTGATAATTGGCAGTAAGGCTGTTAAAGTTAGCCCTGTTAAATATTTTAACCCTGTACTGGCCATTAGGGGTGAGCAGGTAATCCACCGTCCAGTCGCCAACTACATTGTTGGTATTATTTGTATTCACGCTGCTGCTGCTGGTAATGCTGCCATCGCGGGTAACACGTAAGCGGCCATTCAGGAAGGTATAGCTAAGGCGCAGCTGAAAGGTGTTCAGGGCGTCCTGCTGAAACTGGTTGTCAAAATTTACATTAAAATTTACATCGATCTGCAGATTTTCATCCAGCTGATTGGCAAGGGCAGTAAACTGATTGGCCAGCAACTCGCTGATACTGCTGATGGCGGTTTGTGATCCAAAGGTAGCGGCATTAAAGCTGTTGCCATAATCAACGGGTGCAAACTGCCGAAGTACCAGCAGGTTGAATACCTGCCGGTTCAGGAGTTGTTCATCCGTCTGCAGCCTGCTTAAAAATCCATTAACCCCATTACTGATCTCTGCAGAATACTCCTGCACTTCTATATCAAAATGAATATCCGGGGCCATCAGGTCTCCTTTCAGATCCATTTGTAGCTCTACAGGATAAGGCCTTTGGGCAGAAGCTTTGTCTCTTTCATCGATAGGTAATACGCTTCTTAGAGAAGCCATTTGCTGGTAACTGGCTTGTATATCCAGTAAACCGGCATAGGGATCTCCGTCCCAGCGGATGCTGCTGCCAGGTTCAATGACAAATTCTTTAGTGATCACATTGAAGAGCGTAAAATTGTAGGCTCCCTGCTCAATTTCGTATGAGCCGAACATCGTAAAATCACCTTCGGTATCAATATCCAGCTCCAGTTTGCCATTGCCCCTGCCACGGATAATATCACCGGCACGGAGGTCAAAAATAATTTCTATATAAGCATCCGGGGTAATATCCAGATCAAAGTCAAGATTAATTCCGGTGGTGTTGACTTTTTGCCGCCCGGCTGCTGTAAAAAGGGTGCTGTCGGCTTTGTTACTTACAAAGTTGATGTAGCTCTGGGCACCTGCGTCATTTTTAAAATCAATCGGGATAAAGATCTTGGTGCCTTTATCGGAACGGGCGCTGGCCGAGATAAACAAGTTGTTGGCAGGGCCTAATACTTCTACATCGCCGGTGGCATAGGCAGTACCATAAAACAGCTCATTGTCGGCAAAGGTAGTGTTCAGTACTTTGGTAGACTGCAGCCTTGCCTTCAGGTCTATAACAAAATTGGTAAATCCATCGTGGAAAACACCTCCGCTTAGCCAGGCGGGGTTTCCATCTGAATCGTATAACTGCAGATTGCGAAAACCTATCTCGTTTTCAGAGAATAGAATATTTCCTTCAAAATTATAAGCGGTGTTGAGGTAATTAATGCGTACGCTGCCCCCCTTTACCTTACCGCTCCCCTTCAGGATAGGGTAAGAGGGGGTGCCCAGCACCAGTATTTTACCGCTGGTGGTGCCTTTAAATTGCGAGAATATTTCGCCAAAGAAGGGCTCCAGCAGGTTGAGGGGTGCACTCTTGAACTCTGCCTCGAGATTAAGCATGTTATCTGTGGCAAGAGGATTGTAGTAGCCCTTGGCGGTAAGGATCTGCTGCCCCTCCCGGTTGCCCAGAATGTTAACAAATAATCTTTCTTCCACACTGCCCCAATCGGCCTGCAGCAAAAAGTCTCCTGCCAGAAATTCATTCACGGTGAGGCTGTCGATGCCCAGCTCGCCCTTAAAAACAGGCTTGCCCAGCACCTGGCGCAGCTGAAGTTTTCCATTTACCAGGCCATGCAGTTTCTGGTCCAGAATGGGGTTAAGGTTTGCCAGCTGTACATCATGCACACTCACCATCAGGGTATCTTCCGGAGCAGGGGAGAGTATGCCGTCTGCCTTGATGTACTGATCCTTATGGAATATTTCCAGGCCCTGTACTTCCACCACATCGCCCCGTAACATCACCAGGTTATCGCCGGCAACTCTCCAGATATTGTCCAGTAGTTTGGTTTCTGTATTCCTTAACCGGATATGGGTTTCGTTTGGTAAAAAGAACAGATCGGCATTAAGGGCTGCATAATTATCTCCCTCTGCCTGGGCAATGCTGCCGGTAAACTCAATGCGGTCTTCGTTCCAGATAGCTTCTGTCACCAGGTTTCTGGTTGCGCTTACACCTGAAAACTGTTGCCTGGGCGAGCTAAGAAAGGCCATGGCCAGTACTTCGGTACTATCGGCCACCTTAGAGGAGGTTAATTCTGCCTCCAGACCATAGAGCCTGTTTTCATTCCACAACAGGGTATCGATAAAGGTATTGGCCGACAGAATAGAGGTATAGCCCCCTGTTAAACGACCCTCCACCCGGGTATTTTCAGAAACATAAATGCCGGGCTCCAGCAAGCGCAGCAGAGGGTTGGCATCTTTTAGCAGCAGGTCGAAATTAAGGTTGTATTTCTCGTAGGTTGCCAGATCCTCTTTACTGCTGTAATATGCACGTATATCATCTTCCCTGTTGCGGAAATTCAGCATATATTCGGTATAAAGTCTTTCCAGGTTGGCAGCTACCTGGCTATAGGCAAAATCGCCCTGTACATTGAGGTTTACCAGATCGGTTTGCATGCTAAGGTTGCGCAGCTGTGCTTCCTGGCGGCTATTCAGCTGCAGGCTGTCCAGCACCAGTTCTCTGCCGTTGTAGTTAACATACAAGTTCTGAAAGAGGGCACTTCCGGTAATATCATCCAGCTCCAGTCCCTGTATATCAAGTGCAAGGCTGGTGCTAACGGTTAATGAATCTGTTAATATATTAAGCTCGCGGAACCTGGCCGTATCAAGCTGTGCAGTAACCCGTATCCTGTTTTGCCCCTGGCGCAGATCAACAGAGCCTTCTCCAGCCAGGCGCAGGTTTGGGTCTGATACTGAAAGCTTGCCTTCGAAAAAACTCTTGGCCAGATGGCCGTCTGTTTTGATGTTCTTATAAGGATAGCCATTGATGACCATGTGCTGGATGTTGGCATTGAGCCTTAGATCGGCTGTTTCAAGCGAAAGACCCTGACCCTCAATGCTGCCCTGCCCGGTAACAGTGCCGAAAAGATCTGTTCGTTCAAAAAAGCGGCCCAGCTGAAAATCCGAAAGCGAGAGATTTCCGCTGTAGGTAGATCTTACCATTTCTTCATGCAGCTTCAGGTTAATGTCGGAGCGGATCAGCCCCAGCCAGGTATTAAAAGTGCCGTTAGCTACAAAGTCGCTGGGGAAGCCCAGGAATTGGCAGCTGAACTGCATATTGCCCAGCCGCAGCATGTTTTCATAGACAACATCATCAATGTAAGGCCTCAGGTCATTGGGGTGTAAGTAGGAGTTGGCGAGATCAAGCTCTATAAAGGTTTCCATAATGTTGGGCAGGCCATCCAGGCTTATAAAGCCCTTGAGCCTGCTGTTCTCGCCAAAACGCAAATCCAGCTGGTTTACATCAAACTGGCTGATGTGCCCCTCCATGTCGCCGCTGATCCGGTAGGTATCGCCATAGGTTTCCAGGGCTGGTATAAATATAGCCAGCTCCTGCTTGTCCAACACGCTGTTTCGGAGCCGGGCATAAATATGTACACTATCCTGAAAATACTCAAGGGTTTCCTGATCGCGGTAGCGGAATACCACACTATCATTCAGAGTAGAGTTACCGGCCCGTAAATGCAGCTTATCGAACAGTATACCGGTATTGGAATAGATAAAGTCTGTTGTGAGCGTATCTATATTAAAATTATAGTAGGGAGCAAAGGCTGTTAAAAAACTTATATCGCTGCGGATGGTATCACCCAGAATGGTAAAATCGCCGGTGGAGGCATTGATGTTACGAAGGTGAAAATGGTTATAGTCGAAGGTTTCGCGAAGTGTATCTTTATGCGGGTCAATGAAAGCAAAGCGTCCGTCTACGATTTGTACATCTTCTATAACAAAGGGAATATTTTTACTGGTTTTATTTTTTTTGGCAGGCAGCAGGTCCTGTATGTTTCTGATAAAGCGGTTGATGTTCATGCCGGAATCCGGCCCGTTTTTGATTAGCTGCACGTAGGGACGCATAAGCTTTACACCATCTACGCGCGGAGTAGGAGACTGCAGGAGGCTGATCATGTTAAAATCTACCTGCAGCTGATCGATGCCGATCATCAGGCTGTCTTGATCATCCCACACACGCACATCATCCAGCTGCAGCTCGTCGAGCCAGGAGATAGCCACCCGCCCAATCTGGACGGGGTAGCCGGTTTTTTCGCTAAGCCAGCCGGTGAGGTACTGCACGGCACGGGTCTGCACATAAGGGAACTGAAGGGCAAGCACAAGCCCACCTATCAGCACTACCCAAAGGCTTACCACCACCAGGACTACCTTGCCAAAGCGGTTTTTCTTATCTTGCGATACTTTTTCGTTATCTATCGCCAAATGTGTACAATCTTAGCTATTGAATCTTCCTGCGACGAAACCTCGGCCGCCGTTATACAAAACAGCAAAATACTTGCCAATATTGTGGCTACCCAGCAGGTACACCACCAGTGGGGGGGCGTAGTACCGGAGCTGGCCTCAAGGGCGCATCAGCAGCACATTGTGCCGGTGGTGCACAAGGCATTGCAGGAGGCAAATATAACAAAAAAAGAGCTGCAAGCAGTGGCCTTTACCCGGGGACCCGGTTTATTAGGTGCATTACTGGTGGGAGCCTCATTTGCAAAGTCGCTGGCGCTGGCCCTCAATGTTCCGCTAATAGATGTTAACCATATGCAGGCGCATATTCTGGCCCATTTTATTGATGATCCAAAACCGCCATTTCCTTTTCTCTGCCTCACTGTAAGCGGGGGTCATACGCAGCTGGTGCTGGTGCATGATTATCTGAAAATGGAAATAATTGGCGAAACCATAGATGATGCGGTGGGAGAGGCCTTTGATAAAACTGCAAAAATTATGGGTCTGCCTTACCCGGGTGGTCCGCTGCTGGATAAGTGGGCAAAGGAGGGTAATCCAAAGGCTTATCCTTTTCCCATTTCCGAAGTGCCGGGACTGAATTTCTCCTTCAGCGGTATTAAAACTGCTGTGCTGTATTTCCTGCAGGATAAGCAGAAGCAGGATCCGGAGTTTATACAGAAAAACCTGGCCGATATCAGTGCCAGTATTCAGCATACCTTGATAGAAATGTTGCTGCAAAAGCTAAGAAAAGCTGCTCGGGAAACCAACATTTCGCATATTGCTATAGCGGGAGGTGTATCGGCTAACAGTGGGCTAAGGGCAGCACTGCAGCAGGAGGCCGGGAAAAGAAAATGGCAGGTATACATACCGGCTTTGGCTTATTGTACCGATAATGCCGCCATGATTGCCATGGCTGCCCATTATAAGTATGCAGCCGGCGAATTTTGCCCGCAGGATGTTAGCCCGATGCCGAGGATGAAGTTCTAAGGGGTAGGGGTATGAGGTGAGGCGCTTGTGGTGGTACAGGTTTCTAAATTTTTGCAATCATAGCGAAAGCAATGGCTTCTATGTTACTACCTAAAACCTGATACTCGATACCTCATACCCATATGAAATCAATCTTTAAACCCGGAGATAAAAAAATCTGGCAGAAGAGGGTAGAACCGGAAGATGTAGCTGCTTTTACAGGAGTGCAGGTACACCCGGTTTGTTCTACCTTTGCGCTGGGTCGTGAAATGGAATGGGCCTCCAGGCTTTTTGTGCTGGAGATGCGGGAGGAGGAAGAGGAGGGCATTGGAACCCTGCTGGAAATTCAGCATAAAACCCCTGCCCTTGTGGGCGAGTTGTTAAACATTGAAGCTACGGTTGACCAGCTCCTGCAAAATGAACTACTGTGCAGCATAGAGGTAAAAGTAGGAGATCGTGTAGTGGCTACTGGCAGAACCGGCCAGAAAGTACTGAAGCGTACTGCGCTTGAAAAAATTTTTAAACGTTTAGAAGATAAGGCCTGATAGTTATGGCAAAAGAAAAAGACTCCCGTTTTGCAAAAACGGTAAATATAAAGAACAAACGGGCAGGATTTGAATACGAATTTCTGGAAAAATTTGTAGCGGGTATTTCCCTGCAGGGAACAGAGATCAAGTCAATACGCCAGAGCAAAGTTAATATGCAGGATGCCCACTGTGGTTTTGAGCGAGAGGAAATGTATGTATACAACCTGCATATTTCTCCCTATGAGGAGGGTAACATCTATAACCACGAGCCCATGCGGCCACGCAAAATGCTGCTGAAGAAAAAGGAAATCAGCAGGCTGAAGGTAAAGGTAGAAGAAAAAGGCCTTACCATCATTCCCACCCGCTTATTTATCAACGACAAGGGCCTTGCTAAACTGGAAATTGCCCTGGCACGCGGTAAAAAACTGCACGATAAACGTGATTCCATTAAGGAACGCGATATGGCGCGTGAACTAAGCCGGATGAAGTTTTAACCAGCAGTGTTTGCAGGTATATTGTAAAAACACATACCCCAGACTGATAGATAATCTGAAACCTTTACAATGGAAGAATACGGATATTGCCGCCTGAGCCTCGTGCCGGTACGCGGGGAAGCCCGCGAGAGCAGTGAGATGGTGACTCAGCTTCTTTTTGGTGATTTATACTGCGTGTTGGAATATACTTCTAACCGGGAGTGGCTGTATATAGAATCCCAGGCAGATGGATACAAAGGATGGATTGGTAATAAACTTCATCATAAGGTAACAGAAGCTTTTTTTCAGGAAGCACAACAACGACAGCCGATTGCTAGTTTGGAAATTTGTGGAAAGCTCCATTTGCCGGGCCAGTTGCTCTACATTGTGATGGGCAGCAGCCTTCCGATTGAACAACAAAGTCTGTTTGGAGAAGATGAAAAGATAAAATTTGAAGGAAAGACGCATTTGATCAGGAAGATTAAGAATGCTGATGTTTTAAAAGATTTTGCTTTTCAGTATATTGATACTCCATACTTGTGGGGGGGTAAGTCGCCATTTGGTATTGACTGTTCCGGCTTAATGCAAATGGTGTTTAAACTGGGAGGTTACCAGCTGCAGCGCGATGCCAGCCAGCAGGCACTTGCAGGAGAGGAAGTGGCTACGATGGGGGCGGTTATGGAGGGAGATTTGGCTTTCTTTCATAATCAACAGGGACGTATTACCCATGTGGGAATGGTGCTGGCAGGTAATAAAATCATTCATGCCTCGGGCCGGGTGCGGATAGACCGCCTGGATGAAAAAGGAATTTATAGCGAACAGGAAAAAAAATATACACATTCGTTGAGCCGTTTAAGAAGAATAATCACCTAAAAAGAGTAGCTTATGCGTAAAGGACGGGTTTTGGTGCTCAATTTTGATTTTAGTCCTATCACCGTGTGTACGGTGCAACGCGCATTTCTACTGGTTTACCTGCAAAAAGCCGAAATGCTGGCAGGTCTTAATGGCAATGTACTTCGAAGTGTAACCCAGAGTTTTCCCATGCCCGCGGTCATTCGCCTGGGCCGCTATATCAATGTTCCCTATAAAGGGGTAATGCTTTCGCGGCAAAATGTGTTCAGGCGCGATGGCTTTCAGTGCCAGTACTGTGGCTCTTCCAAAGATTTAACCCTTGATCATGTAGTGCCACGCTCCAGAAATGGTAAGTCTAACTGGACCAATCTTGTAACAGCCTGCAAGCGCTGCAATACCCGCAAAGGGAACTATACACCCGAAATGGCAGGGATGAAACTACGCAGGCAACCCGAAAAGCCATCCTACCTCCATTTTTTAAGAGACCATAGCGGATTGATGATGGCAGAATGGATTCCCTACCTTGAATTAAAAAAAACCGGATAAGCCGTTTACCTTTTGCCGCCAGGACGTATTAACAGCAATTGCAAATTACTCCTGACTGATTATGAGATATCCTGGTAGCGTACGTACTTCCGTTGTGAAATCTGTTGTAGTAGCTGGTGAACTGATCTTTGTGCTGCTCACTACTCTTTTTGTGTTAACCCGCTTCTAAAAGCTCCTGCAGCAGAACTAAAAAAAATATTTAACTTTTAGCATTGCTCTGTCTGTATTTAATCGCTCCTGTTTTACAAGAAGCATAGGCGGGTAATTTTAACAGATAATCTGTTGGCTAAGCCCAAACAGCTCCTGCTTAGCCGGCACCAGGGAATTTGTTTTCCCTGGTGCCGGGGATTGCTCCTATCCTCCAAACCTAAACCTCGCCCGCGCCAGTAAATTTTCCTACCTTTGCAGCATGAAAAAGTTATGGCTTAACAAAGGCAAGGAGCATTCCCTGCTGCGCAGGCATCCCTGGGTTTTTTCCGGAGCAGTAAAAAAAGTAGAAGAAGGCGTGCAGGAAGGAGATCCTGTTGAAGTTTATTCCGCTCAAAATCAGCTCCTGGGGGTGGGCCATTATCAGCCCGGAAACATATCTGTGCGCCTGCTGGAGTTTGGCCCTGCCACTTTCAATCAGGATTACTGGCAGCAAAAGATTAGCCAGGCCTATGAGCTGCGTAAACAGTTAGGCTTGGTTGTTAATAGTGAAACCAACGCTTACCGCCTTGTATTTGCAGAAGGCGATGGCCTGCCAGGGCTTATTATAGATATATACGGCAGCACAGCCGTACTGCAGGCACATAGTTTAGGCATGTGGCGCGAGCGGCAGCAAATTGCCGGAGCGGTGGTGGCCGTAAGTGGTGGCCAGATCACTGCTGTTTACGATAAAAGCGGAGAAACCCTGCCTGCCGGACTGGCAGATAAGGGGAATGGCTATCTGATTGGAGAGGGAAGTGGCTACGATGTGGTGATGGAAAACAGCGTCCGGTTTAAAGTTGACTGGGCGGGTGGCCAGAAAACAGGCTTCTTTCTGGATCAGCGGGAGAACAGAGCGCTTCTGGAGCAATATGCAAAAGGAAAGCGGGTGCTGAATACGTTCTGCTATACCGGCGGATTTTCAGTATATGCCCTGGAGGCGGGTGCCACAGAGGTTCATTCTGTAGATGTATCTGCCAAAGCAGTAGCCCTGACTGATGAAAATGTTATCCTCAATTCAGGCGCAGAGCGGCACCAGTCTTTTGCCATGGATACTTTTGTGTTCCTGAAGGAAAAAGGAGCTGATTACGACATCATCATCCTGGATCCGCCTGCTTTTGCTAAACGCATGAATGTGCGGCACAATGCACTTATGGGATATAAAAGGCTTAATTACGAAGCCATCCGGCATATTCGCCCCGGCGGACTCCTGTTTACATTCAGCTGTTCGGGTGTGGTAGATAAATTACTTTTCCAGAATACAGTAATGGCTGCAGCCATAGAAGCCAACCGCCAGGTAAGGGTGCTGCACCAGCTAAGCCAGCCTGCCGACCACCCCTACAGTATCTATCATCCGGAGGGTGAATACCTGAAAGGGCTGGTGTTGCAGGTACTTTAGCAGCCCTTTACTGACGGTGCGAATATACTTTTTGTGTAAGGTTTACAGACCTGGCTGTGTGCTCCGGCCCTGAACATGCTCTGATAGCAGCGTAAAAGTTATATTTGTCCCTGTCATTGCTACATTAACACTGATTTAACAATCGCTATTGTCATATTTATAGAATAATTTGTTGCGTAAGCTTTTGTTGCAGAAGCCCGGGTAATACTCCCTGTAGCTCAATACTTTTACTTTTTCTTCAAACCAGAAGCAAGTATGAGAACAGGTTTAGCGATGCTTTTTGCTTGTGCCGCAGTTACAGCAGCCACAGCACAGGCTCCGGAAAAAGAAAAGTTTGAACTGGTAAGCTTAAGCCGCAAGATAAATACCCAGTACCACGATTCGGCTCCTGTGGTTTCTCCCGATGGAAAAACCCTCTACTTTACGGTTAATGATCATCCTGAAAATACCAGGGGCAAAGGCACCCAGGATATCTGGTACTCAGAGGTAGATGCAGAAGGCTTCTGGTCGCAGGCAAAACATATGCCGGCTCCCCTAAACACCAATAAATTTAACCAGGTGCTCAGTGTGTCGCCGGATGGTAATACACTGCTGGTAAGGGGCGGTGCCGGTAAAGATGCCATTGGGTTCTCACTTTGCCGCCGCGTAGGCGACCAGTGGCAAAAGCCAGAGCCACTCAAGATCGATGGCTTTGAAAAAATGTGCAAAGGCCGCTTTAACGGAGCTTTTCTGGCCCTGGATGCAACTGCCATTATCCTGTATTTTAGCGAGACTGAAGGAGGTAAATACAGCGATCTGTATATAAGCTTCCCGGGGGGTAAAAGCTGGACAAAACCAGTGCCGATTGCAAGTCTGAACACCCGCCAGGATGAGTTTGGTCCGTTTATCGCACCTGATAACAAAACAATGTACTTTGCCAGCAACCGTCCGGGTGGCTTTGGCAATGCAGATATTTACAAAACTACCAGGCTGGACAACAGCTGGCAGAAATGGTCTAAGCCCGAGAACATAGGCGCTCCAATCAACACAGGTGGCTTTGATGCTTATTATTCAGTAGGAAACTCTGATACGCTGGTATTTACCACCAGGGCCTATATGTCAGCCGATGGTGGCCACCTTGATATTCATACCCTGCGCAGGGTGAGAGAGAAAAAAGTAAAAATGATGCTTGCCGGCCGTGTGGTGGACCTGAAAACAGGAGAGGCCATAGAGGGAGCGAATGTGCGCATTTTGCAGGGGCCTGAAGCAATTGGAGCCACCACAACTGAGGGAAGCGATCTTGAATTTACCTCACAACTACCCGGTCCGGGAGATTTTAAACTGGCAGTAAATGCAGAGGGCTATTTGGCCGGCAGCGACAGCTTTTCAGTAGAACCCTCAAAGGTAGATATGAGTGTGTACCGCACCATCTACCTGAAAAAGCTGGAGGTAGGCCTTTCCGTTCGTTTGAATAACATTTTCTTTGATTTCGATAAAACTATTCTACGGCCGGAATCATACCCCGAACTGGATAAGGTGGTGGAGCTGATGGAACAAAATCCTGGCCTTTTCATAGAAATTGGCGGCCATACAGATGATAAGGGCAGCGACGAATACAATGAAAGGCTGTCGCAGGGCAGGGCTGAGGCCGTTCGGGACTACATCACCAGCCAGTTTATAGAATCGGCCCGGGTAACCGCCAGGGGCTATGGGGAAAGCAGACCAGAATTAGCGAACGATACAGACGAAAACCGGCAGATAAACAGAAGAGTTGAATTTACAATTTTACAGAATACTGCAGGTTTATAAAGAATAGCCAATAGATGTTAATAGAAGTAGATGTTATGAATGTGTGTAAGCGCCCTCACAAGGGGCGCTTTTTTATTTGATCAGGTGCTGCAGCGGGAGTATAAAAGCAACATAAGTGAAAATTAGTTTATATTTCCGCTGTCTTTTACCCAACTCCTGAATCAGATGCTACAAATCCTCCTGTTTCTGTTGATGGTTGTTATTTCCACACAGGTCTATGGCCAATCATCAGATCCCAATACCCGCCTGAAAGAATTAGGTATTGAGCTTCCGGCAGCAGAAAAGCCGGTTGCTAATTTCGTAAAATGGGTGCGCAGTGGCAACATGCTTTACCTGTCCGGCCATGGCCCCTGTGGAGCACCCGCAGCAATTGCCAGGGGCAAACTTGGCCAGGATCTTACTATTGAGCAGGGTTATGAAGCAGCCAGACATGTTGCCATCTGCCTGTTGGCTACCCTAAATGATGCTACCGCCGGCGAGCTTGGCAAGGTAAAGCGGGTAGTAAAAGTACTCGGCATGGTCAATTCCGCTCCGGATTTCTACGACCAGCCCAAAGTAATCAACGGCTGTTCCGATCTGCTTACCCAGGTTTTTGGTGAGAAAGGGAAACATGCCCGCTCTGCCGTTGGAATGGCCTCCCTGCCCGGCAATATATCTGTAGAGATAGAGATGGTGGTGGAGCTGGAAGAGGAGTAAAGCAGGTTTGTTTGGCACTACTCGTAAACCTGCTTTATTTTGGGTGTTCACATTAAATGGTAACTTTTGCCCGCTTTGTGCGCTATGCATAAAGAGAACCAAGTTTTTTTATTTACCCTATGCCTATTATACGTCTGGACCCGGAGTCACCTATGGGTCGGCAATTACAGCAATTGCAAACTTTTTATTATGGTGTAATTTCACTGCCCCTCATTCTGTTTCTGGTGCTTTACCTTCAGACTACCAGTCTTGCATATGATCCGTATTTGCAGGGAGAAGATTTGTTGTGGCTGCATATTCTGGTTTGGGTAATAGTGCTGGCCGGAACGGGCTGGGCCGTTTACAGCTACAACAACCGCCTTAAATCCTATACCGGCCCTTCTACCCTGGAGCATAAATTCAGTGTCTATTTACAGGAATCGCGCAGGTTGTATTTTATGCTGGCACCTTTAATGCTTTTGCCTGTTGCCGCCATGTGGGCTACCGGGGTAATTTTTTATGGCGCGCTGTTTTCGTTACTGGTTATTTTGGTGGCATCGCTGCGGCCTACTATTGACCAGTATGTTAGGCGCATGCGCCTTAGTAAAGAAGAGCAGGAAGCCCTGGTACAGCGGACATAAAAAAGCGGATATCAAACTAATGATATCCGCCAGGTGTGAAGATAGAGTAATGTTTTAGAGCATGATGCCGAAACTAAAGGCATTCAGCTTAGGACCACGGTTTTCGATAAACAGATCATTAAGATCATATTGTGCGAATAGATCTATGCCTTTAAAGCCTACCTGAGCCCTTACACCATAGCGCCAGTTGTTCAGGTAGTAATTATCGCGGTTGCGGTCTTTTTTCTCATCTTGTTCAACCTCAAATTTATACTTGGTATAGCTGCCCAGGCGGTAGCTTGCATAACCTCCAAGACCTACTCTGAAAGCTTTGCTGGTATGCCAGCGGTTTACCTGGCTGCTGCCATCTGCTCTTACTTCGGTTTTTCGGCGGTAGCCAAAGTCGAGCATAGGTACGGCCTGCAGGGTAACATATGAGGCAGTAAGCTTGCTTTTTTCTGAATAAACCTCACTACGGGGCTCCTGTATAAAATCTATTCTCTGATTTGATTTGTCTATCCTGGTACGCTGATCTTCAAATTTAAAATTGTACCAGTTAACACCCGCGCCCCATTGTAAAGCCAAAGGACCTGCAATTTGGGTGGTAAACGACTGGCCTAAGCCTACATACCAGGAGCCCCAGTGTTTTACGGCATACTGGGCATCATCTTCCTGCGGAAATTTGCCGTCTTCCAGGTAATTGTTTACGCCGAGGTCTATCAAAAAGCTACTGCGGGTACGGGAGTAGCTTTTATTTTTGTGCTCTTTGCTTTTATACTTGTTATTGAAGTTGATGTTAAAGTCTTCATCATCATCATCTTCTTCTTCAGTCGCTGCTTCTTCCACATCCTTGTTGATTTCTATGGAATAAGCAATACGGTAGCGGGTGCCGTCCTGATCGGTAATAACGATGGTCTGGTTATGGTTTACAGTGTCTGCTTTCTCGTTCAGGTCACGAACCATTTTATTCAGGTCGTACTGTTGCAGGCTTTTCAGGGCTTGCTTATCCCTTACCAGGATAATTACTTTTTTATCTACACCAATCTGTATCGTCAGGGTATCCTGCAGGACTGGTTCCGTTTGAGCAAAGGCAAGGGTGGAGGTGGCCAGGTACAAAAGTGTACCCAGCAGGCTGGCTATTATCGTTTTCATATTATTTAATTTTTTAAGGCTTATTAAATCTGCCGGAGAAGATATTGTCTTTGGCATTTCTGATGTCAGCCAGACCGATGTCTCCATGCTTAACTTTTTGTAGTAATGACAGCACCTTTTCAGGGGCACTATCCGGTTTGTCTTCAGGTGTTGCGGAATCGGAACCTTCGAACTTAATAATCACCTGCTCGGATTTGGCAAGTGCCAGTTCTGCAGCAGGTATCGCTATCAGTTCCGGCTGAAGTTCCAACCCGGCTGTCTGGCTGTCTGGCGCTTCCGGTAAGGCTTGTGCCAGGGCTGTTTCAGGTATTGCATCTGTTTGTGCTGAAGCGGTTGCTGCAGGCTGAGCAGAATCCTCCTGTTCAGCAGCTATCTGGCTTGTGGTTGAGATGGCTGGCTGTGGAGCAATTTTTTTAGAAGCGGTACCAGGTATACTGGCAGCCGGTGCTTCAGCCTCAACGTTTGCTATGGCAGCGCCTTCAAATGCTGCAGGAACTTCGGTGGAATTATCAGCCACTGAAGCAGTTTCCTTCAAAGCAGTTGCTTCTCTGCCTGCATCAGGTTGTTTGCCCGGTGCAGCTTGTTCAGTTACTGCTACTGAAGGTTGTTGCCCATAATCAGCAGCACCATTCTGCTGAAGCCAGAACCAGCCGGCAGAAAGAAGCAGTGCCATCACAGCTGCAGCTGCAAAATAGCCACCGCGTTTGCGGCGTCGGTGGTTCAGGCCTGCGGCTACTTTATCCCAGGCAGCGGGCGTTGGGGCCACGCTGTGCTGTTGTAGCTTTTGCCTGAACAGTTGATCTATTTTATGCTCTTTCATATTTATACGGCTTCAGTTTTTTTTACTTCCACTAATGCAGCTACGTACTGTTGCAGCAGGCCGCGTGCCCGGCTTAGCTGCGATTTTGATGTATTTTCAGTGATATTTAATTGTTCGGCTATTTCCTTGTGGGAGTAGCCTTCAATGGCATACAGGTTAAATACAGTACGATAGCCTTCAGGTAATTTGCGCACAAGTGCCATCAGGTCGTCAACTGCCAGTTGCTGGTATGCATCATCGGTATGCACCTCGCGGCTGGCTGCTTCCACCTCTACCATCATGTGGGCATTTTTATTTTGACGCAGATACAGCAACGATTCGTTTACCATGATGCGGCGGATCCAGCCCTCAAAGCTCCCCTCGCCACTGTACTGCCCGATCTTGTCAAATACCTTTAAAAAACCGTTCACCATTACGCCTTCAGCCTCACTGCGGTCGTGCACGTACCGCATGCAAACGGCCAGCATCTGCGGGGCATTTTTCTCGTAAACACTGCGCTGGGCCTTGTGCTCACCCCGGCGGCAGCCGCTTACCAGATCTTGCTCTTCTGTTTTTTTCCAGATGCGTAGTCGCATGGTTAAGGAGGTTCTTTGTTTAATAGATACAACTCAATTTAGAAAGGTTGCACAGGGTAAAAAAATATTTTCAGGAGTCAGGAAAAAATTAAGGGCAGATGATCACTATTACGATAGTATCATCTGCCCCTTTGAAATCCAAATGCTGGATAGTGCTTGGCTTCAATACAGGCTGCCGAAAGCAGTTTGCTGCAGTTAATATGCAGCTTTGTAATTAACCTCCAGTTTTAACTCAGTAATTTCGTCTTTATTTACCTCTACCGGGTTAATGTGGCCCTGCCCATCCATGCTGTTTGCAAACAGGCCCTGATCTTCTTTTACAAAAACAGAGTACCTGCCCTCTGGCAAAGAAACAGCAAAATTGCCTTCTTTATCTGTTTTTACCTTTTCCACCAGTTTTGTTTGTATGTCAGAAAAGAAGACTCCATTGCTTGTAGCCTGGTCCATGGGAGTGAGCTCATAAAAATAGACCTCACGCTCAACCCCTGCTGGTTCAGGGCGTTGCCTGGTGGCAGCCGGGTTCTCTTCATTAACAATGGTAGGCATCTGGTTGCCTTCTATCCATAATACCCTGCCAGCTACTCCCTGCTTTACGTTTTCTTGGCAGCCGTTTGCCATCAGGGTAATGCCTAAAATCATGAGTAATGCTAATCGTATCATAGGTGCAGGTAATTAAGTTAAAAAGTGAAGATAGTTTTCTTTTTTTATATGGAGCATAGAGTATGCCAGTTATTATAATGTATCAAAACAAAAAAAAGCAGCCCCAGGGAGCTGCTTTAAAAATCAATCACAATCACAGGTCTTTTAATTATCTAGTCATCTCTTCTGCTTACATCGGCGCCGGTGCTTTTGTCGATATTGGTATTGGTAGGTTTGCCGCGGTAGTTAAGGTTGCTGCCGCCGGAGAGATCTGCTTTTATGCGATCCGTTACCCAGATGTTGGCATCAGAGGCTCCGCTGAGGTCTAATTCTGCATGGCTGCTTCTGAACTTGCTGGCGTTCAGCTCAGAGGCTCCGGATAGTTCTGCCTTCAGTGTTCTGCAGTTACCGCTTAAACTTGCTTCGCTGCTACCGCTCATTTCTAATTCAAGATCTTCTACCACCAAATCACCTTCTATTTCTGAAGCCCCGGATAATTCCAGGGCCAGTGCCTTTCCCTGGTCAAGTTTAACATTGGCACTGCTTGCCCCGGAAAGGTACAGCCCCGCCAGGTTGGGAACCGATACAAATAACTGCGGACCCTTTTTGTCTTTCATGCGCTTCCACCAGCCAGGACCATTTTCCATAGAAAAAGAAAGGGTGGAGCCTTGCTGGCGTACTTTCATTTCTTTCATCACTTCGCCGTCACCGCTTACTTCAACTTTAAAGTCGGGGCCCTGCACAAGCGTAAGCTGGTAGTTGTTGCCTATTTTTAGCCTGTCGAAATCTTTGTAATTCAACACCTGATTGCCTCCGGTGTAATTGCGCTGCTTCCTGTTGTTAATATTATCCTGACGCTCTGCAGGGCAGGTGAGGCATACCAGCTCGCCCTGTTTGTTGAACGCAAAGGTATTGTCTGGCATATCGCTGTTCTGGTAACCCCAGGGTGAGAGGGTAGCGGTAAGGATATTATCCATATCATGATGCATGGCAAATCGCTGGCCATAGGGAATATAGAGGGTAACTTCGGCATTCTGGCAATAAAATGGCTGGTTTTCCGGTAGCTGCAGCTGGTCTTTAAACAACAGCACATTGCCTTGCTGCTTTACAGGATAACTGGCTTGCTGCGCATGTTTGCGGGCTTGCTCGCTTGTGGCGCCACGCCCCCAGATACGCTGCTCCAGGCGTAAATCATTATCGGGAGAGCCTTTTACAGTAAGCCGTACATTTCTGAATTTCTGCCAGTCTCCTCTTTCAAGTTTCAGCTGCACAACCTGGGTGCTGTCTGCACGAAAGGTAGCTTCGGTCTGGTAGTAATCATCCTGGCTATAGTTAACTAATATCCTGGGGGCCATCACGGCTACGCAAATCAGGGCAATAATCCAGGCACCAGCCAGACCCCAGCCTACAGTGCGGTGCACCACCCAGCGTCCGGCAACCAGGCCAATACCCAGCAGCATGATAAACAGGGCTGGTATAGAGGCAAGGACCAGCACTGCCACCAGCAAAGCATCCGGAATAGTATTCCTTACCATGGCATGAGGTATTTCCAGATCAAAGAGGTGCAGGTAGGTATCAGGATATACGCCTGAAACCACCGTTGCTGATATCAGCAGTGCCAGGAGGGCCATAAAGCCTCCAAAGGAAAGAATGAGGCCCAGGACTACGCGGATAGCATCTGCTAAAAAGGTGATGATTACCCGTACATTAACATTATCACCCGAAAAAATAGAAGCTACAAGCCGAAAAGGGAAAAGCAGGATGCGCGCAAGCAGGCTTTCTTCCTCTCCCTCCTCAAGATTTAAGTTTTTTTTTACCTGGTGCTCTATGTTAGCGAGGGTAACAGGTTCGCCCTGCATCTGCATTCGCTCCGTGAGGGTGGTTGCTTTGGGCATGATTACCCAAAGCAAAATGTAGAGGAACAGACCCGATCCTGCAAAAACAAAGAGCACTGCCAGCAGCACGCGGATCAGCACTACATCCACTCCAAAATAAGCGCCCAGTCCTCCGCAAACACCAGCTATTACGCGGTCGTCGGGGTGCCTGAACATTTTCCTGGTTTTCTTATCCTCCCGCACCGGCGCATCTGTGCTGGTGGGCAGGGCAATCCATAAAATGATGTATCCGATCAGCAGGGCACCGCTAAAGGAAAAGCTGATGAAAATATCGAACATGATAATGGCCATGCCCAGGCGTACCCACAGGGGATCAATGCGCAGGTAGTCTGCAATGCCGGCAGCAACACCTGCTATTATTTTGCGGTTTACGTTGCGGTACAAACGGCGTCCCTTAACAGGTTCAGCCCAGTTTTCGCTGGCATGGGTTTGTCCGTTGGTGCTCTTGGGCTCTTCAAATGGTTCTTCTATGGCGGCAAAATCCCGTACATTACCCATCTGGGCAATCAGGGCTTCCACATCAGATTCGGTTAAGACCTGCTTTTGCGGACCCACTTTGGTACTGAAGATTTCGGCAATGCGGTTTTCTATATCCGCTACTATTTCGCCGGAAGCTTCATACCCGGAAAAGTAAAGTTTTATCTCATCCAGATAACGTTTAAGCTGCTCGTAGGCATCCTCTTCAATGTTGAAGAGCAAGCCACTAATGTTAATGCTGATACTCTTTTTCATGACAGACCGGAAAGTTGATTGTGATTGATGATTTGATTAGTGGAGGTTGCTAGTTCTTGCCAGGTATCGCGTAATTTCTCCAGTGATGCAATGCCTGTAGCAGTAAGGCTATAGTATTTTCTGGGAGGTCCCGAGGGGCTTTCCACCCATTTATATTCAACTAAGCCTGCGTTTTTAAGTCGTGTTAAAATCGGGTAGAGGGTTCCTTCTACTACCATCATGCGGGCGGCAGTAAGTTCTTCCAGCATATTGGTGGCATACACCTCGCCACGGGAAATGATGTGCAGGATGCAGAATTCAAGGATACCCTTCCTCATTTGTATTTGTGCATTCTCGATATTCATGGGTCCGTTGTTCGCTGTTGTTAAGTCAAAGGTATAAGAAGGTACTCTGTTATACAAGGTACTTGGTGAAAAAGTTTTCCTATTTATGAATAGGGGTATTAATATCGAGTTAATGGCTGAGAGCAGGGATAAATGGTAGCTGTTGCTACTTCTCTTACATTTGTATGGATAGCTGGTGGAAATAGATTATTTTTGTATATACTGTTCATAAACTAACCCTATTCTGCACGGGGCTCCTCTTATGTACTTACGCTACTCTGTTTTAGCTTTGCTGGTACTACTGCCGGTGCTTGCAACAGCACAGGATATTACACCTAAATACAGCAATGAATTCTTATCGATAGGTGTAGGCGCAAGGGCGCTTGGAATGAGCGGCGCCCAAACGGCCAATGTGGCAGGGGTAACCTCCGGCTACTGGAATCCGGCAGGCTTGCTGCGGGTGGAGGCAGACCATAGTATTGCACTCATGCATGCTGAATATTTTGCGGGCATTGCCAAATACGATTACGCTGCCTACAGCACCGCCATTGACAGCACCAGCAGTCTGGGCATTAGTTTAATCCGCTTTGGCATCGACAATATTCCCGATACCCGTTTTTTGTATGATGCCAACGGCACACTCAATTACGACAATATTCGTTTCTTCTCTGCCGCCGACTACGCTTTGTTCTTATCCTATGCCCGCCATATCAGGCAGGTGCCGGGATTGCGGGCAGGTGCCAGTGCTAAAATAGTGCACCGCAATGTAGGTAAGTTTGCCAATGCCTGGGGTTTTGGCCTGGATGCCGGACTGCAGTGGCAAAGAAAGGGTTGGCAGTTGGGCCTGATGCTGCGCGACATCACCACCACTTTCAATGCCTGGTCAATAAACACTGAACTGCTGGAAGATGTATATGCCCAAACCGGTAACGAAGTGCCGGAGAGTTCCCTGGAGATCACCCTACCAAAAGCCATCCTGGGTGTTGCCCACACCTTCAGGATCAAAGAAAATTTTACAGTGCTGGCCGCGGCAGACCTGGTAACCACCTTCGATGGTACCAGAAATGTGCTCTGGAAAGCAGACCCGGTGTCAGTAGATCCACAGGGGGGGCTGGAGCTTGCTTATAAAGAGATCATCTGGCTGCGGGGTGGCATTGGGCAGTTTCAGCAGGTAACAGAGCTCAATGCCGAACGAAGCAAAAAGACCATTATGCAGCCCACAGCCGGCATTGGGGTACGGCTGGGCAATTTCAGGATAGATTATGCCCTGACTGATGTAGGCGATGCCTCAGATGCACCCTACTCACATGTGTTTAGTTTAACACTTAATTTCAACAAAAAGAATGACTAGTTATAAAAGACTCGTCTGGCTGTTGCTGGGGCTGCTGTTTGGCTGCCCTTCTTTGCTTTCTGCACAAACCTACGGAAATGAGTGGATCAGCTATGATCAGCAGTACCTGCGTTTAAAGGTTGGGGCAGATGGTATCTATAAACTTACTGCTCAGGAAATGGAGCGGGCAGGATTTCCCGTAGCCCAGATCAATCCCAAAACCCTGCAGCTGTTTCACAGGGGCCAGGAGCAGGCCATACATGTAGAAGGAGAGGGCGATGAAGTACTGAACAGCGAAGACTTTGTCTTATTCTACGGCCGCAAAAACGATGGTACCCTGGATAAAGAGTTGTACTTAAGTCCCGATTTGCAGCCTCATAATTATTACAATCAGTATTCAGATTCATCGGCCTACTTCCTGACCTTCAGACTTGCAGGTAGTAGTGCCGGCAAGAGGATGAATATTTTTAGCGGCACTAATACAACCAACCTTAATCCGGAGCCCTACTATTGGGATGAAAAGCTTACAGTGTTATCTGACAGCTATTCGGCAGGAGAAGTATATGGTGCAGCCGGTAACCTGGATACCTATTTAACCTATGGTGATAAAGGAGAAGGCTGGAGTAGCGCTGTATTGGCAAACAACAAGAGAGATTTTACTTTAACAGGCTTAACAGATGCCTACACTGCAGGACCTGCGCCCACCATTGGTGTCCAGTTCATGGGGCGTAATAGTCTGGAGCGTACCGTTACTGTTGAAGCCGGAGCCACCACTGCCGGAGCATTTTCTACCATTAAATCTACAACCTTTACAGGCTACAGCATTGCTGCTGTACAGGAAAATCTGCCCTGGAATGTTATTGCAAATAACCAGACAGTTATTAGAACAACCTTCCAGGGAAGAGGATCGGTTAACTATATTCAGCTGCGTTATCCGCGCCTATGGAAAATGGGTACCACCACCTTAGAAAGAAAGTTTCAGCTGGAGGCAAGCAATAACCCCCGGTATATTGAAATCACTGATGTGCCTGATGATGTAATACTCTATGATATTTCTGATTCTCATAATGTAAGAAGAATCTCTTTTCAGCGGGAGGGGAGTAGTATCAAGGCAATGATTCCTGCAAGTGGTTCTAGAGAACAGGTGCTGCTCTTAAGTGGAGTTCAGGCTGCCATTACAAAATCGAAACCTGTATCTTTTCGTCAGTTTCCCAGCAGTGGCGCTGAATATTTGATTGTGTCAAATCAGCTCTTAATGCAGCCAGGGGGAGGTTACGACAATCCGGTAGAAGCCTACGGTGCCTACAGAGCCTCTGCAGAAGGGGGTGGTTTCAATACCTTAACTGTAGAAATGCAGGAGCTTTATGACCAGTTTAGCTATGGTGAAATTACACCGCTGGCCATCCGAAAATTTGTACTGTATTCATCCCAGGAAAAACTACCCCAATACCTGTTTTTAATTGGTAAGTCTTTAAGCTTCACCAGCAGGTATTTTAGAAATACAAACTGGACGAACATTAACCGGGACCTTGTTCCTACATTCGGGAATCCGGGTGGTGATATTCCTTTTGTTGCCCAAATGAATGGCTCCGGATATGGCCCTGCCTTTCCGGTGGGCAGGTTAAGTGTGAGAACACCAGAAGAAGTAGCTGCTTACTTGAAAAAGGTAATTGAAGATGAGAATTCCTCACCAAATGACCTGTGGCTAAAAAGAATCCTGCATTTAGGCGGAGGCAACTCTGTTTCGCAGGCGCTACAGCTAAAATCATATCTAAGGGTTTGGGAAAATATAGCTGAGGGTCCTTTTCTGGGAGCTGAAGTCACCACTTTGTCCAAGACAGAAGACCTGGTGGTTCAGGAGATCGATGTATCCAAAGATGTGAACAGGGGTACCCGCCTGATAACCTTCTTCGGCCACTCGGGAACGGATCTTGCTGATTTGGAGATTGGGTTTGCCTCCGTACCCAGGTATGGCTACAACAACAAGGGGATGTATTCCAGAATATTGGTAAATGGTTGTGAAGCAGGAAATATCTTCAGTACAAATAAAACCTTTGGCGAAGACTGGTTATTTACACCAGATAAGGGAGCTGTGAATTTTATTGCACACAGCTATAATGGCTATACCAACCTGCTGTACCAGTATTCTTCCAATTTCTACCGGGTAGCTGTAACGGATGAAAACTTCCTGGGAGCTTCTATCGGCAAAATACAGCAGGAGGCTGTTCGCAGGTTTTTGAGTGGTGGTTTTATCAGTCCTCTTCAAATTACTCAGGCACAACAGATGGTCTTGCAGGGAGACCCTGCTCTGGTATTGTTTGCAATTGAGCAAGCTGATTTCGAAACTAATAATGATCATATAGCCGTACGCCCCCTGAATAACCAGCCGCTCAACATGAGTGCAGACTCAATTGCAGTAGATGTAATCGTGCGGAATTTTGGTAAAGCCGTAACGGATTCCCTGCAGGTTCAGCTGGAGTACTGGCTGGAAGATGGCACCCCCCAGGTGCTTGAGCTGGTGGAGGTCCCTGCCATCTATCGTCAGGATACAGTTACCATTCATCTTGCAACCAACCAGCTGGAGGGGCCCGGCCGCAGCAGTTTTCGCATTACCCTGAACCCTGCTTCTGAAATTCCCGAAAAGGATTACACCAATAATACGGGCACTCTGGAAGTTGTGGTTCCGGCAGGAGGCACCCTCAATCTGCTTCCCCAGAATTATGCTGTTGTGCATAAAAACCAGATTAAGCTTATCACCCAGGGAATTGATGCCCTTCGTTCTGTCAGGGGGTTCAGTTATCAGCTGGATACAGCCTATCACTATAACAGTGCTTCATTGCAGCAAAGCACAGTACAGTCGCGTTTCCTGGCATCCTGGAGTGTTACCCTGCCGGAAATTGCAGCAGCTCCGGCAGATACCATTGTTTATTACTGGAAAAGCCAGCTTACCACACCCTCTCCAACCGAAGACACAGCTCCTTCAAAGAGTTCCTTTACCTATATAAAGGATGCTCCTGATGGCTGGGCGCAGGCGCATGAAGGCCAGTTTTCAGAAAACAGGATCACCAGCCTGAAAGTTGAAGAAGGCCGCAGGTGGAGTTATACGCCTATACAAAAGGCCGTGAAGGTTACAACTTTTGGTGCAAAAGCAAGCGATACTGATTACCGGGAGGTAGAACTGGCAATAGACGGTGTACAGCTTATTTTGAACCAGCCCCTGAAATTTTGTTCCAACAACACCATGAATGCCGTGCAGCTGGATAAAAATACACTGGGTATTCCAGGTGCTAAACTGCTGGATATTCTGAGATCTGAATCCTGCGGTCGTATGCCACAGGTTATCAATAATTTTTCAGCTGCGAACATCAACAATGGTGATAACGATACCTATAACCTGGAGCGTTTCTTAAAAGAAGTGCCGGAAGGCGACTGGATTGTTTTATTTTCTATAGGACTGGTTAATTATACCCAATGGCCTGCCTCTGTGAAGCAGCAGGTAGCATCGCTGGGTGTAGAAGAAAGTGTGCTTAACCAGTTGGCGAACGGGGAACCTATCGCTATTCTGGGTAAAAAAGGAGGAGCACCGGGTACTGCAGTATTGGCCATGGTTGATAAAAGCGAGGGCAGCCTGCCCATTAATGAGCAGATAATTGAGCTCAATGCTACGGTAAGCGGAGCAGCAGGGGTTGGTTTTGTGGAAAGCGGATTGATCGGACCTGCCACCAGCTGGCAGGATGTGGCCATCCGTGTGGCAGAGGATGATGCTGACTATTGGAAGATGAAAGTGATAGGGGTAAATGCCAACAGCATTGAAACTACTGTTGCAGAAATCACCCAGTCTGGTACAACACCTCTTACAGTAAGTGCCACAGAATATCCTTACCTGCGCCTAAGGCTCGAAGCAACAGATACGGTTAAGCTTAGCCCGCCTCAGCTAAAATTCTGGCGTGTTGGCTTTGAGTCACTTCCTGAAGGTGTGCTGGTGGTGCATGATTCGGTACAGCGGCACAATACTTTAGATGAAGGAAAGCTGCTGCGTCCTGGCTTCAGGTTTGTAAACATCTCCGAAAAAAATTATGCAGCCGATTCCCTGGAGGTTGTTGCCAGCCTGCTCAATGTAAACAGCCGGAAGGTACAGCAGCTGAATACCAAAATCAAATCACCAGCTCCCGGAGATACGGCGCGCTTTGCCCTGCCGATAACCACTAGCAGCTTTTTAGGCGTAAGTGATCTTTCGGTAAAGGTTAACCCCAGGCCCATGACGGAGCTTACCCTGCAGAATAATGTGCTGGACGCCAAAGGCTTTTTAACCGTCAGGTCAGATTCGCTCCACCCTTTTATTGATGTTGCTTTTGATGGCTCCTATATTACCAATGGTGAAATTGTAAGGCCGGATCCGCTCATTTCTGTGATTATGCGCGATGAAAATAAGTTCCTGCCAAAACAGGATACCACAGGTATTCACCTCTACCTGAAAAGGCAGTGTGAGAACTGTACCTTTGAGCGCATCAACCTGAGCAATCCATCCGTCAGGTTTTATCCAGCCTCACGCCAGGAAGATTACAAAATTGAGTTTACCCCGGGACCACTGGAAGATGGGATGTACACCCTGCAGGTGCAGGCAGAAGATGCCAGCGGCAACAAGGCGGGAACAAGGCCTTATGCCATTAGCTTTGAGGTAATCAGTGAATCAAGTCTTACGCATTTCTATCCATATCCAAATCCGTTTTCTACCTCCACCCGCTTTGTGTTTACACTTACCGGTAACGAAGTGCCCGATGATCTAAAAATACAGATTATGACGGTGAGTGGTAAAGTAATACGTGAAATTATGAAAGAGGAGCTGGGCCCGCTAAGGATTGGCCATAATCAGTCGCAGTATGCCTGGGATGGTACCGACGAATGGGGCGATCGTTTGGCAAACGGGGTTTACCTCTACCGGGTTGTACTTGGAGGTGCCAATGCAGCTGAATGGAAGCACCGGGCAACAAAGGGCGATAAGGCCTTCAGACAGGAATTTGGAAAGCTCTACATCCTGAGATAATAAAAAAAGATCTGCAGCCCGGCAGATCTTTTTTTATGTTCAGATTTTGCATGTTTCTCAAAAACGTCCATAGTTCCGGCGCCTGCTAAACATCATCTTTAGGACTTACTGCTACCACCGGTGAAGCAGGGTTTTTCCTGATACAGAGATCTGCAGGGGCTGTGGCTGTACAAAAAAGCCGGCTCCTGATTGAAACCTTTTGCAGCAGAATACTGGCTAAGTAAGGAGAAAGGGGTAGTCCTTTTCAAAAAAAATACTGATTGCTGTATGGCCAATGCAGGGGTATAACAGTAGCAGTGAAGCTGCAAATCAGAACATTTGGTTTAGCAATAGGTTTGATATAGTTAAACAAACTTTTTAACTGGATTGATTATGAGATATACTACCACTTTTTTATTCATTTTTTTGCTAATTAGCGTAAGCAGCTGCGATGTTATAGCGGATATTTTTAAAGCAGGGTTTTGGGTAGGGATCATACTCGTAATTGTAATTGTTTTAATTGTACTCTATATCATTAATAAGCTTCGTAAACCTTAAGCCTATACTAAACGGGGTAAACGCGCGTATTTTTTACTATGATTTTCAAAAACCTATTTATCCCTTTTTTATTAGGGGTATTCTGCCTTACTGCCTGTAATAACGGAGAGGGAACAAGTTCAGGAACAGAACAAGCTGTTTGCAGTAATATAACACCCCCGCCTCTTGCTGAGCAGTTAGATACGCTGAACATCATTATCGAAACAAGTGGCAGCATGAAAGGCTTCATGCCCACGCAAAGCAGGCAAACTGCTTTTCAGCAGCAGGTTGACGATCTGCTGGCCAATGCAGAGAGCGATAAAGAGACTATCAGGCGCTTAAGACTTTTCACAGCGCAGGATATTATTCGTACCATCGGCTACGACCGCTTTCAGAGCATGTTGCGGCAGGGATTGGCCAGGGCGGGCAGTAGTACCCCTATACCGGAGCTTCTTAGTCAAATAGCCTCCCGTTACACGGGTCCTGGCCAGGTAAGTGTTTTTATATCCGACTTCATTTATTCTCCTCCCAACGAACGCGACAGAGACTATATCTCTAATGATATCAGAAGGGCACTTGCTCCTTTGCAATCAAAGGGACTGTCTGTTGCTGTTTACGGCTTTACCTCAGAATTTCAGGGAATCTATTACCCGGCTGGTTCCAAAGGTGGCGGGAAAGCCTCACCGCTTACCAACTGCTGCGAAACCGACATACCGTATTACATCTGGATCATAGGTACTGAACCTGCAGTGCGCAGGGCTTCCGATATCTTGATTCCGAAAAATGCTTCAGTGTCTATGCAGGCAGGGTATAACCATACTGAACCGGTATATGGTGTTATTCCCGGCTCGGGACGCAGTGGTAGCTGGTACCTTGCCGATGCAGAAGGCAAAACGGTTTTTGTTGATAATACACAGGAGCTAAGGCGGGGAGAGGTTAGCTTTACAGTAGGAATGAACATGGAGGCCCTGCCCAGTCAGTATACATCAAAGGAATACTTAGCACAGCACCTGCAGGTGCAGGGCCGTAATGGCAGGGCACAGGTAGAAGACGTGATGACTGCCCGCGACTTTTCAGAGAACGAAAAGTTGAATGCAAAAGACCGTCAGCTAATGGAATGCTATACGCACCTGGTGAGAATAACTGTAAACAGCATGGACGATCGTAATAGTCCTGTGCAGCTAAGCATTTCTCTGCCAGCTCAAAATCCTGACTGGGCCAATGCATGGACTACCGACGATGATACAAACATCAATGAAACCGGTGCCCGTACCTTTGCACTGAATGAAATACTGGAGGGAGTAAGAGCCTTATACCCTGCCGAACGGGAAGATGTTTTTTCCTTAGACCTAAGCATCAGAAAAGCTAATTAACATGAAAAACGTATTTCGCTTTTTATATGAACTGATTATAGGCCGGCCAGAGCCACCAATGGAAACACCCCTGTACCGCAGCGAAATCTTTCCGGATGTAGGGGGCATTACGCTCTTGCTCATCACAGCACTCATGGTGCTGTTTTACTATTATGTGCTGAATCACCTGATTCAGACGGCTCGTTTTAGTCATTGGTACCATTGGCTGGGGGTGCTGCTGATCAATGCAGCCATCGCTTTTGGATATGCCATTTACTACTGCCGGCTGAATGAGGTTACACCAGATTCGTACGTTTACTGGTTTGCCTTTGCAAATGCGTTCTACAGCGCAGTATTCTTTCTGGTTTTTTCACTCCTTTTCAAGTGGCGGTCGAACAACGCGGCCAGGACCCCTTTTTAATACTTAGTTTCGGGTTGTGCGTTTGAGCTTAGATATACTTCTCCCTGAGAAGGTGATTTTTGAGAAACTGAAAACAATTACGAAGCACGAGCATCAAACAAAATAGATCATGTCTAAACTTTTTATATTTGGCATAGGTGGAACAGGCGCCAGGGTGCTGCGTTCCTTAGGTATGCTAATGGCAGCGGGTGTTGGGATTCGGGCGGAGCGTATCATCCCCATTATTGTAGATCCCGATACGCAGAATGCAGATCTTAACCGTACGGTAGAAATGCTCAAAAGCTATAAGCGTCTGCAGGCGGTAGCCGGCGATGAGAGTGGCTTCTTTAAGACCGACATCAGTAAGCTGGCAGACATGGACAGCAGGGGAGATGGCAGGGTAAAAGATGCCTTTACATTTGATTTTGGCGGGATTAATCAGAGCTTCAAGGAATTCATCCATTTTAATGAAATGGACCCGGATACTCAGGCGCTTGTGCAGCTGCTCTATACTCAGGATAACCTCAACAGCCCCCTGACCATTGGCTTTAAGGGAAGCCCAAATGTGGGCAGTGTGGTCCTTAACAAGCTGATCAACTCACCCGAGCTGCGCTTTTTTGCTGATAACTTCCGCAGGGGCGATCGTATATTCATCATCAGCTCCATCTTTGGGGGCACAGGTGCTGCTGGCTTTCCGCTGCTGCTTAAGAATCTGCGTAATCCAAATTCCGGCCTGCAAAATGCAGGTGACATCTCTACAGCACTTATCGGGGCCATTACGGTAAAACCTTATTTTGGCCTGCAAACTGAAAACGAAAGCGTGATTGATTCCAACGCTTTTATTACCAAAACCCGGGATGCACTGGCCTACTACAAAAATAACCTGGATGGCATCAACGCCCTCTATTACATAGCCGATAATCCGGAAACGCCTTACGAGAACAGGCCCGGAGGTGCCAGCCAGCGTAATGATGCGCATTTGGTCGAGGTGCTGGCCGCTCTTTCTATTGTTGATTTTATGGAATATGAAGATGCTGACCTGGCGGGTGATACCCTCTTCCATGAGTATGGCCTGAGGCAGGATAGCCCCAACATCACTTTCGAACATTTATACGAAGAAACCACCCACCGCATTGGCCAGCAGCTGGTAAAGTTTATGCTCTTTGCGAAGTATTATAAAGACTTCATTAAACAGGATGCCGGTAAAAACTATTACAAAGCGCTTAACCTGGATGCTGCCTTCTCTAACGACAGCTTTTACAAGGAGCTCAGGCATTTTCTGGAAAATAAACAGTGGGGCTTTTTTACCTGGCTGGAGGAGCTCTCCCGGAACAAGCGCAGTTTTATGCCCTTTAACCTTAGCACACAGGACCTGAATCTGCTGGTGCAGGGCAAGCCTGTAAGCCGTAGTTTCTTCAACAAAGGCATTACGCACGATGGCTTTGTGGTAAGGCTGAACAAAGAAGAAAAAAATCTCTCATCTGAGGCGAACCCGAACCGAAAGTTCCTGAAGATGTTCAACCATGTTACAGAAGATTTTTACAACAACAAGATGCCTGGCATCTGATTGCATTTATTTTTATGGCGAAAGTACTCCGATTACATACAAATGCCTCTACCGAACTGGAAGGTTGGAAGCAAAGCGTGCAAATTGACAGCAGTCTGATCCAGCACATCTCTGACCCCAGTGGTGGCCGGGCCAGAAAGGTATCTACCTCGATACCCTCGCCACTTGCCAGGATGTACCTGTTCCGTACCGCCTTTGAGTTTGTGGTAAACTCTTCCAAACGCGACCTAAGCGATAATACCATTTACCACAGCATGGTTTCGCAGTGCCTGGATGTAATTGAATTGTTGTACAATTTCCAGAAGTTCAAGCAGGCCGAAAAGCACCTGCTGATCCGCCGCTGGAACATCAATGAAAAGCTGCAACAGCTGGAGGCCAGCCCGCAGCATCAGCTCCTGGCAAATACCCTGCAACTGTTTTTAAACTTCAACAATCCGCAGAGTCCTTTTAACGGCTTTACGGATATCTACCTTATTTACTATAAGTACCGCATCATAGCAGGTACATCTCCTTTTACACTTGTTTTTACCCTGCCCGATTTAGGAGCACTGGATCTGAACAGCAGCAAGGGCTATCGCCTGTTCGATGAACCGGTACCGCTTTACCAGCGGCCCGACGATTTTCAGCTCTACCTGAACAAGCTGTTTCAGGCTTACCCGGAGCTGAAGGGCAAGTGCCAGGCCATGTACGAATATATCACCCTGGCACAGCGGCAAGCAGAGCCGCAACTGCAGCAAAGGCTTAATCAGCTGCAGTTCGAGGCTGGTTACGGGCCCGATAACTTCCTGAACGAATATGCTCCCCTTTACGACGACACCAACAGCCAGGTAGCAGTAGGAGGCATACGTCTCGCCACCGCACCGGCCGAAAATATTAACATCGCCCGCATAAGCGATTTTGTGCTTGAGCCTTCGCGCACGCCTGACGGTGATCGACTGCCCCTGGTTTTAAAAGAAGGACATTACCCTGGCTGGAACTATGTTTCCGGTCAGTGGCAGCAGGAAACAGAAGTGCCTCTTAAAAACACTGCACCACCGGAAAGTCGTATCCTTCCGGGGCTTTCAGATAAATATCCTTACCTCACGACCGGAGATTTTCTGGAAGATTACCTGCTGGAGCTTCCCTATGAGCTGAACAACGAGCGGTTTAACTATGGCAAAGTGCAGTATCAGAATGGGGCAGAACGCGAGCGCACTTTCCGTTTCAACTACCTGCTGCCTATCCGCAAGGAGTATTTCAGTTACTTTAGCTTCCGGGATCTGGATAAGTACCTGACCTTTATTGTAGATCCTACCTACATCAAAGTACAGCTTTCTGTTCCTGTAAAACGGGGGCATATCCTGTTCGAAAAAATTTATTACGAAAACCCCCAGAACCCGCGTGATGCTAACGGACAGGAGATTCCTAAAAAAGGAAAAATTGTTTCTGCACGCCTCGGTCTGGGTGTATTCCCCTTTCTGAAGATGGCAGATCCTGCCTATAATGATTTCTACAAGATTATGCTCGTAGACCTGGAGGTAGACGGGCAGGCAGCCTTTGGTGACTTTGATATGCAGTTTTACCTGGAGACCCAGCCCCTGCGGGAAACGCCGGAAGGCAGGGGCATCAGGAAAACACGCCGTATCAGCAAGCAGGAGGGAGCCTATGGCTCTACTTATTACGAGGTATTTAACACGCACTTCGATTATGCGGAGATCATACACCCCCTTAGCGAAAGAGGGCAGGAGCCAGTCAGAGGCTTGCTGATTCCTAAATGGCAGGAGGCAGGGCCCGGCACCAGGCGCTTTACTTTTGCCATTGATTTTGGTACTACCAACACCCACATTGCCTATACCACTGGTACTAATGTGGCACCACAGCCCTTCTCCATCGAAGAAAGCGATCCGCAGGTGGTTATGCTCAACAAACCCTCTGATGAACCCGGGCTGCTGCCTATTCAGCGATACAAACAGGCTTCGCTGCACAGGGCCATGGAGATCGATACGGTGGTGAGCCGTGAGTTTGTACCTTACCTGATTGGCGGCCAGGGTAGTGGCGCCGAGGTTTCCTTCCCTATTCGTACTGCCAGCTGTGAGGTGAGCGATTTCATTGCCAGGCCTACCGATATGCTGGGTAATATCAACATTGGCTTTGGCATTAACAAAGAGCTGGATGTACCAGCACATACTGCTTACAAAACAGACCTGAAGTGGAGTACAGAGCTGGACCGAAAGGGCAACGACCGCATTGATGTATTCTTTAGTGAGCTGCTGCGCCTCATCAAGCACAAGGTGGCTTTGAACGATGGTATCCTGGAGCAGACCCGCCTGGTGTGGTTCTCACCACTAAGTCTCGATGCCTTTGCCTTCAATCTTTTCGAAGAAAAGTGGACCCGTAACTATCGTCATATATTCCGTACCGAAAGAAAGCCGCTGCACCTGACAGAATCTGCGGCTCCTTACTACTATTTATCCTCGGCAGGAGAGGTAGTGCCTACCCGTGAAGATCACTTGTTGAACATCGACATTGGAGGTGGCTCAACGGATATACTCTTTTTCATTAACCAGCAGCCTGCCTGGGGCTCATCCTTCCGCTTTGCTGGTAATGCACTCTGGGGCGATGGTTTTAACAAGATCTCAACCATCGACAATGGCTTTTTACTTGCTTACCAAAAGCTGGCCGACAAGCCCTTCAAGCCAAAGTCCATCAGCCAGACCTCTGCCGATGTGATCAACGATATCTTTAATAATGTAGATCCTGCCATGTTCAGCAACGTGTTCATCAGGGCACGTTACCTGCGGATTATATTCTACCTGCACTATACAGCTATTCTCTACCACTGCGGTCAAATCATTAATTACCTGGACCTTAAAATTCCGCGTTATATCACCTTTAGTGGCAAGGGCAGCCTGTACCTTAACTTTTTAACAGGAGGCGGCAATACCAGCAGCCTTGAGCGGCTTACCCGTTCCCTGCTGGAAGAGGTGTGTAATACTCCGGTGCCTGATAACTTCCGGATCATACAGGCGCGCAAGCCTAAGGAGGCTACTGCCAATGGCGGGGTGTTCTTTAATCCGGAAATACATGATTACGACGGTGCAAAAGCTGTAAAAATGCTGGGCACCGTGCAGGGACAAAACCTAGCTGAAAATCCGCTGCGTTACCACGATGCAGCTGCGGATATACAGCAGGATGTGCTCAAAAATGCAGAAGCTTTCTTTGACCTGGTACTGGGCAACGATAAGCTAACCGGCTTTTTCGACGACTTTGCCATTGAAGCAGACCTGCCCTGGCTAAGGAAAACCATCAAGGCTAAATTATCTGATAGCCTGCACCTGGGCATGAACCGTTTGCTGGAGCACCGCAATATGGCAGAAAAACCACTGCCTGAAACCCTTTTCTTCTATCCGCTCTATCAAACGCTTTACGAATTATCAAAAGAAATTTACAAAGCTCATTATGACCGTTAAATCTCTAATACTGCTGTTGTTAATGGGCTGCCTGCTGATGCCGGTTTGTGATTTGCTGGCGCAGAACGATAGCCTGGCTTTTCATCATGCCCGTTTGCGCATCTGGTGCGAAACCACCCGTTTTGTTTATGAAGATAATGGCGCCGACAGCCTGCTGCCCAGCGTAAACTGCCAGTCGTGGGAGGCGCTCAATAACAGCATGGCTGCCACAGATGCCAGTCTGGGTGTTCAGCGGCTGATGAACAGTGTGGATAAGCCTGCTGTTTACCAGGGCTTTACTTCTACTGAGGCAAAACTCCAGAAGTTGGTCACTGAAATCAGCACCCGGCTAAAGCAATCATCCGTTCGCCGCACCAATGCAGTACGGCTTAACAGGGTAGACAGCCTGCAGCAGCAGCTAATGCTGATAGCCCGCCAGGTAGGAGCCCAAAGCGAAGAGCTGGCTGCCACAGATAATGGGGCTGCAGATGATGCCTCAGCGGCACAAGGACCTGTTGTACCGGTTTCAGATTCTGCTACCAGTGCTACGGGTACTGATCTGCCCTGGAATGAAATTTTACAATGGCTTGCCATCCTGGCCCTGGGAGGATATCTCTTCTGGCGCCTGTACGATCTGGAAGGCCGCTATGCACGGCTAAAAAGAGAATTCCGGACACTGGAGAAGCAGGTGAATGAATTTGTGATTGCTACGGTGAGTCCGGGGCCGATGCCTGACGATAAACCGCCTGGCCTGACTGAAACAGATGTGAGAAAGCTGGTAATAGATGAGTTAATGCAGCTGGAGGAAGCAACAAAGCCTGAATTAACAAAGCCTGACGCAGCTACAGCAGCACCTGCACAGCAACAGGAGCTGCCTAAGACCCCGGCTGCCCCGGCTCCGGTGCCTCCTGCTCCTGCATCCACCCCAGCGCCAGCCAGCGCTAATAAGGATGCTGATTCGGCACTATTTTATGATAAAATGCCTTTTAGGGGCGGTTTTCATCAGAATGAAATGAGCCGTGAACGGCAGCGCGATAGCATTTATACCATAAGCGTAGTGCCTGGCGGGACTGGCGAAGCAGAGTACTGGGTTACCGAAGATCCGGAGGTGCAGCGCTATGCCATGCAAAATGGACTTAGCTTCTTTGAAGAAGGGTGTGATTTTACAGAGGTAGAAGAAAACCCCGGACGAGTGGTGAACGAAGAGAAAGGAAGGCTGCGGAAAGACGGAAGCATTTGGAAAATTCAGCAGAAAGCTAAAGTTCGTTTTGAGTAAGGCATGATCATTCTGGAAATCATTGTAATAATTGTAGTGGTTGCCCTGCAGCTGCGCGTGTTTCTTCAAAACAGGCAACAAGCTGCTGCGCTCCGCAATTTCTTTCCGGAAAAGAGCCAGCTCTATATGCAGGCGGCAGAACAGGCGGGTGCCACCCCAACAGGCAAACCATTAACAGCCATCCTGGAAGGGACACCCTATGTACTGGCGGCCGAACCCAACCATACCTTCAGGGTAAAAGGAAGAGATGGTGAATTCTACGTGATTGAAGAAACAGCCCTGGATACCAGCACAGCGACTACCTATTTGCTTTCCAGGCAGGAGCTGGAGGAGCAATCGGGCAAGCCAGGGTTAAAGCTAATGGCAGA
Organism: Flammeovirgaceae bacterium 311; assembly: GCA_000597885.1. Classification (NCBI taxonomy): domain Bacteria; kingdom Pseudomonadati; phylum Bacteroidota; class Cytophagia; order Cytophagales; family Flammeovirgaceae; species Flammeovirgaceae bacterium 311. The sequence continues at coordinate 5,901,922 of CP004371.1, forward strand.
GGCACAACAACGTACCCAGTATAGTCTGGCAGAGGTGCCAGCTGCACACCAGCCCTCGGAAGCCTTTGCAGTTTTACTGCAGGAGGTGCAGGCGTATTTATTACGCAACCAGGGAACTGTAACCGGTTTGAATACCATTAAAGATATGAGTGAGCGCCGGCTGGAGGCCGAAACGGGCAACCTGCAGGTAACAGTAGCCACTCCACTGTATATTGGACTTTTAGGTACTTTTTTGGGTGTAATTCTGGGACTTGGCGCCGTGGTTACCGGTGGTGTTACAGAAGAGGCCATAGAGCGTTTTTTGCTTGGTGTTGTGGTGGCCATGCTGGGCAGCTTTTTCGGGCTGCTCTTTACCTTGCTGGGCAACCGGGAGTACAGGCTAGCCTCCGGAATAGCCTCGGTGCGCTTAAACGACTGGCTAAATTTTCTGCAGATACAATTGCTGCCCCGCCTGCAGTCAGACTTATCTCAAAGCCTGGGTAATTTAAAAGTAGTGCTTGATGAGTTTAATAAAGACTTTTTTCAGCGGATTAGCGATTTTAAATCAGTTTTTGCCAACCTGAACCAATATGTTGGTCTGCAGGAACGTTTTCTAGTTGCACTGCAGCAAACTGATTACAGCCAGCTGACAGAAGCCAACCTGCGTTTCTTTGAACAGATTCAGAAAAACGAGTCGATCTTTGAACGTTTTGGACAATACTTGCAGCGCCTGAATGAAAGCATGGATACAGGCCGTGAAGCTGCCTCTGATATAAGGGAGATTGTTGAACACCTGCGGCAGCTGGACGATGTTCAGGGCTATTTAAAGCAGAACGAGGAATTGATTCGTAAACAGTTGGGATATCTCTCGGCGCACCAGGATAAGATGGAGCAGTTAACCTATGGCATACAACAGCATTTCATAGAGGCTGGAGATGAGATTGGAGCTCTGGTAAAGCAAAGGCTCCAGATTATGAAAAAGGAGGAGCAGGATGCAGGAGAAGAGCTGCGGCAGCATTTTGAACGCTTAAAGCAGGACAATGTATACCAGAAAATAACTGAACAGCTGCAGCCCATCCGCAATATGGAAGATGATGTGCAGAGCATGCGCGAGCTGTTTGCCGATACCCTGAAACACCTGCTGGAAACCCAGCAGTACCTGATCCGGAAGATTAACCAGGATGGCCAGACGCAGGGAAGAGTACTAAAAGAAATGGAATTACTCAATAACCATATGCAGCAGCTAAACGAGCGTAAAAGCTGGATGCATCGCATGTTTGGGGGACGCTAAGTTTGTTGAAAAACTAACATGCCTATGCGTGCGCCTTCAAATTTCTTCTGGCCCAGCTATGCTGATTTGCTCACAGCGCTCTTTGTTGTTATGATGGTTTTGTTTGTTTTGAGTTTCAGGCTTTTCCGCGAGCGGGAGGAACAGTTGGAAATATACGCAACTAACTACAAAAAAATTAAAGAATTAGAACAAGCCTTACATAGGTTAGATGATAGTCCCTATTTTGAATTTCAGCCCCAAAATCAACGCTATGAGCTTATGGTGCCGGTTCAGTTTGCACAGTGGGAGTACGAGATACCACAAAAATATACTAAAAACCTTGTAGAAGCCGGCAAACAGTTACAAGCACTCATAGAGGAGGCAGACAGGGCCTCTATTGCGAATGAACTAGATGTGAAGTACCTTGTAATAGTAGAAGGAATGGCAGCCCGGGATCCCAGGGACCAGCAAATCAACAGAGACCGTGCTTTTATACAGCAAACTTATTTGTTAAGTTATCAGCGGGCACTGGCACTGGCAAGTCTCTGGAAACGGAATGGCATTACCTTTGATAAAGATAATTTTGAGTTGATAATAGCTGGAAGTGGGATTTATGGAGCAGGCCGGTACAGTGGCATTGGTGAAGAAGGGAAAAACCGGCGCTTTCTTATACAGATTATTCCTAAAACAGGGCAATTACAGAAGCGGGAGCATGAATAACTGGATGAATAAAATGTTTTTAGGGCTTATAGCATTACTTGCTGTAGCATGCAATACAGATTTTGAAGACCTGGCACACACAGTTACCAAAGTAGAGGATGGGAATACCCTGGTACTTAAAAACGGTAAACAGGTGCACCTTATTGGCGTAGAGCCCACCAAGGCAAGTCAGGAGTTTCTGGAAGATAAAGCCCTTAACAGAAAAGTACGGATTGTATTTGACCGTAGTAACTATCCCAATGCAGAGATCGAGGAAGAAGTATGGGGTTATGCAGTTACAGAAGGTGGCCAGCACCTGAATGCTCAGATCCTGCAGCAGGGCCTTGCAGCACTTAACGATACTTGGTTAACCGATAGCTTAAGATCATTCTCTTCCTACACCACCTTAACCACTTACCAGCCTGCAGGATCTGTACCTGAAGCAGGCCCTATCAAGAAAAAAAATAGTATTGGCGCTATTTCATCAGGTGCTGCCGTAGCGCGCACGGAATTTAACAGCTTTGCCGATCTGGTAGAGTATGCCGAGCAATGTGTATTTCTGGTTTTAGGGCGTGATGACAAAGGTAAAACCGTAAGCCAGGGTACTGGGTTTTTTCTGATGGAAAATGGCCTTTGTGTAAGTAACTACCATGTGTTTGACGGAGGCACCGAATGGATGATCCGTACCGCCAACGGGAGCCGTTACCGGGTAACAGATATCATTTCAAAAGATAAAAATTTCGATTACATCGTTTTTAAGGTAGATCTGGCAGAAGGGGAGGAATATCCCTTCCTGAAGCCTGCCCGCAAAACACCACGCAAAGGAACAGATATCTTTGTACTGGGCAACCCACGTGGACTGGAAAGCACCATTACCCGTGGTGTGGTATCGGCCATCCGGGATCAGGGCAAAAAAGAAGCAGTGCTGCAGATAGATGCTGCCATTTCTCCGGGCAGTAGCGGCAGTCCTGTAATGACTATGGATGGAGAAGTAGTAGGGATTGCTACCTATAAAGCCCGCGATTGCGAAAGCTGTAATTTTGCCATGAATGTACAGGTGCTCGGTTTTTAATAACCAACATCACACCCCTGAAGGCATCATCCACAAAGATAGTAGAACCGGCTGCAAAGCCGGTTTTTTTATATGCCTCAATGGTAAAACATTAGGCCAAAAATGCGGTTATATATGAACAGGCCTATTAAACGGCGAGTACCCGTAAAGGTTTTAGAGCTATTTTACTTTTTTGCCTATGAACGACCGCATAAGAAAAAAACTAATTCAGATTGCCAGAGTAGATGATTCTCCCATATCATACCCAAGTTTGGTGTACCAGATGAGCCTGGGACTCAACCTGGAAAGTAATCATGAAAAGAACATGCTGGGAGAAATTCTCAATGAAATAAGCATGGCAGAACATGCCCAGGGCAGGCCTCTGTTAAGTGCTTTGGTGAAGATCAAGCCTAAAGGGCAGGGAGATAACTTCTTTAAGATGTGTGAAAAGTTGGGACTGGGACAGTGGAAGGACCTGAAAAGGGATCCTTCATTTCTGGATAAATGCAGGGAAGAGTGTCGTGAATTTTGGACGAACGAAGAAAACTACGAACGTTATTTACACCTTGAGGTAGAAAAGGTGTAACAATCATTTATATGGTAAATATAGAGACCGGTGCAATTGCACCGGTTTTTTTGCTTTAGGGGTATTGAATAGGTGTAGCGGATTTTGGTTATGCCTGTTGGTGCATTTTCAAGTGTGGTGGAACACATGCAATAGCTTCTTCCTTAGGTATTGTTCTATGGATTCTGATGGTGTATGCTAATGTAATATATTTTTTAAAAATCAATAATAATGCAGCAGAAGCTGCAGATGTATGATGTTAAAACATCATTATATCTGATTATTTAATCCGACACTCTCAAGAACAGAGAAAATTATTCAGGAATGGAATATTAATATGGCGCTATTTTAGCCTGCTAGGCCTTTAAATTGCTACTTAACTTAATAATTGCTAAACCAAAGTTTATGTAGTGTAGTAGTATTAATATGGCAATGTAAGATTGATGATAAATATTGACTTTTTAAGCTAGCCTTTTATGAAGAAACTTTTACTCTATCTTTCAAAAACAGTCTGGCTCATTGCTTTTATAGGCTTTCCTGCCTGTTCGCACGCGCAAATACTTGTTCAGGATTTTGAGGAGCTTGGTTCAGTACAGCAATGGTCCGGAACACAACTGCCGGCAGCAAACAGGGTCAATAATATAGAAAGCAGCGTCAATGGAACATTTACCCTGCAACAGCAGGAGGGCAGCCAGGTGCTGCAGCTTGCTAAGGCCAGTAATCAGCAAAGTGCTCCGCAGGCTTTTTTTCACAAAAGCTCAGATTTTGAAAATCAGGGTGTGGTAAAGGTACAGTTTGATCTGTCAGTTACTGCAGATGCGGCTACACGTGGTGTACTGGGAAGTATATATGTAGGCCAGAATCTGGGATCAGGTGGTTTTATTTTTCCGGAGAATAACAATCGCTTTGCTACTATAAACATCAACTTTGCAGGAGGCAATGCCTTTTCAATAGCAAACGCCATAGGGAGTACCCCAACTCCGGAGGAGAGCAGCGGCAGTATAACAGGCTTGGCGCGGGTAACCATTATTCTAAACAATACTGCAGGCACATTCACTTACCTGGCCCCCAATGGCGAAGCAAGTACTGTTGGCGCAAAAAGAATAGATATTTGGGTGGATAGGGGAATTGCTGTTAATGAAGCAGTCGCACAGGCCGCTCCCGGCGCCAGCATAAGTGCTTTGAAATTCATGACGCGTAATAATGCACTTCAGGGTACAGCATCTTTTGGCAATCTGCTGATTGATGAAGTGCCTCCAGCAGTAGTAACGCCTGTGCTGAATCCGGCTGGAGGCAGCTATACCGTTGGGGTCGGCGGTGACTTTACCAGCCTTACCCGTCCCGGCGGAGTCTTTCAGGCCCTGAATCAACTGGGCTCCATCAGTGGCCCTTTGAATTTTGTCATTACCAGCAATCTCATTTACGAAACCGGAGAGGTTGCCCTTCACCAGATTGAGGGTGCATCGGAATCGAATATTATACAGTTGCGTCCTCAAAATAAGGCTGACTACAGGATATCCGGCTCCAACATACAGGCGTGGGGTGCTCTCATCAGGTTAAAGGGGACAGATTGGATACGCTTTGATGGCCGCACCCTTAGTGGTGGCGGTGGTGGCATGGGATCAGGAGGTCACCTGCTTTTTCGTAATGCAGGAGCTGCGCCAACTTTTCATTTTGAGGGTGATGCTACCCATAATACCATTGCTTTCAGCCTGGTGCAGGGTGCCAGTGCATCGGCAGAGCAGGCCGTTATTTTCATGGGAAATGGCGTAAGTAGCGGAAATGACGGGAACACTTTTCTATATAACCACATTGGAGGCTACGGAAGCCAGCGGCCTGTGAATGCACTGGCTTCCCGCAACACCGCTTCCGGCAATACAACAGATAATGTGCTGATAGAGGGAAACCAGTTTTATGATTTTGCAGCCGCTGCCAGTCTTAATGTGGGCGGCAATCCGTGCACAATCATGGCTGGCCCGGGTAACAGTTCGTGGCGCATACTGCGCAACCATCTCTACCAGGAGCGCCAGTCGGCACCAGTGCTTAGAGAGGGTCTTGTGGAGCTCCAGGGTGTTTGTATCAGGTCGGGAACCGATTATCTGGTAGAGGGTAATCTTATCGGGGGCAGTGCTCCCTTTGCTGCTGGGAGTCCTCTAAGCGTAACCATTGATGAGAATGGATCAGGCATTCCCCCACACCCAAGTGTTATCCCCTTCAGCATCCATGCACAGGGCGGTAAAGTCGATATCATCAATAATACGGCCACAAACATTGAAGTTACTGGCAGGCCCGTTGGGTGTGATGATCTGGCCTTTGGATCGGTAGTACTCGCCGGAGAAGTTAACTTTATTGACAATACCTTTGGAGATCCGGCAGGCAATACCTCTATCACAGCCCGTAACATAAACAACAGCACTGTAAATGCCGGTTCGTACCTGGTAGTACCTGTATATTATCGTGGCCAGACAGGGAATACAACCAGTGGCGTAGTGCGCGGCAACTTTATTGGCTCGGTACGACTGGAGGGCAATGTTAGCGGTGCTGGTTATTCAGATACTAAATTCATAGGGATTCTTAACAACCAGAATGCTTCTGCCATAGAAATCAGCCAGAACACAATTGCTAATGTGCGTTCAGCAGTAAGTGGCAGGCTTAGTGTGTCCATGGTGGGTATACATGCCAGGGGCGGAGGTGCTACTGATATTTTTCGAAATGTGATTTATGGGTTTTATAATAATTCAACGGCTGTGTCAGTGGTTTGCCCCACCAGTCTGGGAGAGGGTAATGTGGCAGGCATCGTAGCGGATAATATAGCCGGCGAAACCAGGGTAGCTAATAACATGATTACCTTCGAGGATATTTACCCCCAGAGCCAGGCAGTATATTATGGGATTTATGTACCCTCCAACAGCAGCAGTGCTTCTAAAATATTCTACAACTCCGTTTATGTCTATGGTGGTGAAAACAACGCCACCGGCAGGAATTATGTTTTTTACCGCTCTGGTACCAGCAGAACTGAGGTTAGAAACAATATTTTCCTGAACACCCGTGCTACGACCCAAAATGCCAATTTTGTAATTGCCACTTCCAGAACAAGCGGCTGGACCTCCGGTAATAACCTGCTGCACCGTTCTTCCGGAGTTCCCTCCCTAAATGATTTTGGCAGGTATGGTTCCATCCTGGTTGATGATTGCAGTAGCTGGTCTGGCAGTACACTTGAGCAGAACTCTATCTGCGGCGAGAATATTGAGCAGGACTTTGTTGATCCGGTCAGCGGCAATTTGCGTATGGTGCAAACCCCTGAGCCCAGTGTAGTGGTAGATGCCGGCTATGAAATTGAAGAAATTGAGAACGACATTGATTTTGTACTAAGAATTGATCCGGATATTGGCGCCAGCGAAGTCTATAATGCCTGGATTGGTATGGTGAGTGATGACTGGTTTAATCCTGCAAACTGGTCTGCCAGGCGAGTACCCGATTGCCCCAACAATGATGATCAGCATCAGGCTTACAACATGGTTAGTATCCTGCCAAATGGTACTAGAATCTTTAGCCAGGTGGTTAGCTATCAGCCCGTGATCCGCAGAAGTCCGGGACCTGCCAATTATCGCAATTTAACAATTCTGGAGGGAGCATCCATAACCATTGCAGAGCGCCATGCAGAATTAAGGCAATGCGGCGAACTTGATCCTCTGATTGAGGGAATAACCAACAGGGGTAGCATACAGTATACCGGCCCCGGAAAAATCAGCCTTAGGGGAGTGCTCAACAATGAAGGTACTTTCAATGCCGGTACCGGAACCCTATCACTGAATGGAGAAACAGGACAGTTCATCAACAGCACAGAACCTCTGGAACTCTGGAGATTGCTGGTAGAAGGGGGCGGGCCAAAAGATCTGCAGACTGATGTTCTCGTTCAGAGTTCTCTGGATCTGGTAGAAGGAATTATGCTAAGCTCACCAGAAGCCATCCTTACCATGGCACCAGGTGCTGTACTGGGAGCAGAAGGGGCGCCGGGTAATACAGCACATGTGGCTGGTCCGATGGTGAAATACTTTAACAGTACAGATGAATTCGTGTTTCCGGTGGGAGATAATGATCGCCTGGGGCTGGTAGCCGTCATACCTGCCTCTGCAAGCCCTGCTGCGTATCGGGTAGCTTATCATTTTAGGGCACCGCCCTATCCGGTTGTCCGTACCGAAGCCAATGCAGAATTCTTTGCTGATGGCATTGAGCAGGTTTCTCCTACGGAGTACTGGACGATAGAACCACTCCAGGGCAGTCCGCGTGCTCAGATTGTTCTGTATTGGGACGAGGCCTCAGGTGTGGAGGCAATTGAAAATAAGCAGTCAGATCTTAGTGTGGTTCGCTGGAATGAGGACTTGCCAGCCTGGGTAGATGAAGGTTACGACGGCACACAAGAGGCCCCTGCGCCAGAATTGGGCAGGTTGTTCTCAAATCGGGAGGTAAGTGGCTACGGGGTGTTTACCTTTGGAAGCCCTAACCCTACTGTTCCGCTTCCGGTAGCGCTAACTTATTTTGCTGCTACTTTACAAAACAGTGATGTATTGCTTGATTGGGAAACCAAATCTGAAAAGAACAGCAGCCACTTTAATATACAGCGATCAAAGGATGGCATGGTATTCAATAATATTGGACAGCTAGCCTCGGCAGGCAACAGTTCAAAGCTTATCAAATACCAGTATGCCGATGCTAAAATTGCTGATAGGCTGGCGGGTGCGGTCTATTACCGCCTGGAGCAGGTAGACATTGATGGTACAACAGACTACAGCAAGGTGGTTGTGGTGGTACTACCCGACGAAGCCTTTTCCATCAGGGGCGTATATCCCAATCCATTCCGCGGAGAACTGGTGGTGAACATTACAGGCTCAAAGGAGCAGCGCCTGGCCTTACGCCTGCTCAATATGGCAGGTAAACGGCTTGTAGAGCAGGAGGTGAGCGTTATGGATGGAGAAAACATCATGCCTGTGCTGGAGGCAGCCTACCTGCAGGCGGGTATGTATATCCTGGAAGTAAGTTCTTCAGAAATGACCAAAAAATTCAAAGTGATAAAAAAATAGGCTGATGTAGCAATCATAAAGGGCTTTTTTTACGACAAAAGCCCTTTTTTTGCGTTAGCAAAGAAAAAAATAGAAATGGCAATGGCATTTGATGCCCTGCGCGTGGGGCGAACATATAGATTGAAGAATTACGGCGAGGTCCATGAATTTGAGGTGGTCAGGAGGCTCACTGACAGGAACTATCTGGTAAAAGATAAGATAAGCCTTGAAAGATATGAGCTGACAGATTTGGTGCGCTGGGGAACAGGTAAAGATTATGATCTGGATGAGATCAATGAGTGGGGTGATATTATCTGATACAATATGCTAACTGGCAATAGCCATTCTTATCCCAAAAAAATGCAAAAAACAGAAATCGATGAAGCTGCACAGTTGCTGCAACTCCATGGTGTTTTTGATCAGGAAGCACTTGCAAAAGCACCCGAACTTTCTGAGGCATCGCTCCGGCAGCTGCTTACCAGGCAGGTGTTGTATTTGCTTGAACGCGATTTTGAGCGCCTGATGCAATCGCTCTACCGGATAGATGTGCCTGAACATCGCTTCAAGGAGTGTCTGGTTTCCGATGATCCTGCAGGCCAGATTGCTGATTTAATGCTGAAACGTGAGCTTATGAAGGTGCAGACGCGCCGATGGTATGCCAGCCGCTCTCGGGCTGCCTCTGAAAGTTAACGGCGGTTGTTAGTTAATGCGCACACCATCCCAGCAACTCTGTGCTGCCTGTTCCAGCTGCTGACCCATGATGGGTGAGGTGTTGCCTGACAAATGCAGCCTGGCCAGCGATACCACATGCCCATGTACCAGCGCAATCATCATGCGTATTTCCAGCGGCCTGAGCACTCCCAGTTCAATGCCCTGCTGCAGAAACAGCAGCACCGGCTCAAATGCTTTTGCATTTTCCTCCCTGGCCATTTGGCTGGTGTAGGGTGAGTTGGTGTACTGTTCCAGAAAGCGAAACTCGTCCGGGTGCTCAATGTAGTAGTGGAAGATGTTTGTGTAGTAGCGGAAAAAACGGTCTTTGATACTGCCCTTGCTGCTGTCTTCCTGAATCAGTGCAGCGCCCACACGCTGCATAACGGCTGCATATAGCTCATTGATAACTTCTTCCTTGCTATCAAAATAGTGGTAAATAGTGCCGGCGGCAACCCCGGCTCTTTTGGCCACCATCGACATAGCTGTGCCATGAAATCCATGCTCGGTCACCAGCTCCATCATTGCCTGCAAAACAGCACTGCGTTTATCTTCTACTGCCATTCGTAAACCTCTTTTTCAGCAAAGGTAAGCTTTAAAGCAGGCCAATCCAGTGCAGGGTGCCACTAAATCCGGAAATGCCGTAAAAGAAAACTGCCCGGCCTAAGGCGGGCAGTTTTCAAGTACTTAGCTGTATGGAGCATCAAATTTTTTCCGATTGATCAAAATTCCATGCCTTCGTCGTTGCCGCCTTCCTGGCGTTGTTGCTGGTTGCGGTTATCCCTGCGGTTGTTACGGTTATCCTGGTTCAGGCGATAATTAAAACTAAGCGTTACACTCCGTCTGCGCCACTGAAATTCAGAGCTTGTTACAACATCATCAAAGTTTAGCTCCGATCTCCATTTACGTGTATTAAATACATCATCAACGTTAAGACTGATGGTACCTTTTCTGTTAAGTATTTCCTTGCTGGCACCCAGGGTAACGAAAGTCATACTTAGGTTGCGGCCCTGCAGGTTGTTTTGAGGCGCTCTGTAAAAAAGCATTTGTTGCAGGTTAATGCCATTTTTGAAACGCATACGGCTACTTACGCGACCCATGAGTCCAAATGCCTCCACGCCCTGCCTGTTTTCTCTAACACCATTTTCATTGGTGAGTGTGTAAGGATCTGTTACCTGTCTGTAACCATTGGCACTGCCGTTCACTGTCCACCAGTTGGTCAGGTCAGATGATAGTACCAGTTCAAGGCCAAGATCATTACGGTTGCTGATGTTGTAAGGCTGTGCCTGTGTAACGGCACCACCTGTAAAAAACTGCAGGATTTGCGGATCTGTAAATACATTTTCAGGATCCAGGCGGCTGCTCAGAAATTCTATACCATCTGTGGTATTTCTATAAAATACACTGGCAGTAAGAGATGATCTTTGCCAGTTATGCAAATATGCCAGCTCATAAGAATCGGTAAACTCCGGATTTACATTTGGATTACCAATACGCCAGCTTCTGATATCGCTGAAGGTCCAGAATGGATTCAGCTGCCTGAAATGTGGCCGGCGGATACGACGGCTGTAACTTGCCTGCACAGAGGCCTGTTCATTCAGCTTATAATTAGCAAAAACAGAAGGAAACAGGTTAAGAAAATCTCTTCTGTTTACATTCTCATCTATTTCGGTGGTAATACCCGTGTACTCAAGTCGTAAACCTGCCTGATAGCTCATGCGGTCAAACTTTAAGCCACCCTGGGCATAAGCTGCATGAACTTCTTCTTCGTATAGGAAATCATTGGTGAATAGTGGCAGTGAAATAAAATCACCATTATTATATAAATCAACCCCATAATTATTGCCAATGCGCCTGAAACTGGAGCGGGCGCCTGCTTCCCACTGGCCTCTGTCGTTAGGTAAGGGATCCACAAAATCGAACTGCATCAGTAATTCACGGTTTTCCTCCTCGTTGCTGGAGCGTTGGCGGTTGGTTAAGGCAAGCTCACCAGCGGGAAGGAAAAAATTCTCGAGATAGGCTGAGCTCTCCTCATCAGAATTGTTTCTGTATTGTACCAGGGCCGATAAGCTCTTGTTCTTTTCATCGTAGGTGCGGCGGTAATCCAGCGACCACTCCAGGTTCTGATCCAGCTCATCTTCGTTATCCGTACGAACGCTGCTTAAACTTCTGCTGCCAGAGGGAGTTAGGTAATCGTAGTTCAATATTGCCTGATTTTCTCCGTTCTGACGGTTATACAGAAATGCTGCTGTTAACACATTCTTTTCTGTCAGGAAGAAATCGGAACCTACCCGTATATTATGTGACCAACCAGCTCTTTCGCGTTCTGAATTAGAATTACGGTACAGAAAAGAATATTCGTAGCCACCTTCCAGCCGGTCGTCCTGCTCATTGCTAAACGCTACATTGTTAAAACCACCCCCGGGATTTACACGATAGCGCGAACCCAGGTTTACGAAAAAGTTTGCTGCTTTGCGGCGTACATTGATATTGGCGGCCAGTCCATGGTTGTGTGGCCAGCCGGTTGTTACATCAAAAGAACCGTTCAAACCATTCCGTTGGTCCTTTTTCAGGATAATGTTGATGATACCTGCCATGCCCTGTGCTTCGTAGCGTGCACTGGGATTGGTAATCACCTCTATGCTTTCAATCATATCGGCCGGAAGCTGCCTCAGGGCATTGGCCCCAGTTAAACCGCTGGGTTTGCCATTTACAAGCACCCTTACGTTATCACTTCCCCGCAGGCTTACATTACCTTCAACATCTACAGCTACAGATGGAATGTTTTCCAGAATGTCGGTTGCGGTACCACCTTTAGTAACCAGATTATCAGTTACATTAAAAACCTTCTTATCCAGCGAAAGCTGCATTTCCATGGCCTGGGCTTCTACCTCCACTGCCTCAAGGGTTTCTTCTGAGGAGCTAAGGAGTACATCGCCCAGCCTGTTAGTAGGATTGGCTGCGCTAAGGGTAATTTCCGGAATTTGTTTGTTTCCGTAGGAAAGAAACTGCACCCTTAGCCTGTATTTGCCATAGGGTAATGCCAGCTCAAAGCTTCCGTTATCGCCTGTAGTGGCGCCGTTAATTAACTGATCGCCCTGAAAAGCGGCTACTGTTGCAAATGGTAAGGGTTCTTTGGTGTCCTGATCTAGTACCCGGCCTGTTATAGTTCCTTCCTGTGCAATAGAAAAATTACTGATGCCAAGTAAAAAAATAAGTAGTAAATAAGTCTTCATTCTTAAGAGGTTCGTACTGTTTGTTTAGGTTGTCTTGAAGTAGATGATTTCCACTTCCAAAGGTTTAACCCACTCACCTCTTTTTACGAAAATATTTCTTAATGATTGATATTTTTATTGTTAATTCACTGATGTTGAAGCTTTTGATGAAAACATTATAATACGTTAAACCTGCGGGTTGGTAGCAAAAATGGTGCTCTCAGTAATAAAGCCCCTGTTATCCATTTCTAGCATACCGGCTATGGTGTGGGCAATCTCCTGACCCCTAAGTTTGGTTTGCTGTTCCTGGTCGGTATATTTTTTCTCCTTCTGGCCGCCCACTTCCTGTTTGTTACTGGCAAATTCTGTCATCACCTCACTGGGGTTTACCAGCATCACCCTGATGTTATATTCGCGCAGTTCTGCCCGCCAGCACTCCGTCATGCCGCGCAGGGCAAACTTTGTAGCTGTGTAGGGAGAGGAATTTGCACCTCCCTTCAGGGCAGCAGTAGAACCAATGTTGATAATATTACCTTCCCTTTGCTTGGTAAATACACGTGCGGCTTCCCGGGCACACAGGGCGGCACCCAGCACATTGGTGCGGTATACTTCCATAAAGCGTTCGGCATTCAGCTGGGTAAGGGAGGCGGCATAGCCCCAGCCTGCATTGTTGATCAGCACGTTCAGACCACCCATTTTTCTGGTCGCTTCCTGCACCAGCCTTACCACATCATCCTCCTGGCCTACATCGGCCTGTACCCAGTGTACGCCCAGCTGTTCGGCTGTTTGCTGCAGCCTGCCTGCATGGCGGGCCGCAATGGTTACCTGCGCTCCTTTTTGTTTCAGCAGCAGTGCCGTTTCCTTTCCTATGCCGGAGCTACCTCCGGTAATGATTATTTTTGCTTCCTGTAAGTCCATGATTGTTCCTGATTTATATATTAGATAAGAAAAGGGCGGGGGTAAAGGTTTTCTTGCCTGATCGATTATTTGGCCAACAAGGGTGCAACAAAAAAAATGGGCAAGGCCAGGTACCAAAGATGTAGATTACCTACTCAAGCCTCTTTTTTGCAACCAATAATGGCATGTAAAAAGCTTCCTTGAATGCATTGAAGCGCCAAACAGATAAACTCCTAAAGGTGACCACTTTTGCGCCTGCTACCCATATAAAAATGGACAAAGTGTCCATTTATGGACAATATTTTACCGTGTGTTAATGTGTAAAATGTTGTTAATCAACATGTTGCATATATGGCATAGGCTTTGAAATAGGTAGGAGAGCAATTAATGCCCCTCCACCATGGATATCGAAATACCTCAGGAAGAACTACAGAAACAAAGCCGAAGCCGCTACCTGAAAATAGGCGCCATCGGATTAGTGGTAGTGGCCCTTTTTTTTGGGTTCAGAATTTTTATTAAACCCAGTGTTGATTATAGAACCCTTAAAACCGCACAGGTTGTAACCGGACCTATTCAGGCAAGCCTTACGGCATCGGGCACTGTAGTGCCGGAGTATGAGCAAAGCATCAGCAGCCCCCTGCAGGCACGCATCGACTCGGTTTACCATCCTGCAGGCACCCTGATCAAAGCAGGTACGCCCATCCTGAAGCTTGACCTTAGCTATAGCCAGGTAGAGCTTGAGCAGCTTGAAGATGGACTGCAAAAACGCAGGAACGAAGCCAACCTGATCAGGCTACGCATGGAGAAAAACCTGGCTGACCTGCAGGCACAGTACGATATCAAGAAGCTGCGCATCAGCAGCCTGGAGAGTGAGCTGGAGAGTGAGCGCAAGCTGCAGCAAATAGGTGGGGGCACCGGCGAGAGTGTGCGGCAGGCCGAGTTAAGTCTGCAAATAGCCCGCCGTGAACTGCAGCAGCTCCAGGAGCAGATCCTTAACCAGCAGCAAACCAATAAAGCAGATCTTACCACCCTTCAGTTTGAAATAAGCATCGATGAAAAAAGCGTGAATGAACTTAGGCGCCGTATGCAACAGGCCGAAATCCGGGCAGAACGTGATGGCGTGATTGTGTATGTGAAGGATAAACTGGGTGCCACCGTATCGGCAGGCGAAGAGCTGGTGCGGCTGGCAGACCTAAGCCGCTTTAAAGTCAGTGCCAGCATGTCGGAGGCCTATGCCCCGGAGCTGAAAAGTGGGGGCAGAGTGCTGGTACGAGCCGGTGGTCAGGATCTGCACGGCATGATCACCAGCATTAAGCCCGAAGTAAAAAGCGGCCTGGTAACATTTGAAGTAGGCCTGGAGGATGGAAATGCCCCCGTACTGCGCCCTAACCTGCAGGTAGATGTATATGTGGTAACCGCTTATAAAGATAATGTGCTGGTGGTGCGCAACGGCGCTTTTTATAAGGGAAAGAACGACCAGAAAGTATTTGTGGTAGCGGGAGATAAAGCCGAGGCCCGCCAGGTAGACATTGGCCTTACCAATGTAGACATGGTAGAGATCAGCGGACTGAAGGAGGGCGATGAGCTGATCCTCAATGATATGAGTAAGTACGCACAGGCCAATGAACTTGAACTGGAAAACCGCTAAGGCTATGAGAACCTGGATATTAATCATCGTTACCCTGCTCTTAAGCCTGCCCATGATTCTGTGGGCACAGGGCGAACAGCAAAAAACACTTAGCCTGGAAGAACTGGTGGCGCTTGCCCGCCAGGGTTCAGTAGATGCCCTGATAGCCCAGACCGCCAAAGAAACAGGCCACTGGCAATACAGAAGCTATAAGGCCGATCTGCATCCGCAGCTGGCCCTGCAGGGCACCCTGCCTGATTTCAGCCGTACCTTTAGCCCCATCACACAGCCCGATGGCACCATACAGTTTCAGCCTATTGTAAACAACAACAGTGCTTTAAACCTGCAGCTTACCCAAAATGTGGGGCTTACCGGCGGACAGTTTTTTGTGAACAGCCAGTTGCAGCGCTTCGATGACCTGGAGCGCGATTTTACCCGCTACAATGGCAGCCCGGTAGGCGTGGGCTACAGGCAGTCAATCTTCTCATTTAACCCCTATCGCTGGGCCAGGCAAATTGAACCTCTGCGTTACGAGGCTTCCCGCAGGCAATTTCTGTCGGATCTGGAGGCTGTATCCCTGCAGGTAACCGCTGCTTACTTTCAGCTGCTGCTGGCTCAGATCGATTATGAAATGGCCCAGCAAAACGTTGAAAATGGCAGGAAAGCCCTGGAAATTGCCCAGCTGCGATTCGATATGGGCAAGATATCCCAGAACGACCTGCTGCAAATGAAGTACAGCCTGCTGAATGCACAGCGCTCTCTGGCCGATGCCAGGCAGGATATGCAAACATCTTTTCTGCAGCTGAAAACACTTGCAGGCATAGAGGGTAGCAGCCTAAGGGTAGAGGAGCCCCGTCATGTGCCACAGCTTTATGTAGAAGAAGAGCTGGCCCTCAAGGAAGCACAAAAAAATAAAGAAACAGTCATTAACTTTCAGGTACGCCTGCTGGAGGCCCGCCGGGCCATGAACAAAGCGAAGAGCGAGGGTGGCCTGAATGCAGATCTGTTTGCTTCTGTGGGCCTGGTAAACCGTGCAGATCACTGGAATGAGGTATACCAAAACCCGGTTAATCAGCAGATGATCACCATAAGCTTTACGATTCCGGTGGTAGACTGGGGCCGTAACAAAGCCAGGGTGATGACGGCTGAAGCCAACCAGAAGCTGACCGAATATGCCGTGAAACAGGATCAGCAGGTGTTTGAGCAGCAGATCGGCACCCAGGTAGCCCTGATAGAATCCCTAAGCACCCAGGTGGAGGTGTCGAAAGAGGCCGCCGAGCTCGCCAATGAAAGATATGGGATTGCCGGCGAAAGTTTTGCCATGGGACGCATCAGCATTACAGAATTGAATATTGCCCAGGCTGAAAAGGATACAGCCCGCCGCAATTACCTGCAGGCCCTGCGCGGCTACTGGGAAACCTACTATCGCCTGCGCCTGCTCACCCTCTACGATTTCGAGCTACAGGAGCCGATAACTATGAGTGAGTAAAGTCCAAATAAAACTGGCCTGAGTCAGTACTGAATACCCTATACCATCTACTCAATACTAACTATCAAAGTTATGATACAACTTAGCAACATCGAAAAAATGTATCGCACCAGCACCATTCAAACGCTGGCATTGCGAAATGTAAACCTCCAGGTGGCCAAAGGAGAATTCCTTTCAATTATGGGCCCCTCTGGCTGTGGTAAAAGTACCCTGCTCAATATCATGGGTTTGTTAGATGCACCTACAGCAGGTACTATCAAGCTGGAGGGGCAAATCGTTAACAACCTGCCCGATCAGAAGCTGGCAAAGATTCGTAACGAAAAGCTCGGTTTCATTTTCCAGAGCTACCACCTGATCACTGATCTTAATGTGATCGATAACGTAGAGCTGCCCCTTATTTACCGCAACATATCAGCCTCTGAGCGCAAGAAACGAGCCACAGAGGCACTGGAGAAGGTAGGCCTAAGTGCCCGTACCAAACACTACCCCAACCAGTTGTCTGGTGGACAGCGTCAGCGGGTTGCCATTGCCAGGGCCATTGTTGGCAGGCCGGAGGTAATTCTGGCCGACGAACCAACCGGTAACCTCGATAGCGTAATGGGCGACGAGGTCATGAACATCCTGCTGAGGCTGAATCAGGAGGATGGTACCACCATTGTAATGGTAACGCACGATGAAGCCATGGCCCTGCGTACCCAGCGCCTGCTTCGTTTCTTTGATGGTCAACCTGTAAACACTGAAAGCTATGCTGCGCAATTATCTTAAAATGGCCCTGAAGGTGCTCAATCGCCGCAGGTTTTACACCTTCATCAGCATGTTTGGCATTACGCTTACCCTGGCCATTCTGGTGATCGTCGCATCCTTTTGGGAGCATTTAGTAGGGGTACAGGGTCCAGAGGTAAATCAGGAACGGAGTCTGGTGATTGTGAATATGCGCATGAAAGGAAAGGTGGGGTTCACCATCAGTTCTACCAACAGCATTCATTATCTGGAGCATTATGTAAGTAAGCTGCAAACGCCGGAGATGATGTCTTTTTACTCCTTTCCCTTTGGGGTGAGCAGCTTCATCGACGGACAAAAAGTAAATATGGATCGTAAATTTACCGATGCAGCTTTCTGGCAGGTAATGCATCATCAGTTTACCGAAGGCCGGCCCTATACTCAGGAAGAAGTGGAACAACGTCAGCCGGTGGTTGTAATTGCACGCACACTGAAGGAAGAGTTGTTTGGGCAGGCTTCTGCGCTGGGTAAAGAAATAAAATTGGGAGATGATCGCTTTAATGTTGTAGGGGTTATTGAAAATACACCAATCACTCGCGTACACTCCTACGGAACCCTGTTTGTGCCTGTTACGCTTGATAAGAAGTATGGAATAGATAAAAGTTTTACTGGGGAATATATGGCAACGCTGGTGGCAAAAGACAAAGCCAGTGTTGCTGCCATGCAGCAGGAGTATCAGGCCCTGGTAAGCCAGATCGGAAATCCTGATCCAAGCCAGTACGAGTCTTTTTCCACCAATGCAGATCCTTATCTGGCTGCCTTTAGCCGCATGATTCTGGGCGATGCCGAAGAATCTGGTATCAACACCCTGTATATAGGCTTATTTGTGCTCTCCTTTCTGTTTATGTTGCTCCCTACCGTTAATCTGATGAACATCAACATAAGCCGTATTATGGAGCGGGCTTCTGAAATTGGTGTACGAAAGGCATTTGGTGCTTCTTCTTTTGCGCTGATCGTTCAATTCATTGTTGAAAATCTGGTACTCACGCTCTTAAGTGGTTTGCTGGCCTTTGTAGTGGCATGGGTGGCACTCCAGGCTATTAACAGTGCCAGTCTTGTTGCCCATATGGTCCTTAGCATTAATTTGAATGTGTTGGGCGCAGGATTACTTTTTACAGTAGTGTTCGGTCTCCTGTCCGGGGTTTATCCGGCCTGGCGTATGTCCAGACTACATCCGGCAGAGGCGCTGAAAACAAGATAAACGTCTATTCTCAAAATCAATAACTCAATAGATACGATCATGCTAACCCAACTCTTTAAAATAATGTGGCGCCGTAAGGGAAGTAACTTTCTGTTGCTAACCGAGATCTTCTTTTCTTTCCTGGTGCTGTTTGCTACCGGCACCCTCCTTACAGAGGGTATCATCAACTACTTCAGCCCCCAGGGTTTTGATTATGCAGATGTCTATGATGTGCAGATAAACCGACAGGGAGAGGGTAACGAGAAATCTTTTCCCAAAATGCAGCAAATTGACCAGGTGCTGAAGAGCTTTCCCGAGATCAGTAATTATAGCTTTACCGAAGTCAATACTCCCTTTTCTTTCAATATCATGAATAATAATATAGGCATTGATGGAAGAGATGAAATGTCACACTACTATGTGGTGGAGCCTTCTTATCTGGAGACGCTGGATCTGGAGTTATCAGAAGGCGAATGGTTTAAAAAGGGAGATGTGCGCAATCCTGCACCGGTTGTGATCAATGAAACTCTGCGGGAGAAGCTATTCCCGGGAGAGAGTGCTTTGGGCAAAAGGCTGAAGGCCGGTAGTAAAAAGGAATACCAGATCATTGGAGTAATAAAGCACTACAGGCAGGATGGGAACCTGGCGGCACCAGACAATGCCTATTTTGAAATGTATAATGCTAAAGATACTGCCAGCCTGGCTAGTAACATATTGCTTGAGATTAAAGAAGGGGTGGATCCTGCCTGGCAGCAGAACCTTATTGACCAGCTTCAGGAAATAGGGGGCAGCTGGAGTATTGATCTGGTGCCATCCACACAAATGAGGGCCTCCAAAGCGAAGTTGAAATTAATACCGGCAATAGCCCTGATCATAGTATGCAGCTTTCTTGTCTTTAATGTAGCCCTGGGCTTGTTTGGCGTACTTTACCACAACATTAACAAGCGTTATTCTGAAATTGGTATACGCAGGGCGTTAGGAGCCACGGCTATTGGAGTTCGCAGGCAAATGCTGGGAGAGGTGCTGGTGCTGGCAACAATCGGACTGTCGCTGGGCATCGTGCTGGCTTTGCAATTTCCGATTCTGGGTGTGATGAACGTAGAAACTTATATTTACCTCATCTCCATTGCAGCTTCGCTACTGCTCATTTACCTGCTTGTGGCGCTTTGTGCCTGGTTCCCAAGCAAACAGGCAGCCAAAATAGAACCTGCTATTGCATTGCACTATGAGTAATGGGCGGTATCTCCCTAGGGATCATACAACTGCGCCCGATATAGCCGTAGAGAGAGCTGTCTCTTAGAATTAACTAAGCAAACTCATGTTGATCCTCCTGTATTAACCCACACTTAACTCAATCAATCCATGAAAAATCTTTTTATGGTCTCCATTACCTTACTGGTTTGCCTGGGCCTATCCTTTGTACTGGCGGTGATTGGTGGCTTTAGCCGCTATGTCAGTAAATAGAGGTCTATGAAGTATATTTTTTGTTCTATAAATTTTTGATATTTACCCTATATGATCCTTCTGGTAGATGACGATGAAGCCATCCGCGCATCCCTAAGCCTGCTGCTGAAGCAGGCTGGCTTTGCCGTGCAAACTGCGGCTCATCCTGATGAGGCTCTGGAAAAGCTGGCACAGAAAGAAGCTGAATTACTGATCTCCGATATGAACTTCAGCATAGAGACCAGTGGTGAAGAAGGCCTTACTTTTCTGAAAGAAGTGAAAAAGCGCTACCCGCTGCTGCCGGTGATCCTGATCACCGCCTGGGGATCGGTGCCTCTGGCCGTTGAGGGCATGAAACTGGGTGCGGCTGATTTCATTAATAAGCCCTGGCAAAACGATCACCTGCTACAATCTGTAAAAACGGTGCTAACGCTTGCCCGCCAGAAAAAAGAATATGAACCTACTGGTTTAAGCCGCGCAGCCCTGAACAAGAAATACGATTTTGATGCCATCGTTGGTGAAGACAGGGGATTTCTGCAGGTGCTGGAAACCATAGGGAAGGTGAGTGCCACCGATGCCTCTATCCTCATCATGGGCGAAAGCGGTACCGGCAAGGAGATGATTGCCGAGGCGGTGCATGGGAATAGCCATCGTTACAACAAAGCCTTTGTAAAGGTAAACCTGGGTGGTATTTCTGCCTCACTCTTCGAGAGTGAGATGTTCGGCCATAAGCGTGGTGCTTTTACCGATGCCAAAAACGATCGGGTGGGGCGCTTTGAGCTGGCCAATGGGGGTACTATATTTCTGGATGAGATTGGCGATCTGGATGCCAACAGCCAGGTAAAGCTGCTGCGGGTGCTGCAGGACCGCACCTACGAGGTGCTGGGCGATAGCAAAACGCGCACGGTAGATGTGCGCGTAATCTGCGCCACCAACCGCAATCTGGAAGAAATGGTAGCGAAAGGACAATTTCGCGAAGACCTCTACTACCGCATTAACCTGATTACCGTTAGGCTGCCGGCACTTCGGGAGCGGCCGGGCGATATACCCCTGCTGGTAAACCATTTTATCCGCAACCTGCGGGAGATCTACCAGCGCCCCGAACTGGAGGCTACCAAAGAAGCCCTGCGCTGGCTGCGCGATCAGCCCCTGCCAGGCAACATAAGGGAGTTGAAAAATGTGGTGGAACGTGCCGTGCTGCTAAGCCCACACCAGGAGCTGCAGCTTGATGACTTCAAAGCCCTGATGCGTGCTGGCTCCCAAAAGACTGCCCCACAGCAGCCCGAGATAAAAGAGCTGCCCCTGATGCCCCTGGAGGAGATGGAGAAAGCCATGATCCTGAAAGCAATGGTGCTATACAAAGAAAACATGAGCAAGGTAGCACAATCGCTGGGCCTGAGCCGGGGCGCCCTCTATCGCCGGCTGGAGAAATATAACATACCCTATGAGGCTACCCATTAAGTATTTTCTCTATGTAGGCTTGCTGCATGGCGTATTTATAGTGCTTAGTATACTGCTTCTCCGGGATAAACCCTATTGGTTTATGGCCGCCGAGCTGCTGATTTTTTTTTCACTCTATATTGCCTGGCGCATGTACCGGGCCTTTATTGTTCCGGTACAGCTATTGGCCTCAGGAGCTGAAAGCCTTAAACAAAAAGATTTTTCCATACAATTCAACAAGGTGGGTCAGCGCGAGCTGGATGCCCTCATAGATGTTTATAACCAGATGATTGAACAGCTGCGCATGGAACGGATGCACCTCACCGAACAACATTATCTCTTGCAGAAGCTGATCAACGCTTCGCCTGCAGGGATTATGCTGCTTGACCTGGATGGCAGGGTGTACTCCCTTAATGCTGCGGCAGAACGCATTCTGGGACAATCGGCCAAAAAGCTGCAGGGCCGTAAGCTTGCCGAACTGGAGGCGCCTTTTGGCATCGAGCTCACTGCCTTGCCACCCGATCAGGCGCATGTGATACAAGCCTCCGGCAACCGTTTTTACCGCTGCATTAAATCCCGCTTTATCGACAGGGGCTTTGAGCGGCAGTTCATTATGCTGGAGGAGCTAACAGAAGAAATTCTGCGTACCGAAAAAGGCGCCTACGATAAGGTGATCAGAATGATGTCGCATGAGGTGAATAACTCTATCGGGGCTGTTAACTCTATACTGCAGAGCATGGCCGGCCTGGAAACCATTGACGAAGATTATAAGGAAGCCATAGGAATTGCCATGAGCCGAAACCTTCGCCTGTCGCGTTTTATGGGCAATTTTGCCGATGTGGTAAAAATACCGCCTCCTAAAAAAGAGCCTGTTTCCGTAGTGGAGTTACTGCAGTACATGCAGCGCTTTATGGAATCGCAGGCGCAAAAGGGCGGTGTAGAGCTGGCCCTTGAGCTGCCGGAGCAGCCAGTACGTGTGGCGATGGACAGAGAGCAGTTTGAGCAGGTGCTGGTGAATGTAATCAAAAATGCACTGGAGGCTGCCGGGAAGGAGGGGCGGGTGCTGCTAAAGCTGGAGCAGGAAGGCCTGCGGTTACTTAACAACGGAGCAGGCATCCCCGCAGAGGTACAGAAAAAGCTCTTTACACCTTTTTACAGCACCAAACCTCAGGGGCAGGGTATTGGCCTGATGCTGGTGCGTGAGATCCTGCGCAACCATGGCTTTCCTTTCTCTCTTCAGACCCTGCCCAATGGCCTTACCGAATTCTGGATCGGGTGGCGCTAGGGCTTGGGCTTCAGCAGGGTGCTGCTCCAGTGGCGCAGGCGGAAATCCAGGTCGTAAATGGACTCCAGCTGCTCCCAAACCTGTTCCAGCTCGCCCGGATGCTGAATAAGGGGTTGGGCCGGATGGGCCACTATGTTTCTGATCCCGTTAATGCCGCGGGAGATCTCTTTCCAGTGCTGCACATTATATTTAAGCGGCCTGTCGAACAGCCCTTTATCCTCTATCAGGTAAAAATAATGGGAGAGGTAAAGGTATTCCGTGATATGAATCCTCAAATCGTCCTCTGCATCGCGGTAGTAGCGGCTTAGTACTTCAGATCCTTTGCGGCGTTTATGATCGGAGCCTGCTGCAGCGGCTTCTTCCAGGTATTCCACCACCTCCTCTTCAGGAATACTCTTTTTCACAAACTGGCTGATGTCGGTCTCCAGATCACACAACAGGCCATAGAGGTAGGTTTTTACCTGCCTGTTATTTAGATCGGCCAGGGTAATAATGCCGCAGATCTCACCCCGGTTGCGCAAAAAGTAAAAGCCTCTTTTATTTACAACAAAAGATTTGATAACCTCCTTGATGTGGGTATTGGAAGGAAGGGTGTCTTTATAGCTGATGGGATTCCTGCGCGCCTGTGTATACTGACCGGGCTGTAGGGTGCCGTAATACTCATAGGCATGACCATCTGAGGCTACCAGGGGTATTACATCCAGCTGATATTGCTGCATCAGCTCCAGGCTAGCTTTCTCACCTGCAGTTTCTGCCTCCAGTCTGATCCATTCCGCCAGGCTTACTCCCACAGTGGACGCAGTGATCAGGGTATGTCCGTCGTCGATGTGCAGAAAATCATTCAGCATGAGAGAGCCTGGTTATGGTAAGAAATACAAAGCTAACATCATTCAGCTATACCGCACCAGCGCCAGCCTGCATTTTGCATTGAGCAGGCATAATGTTTACAGCTTTACAGGCTAACCGAGCTGCCGCAGGCTTCATGTATTGATTCCTGCTTTAGCAGGTTTCTTTTTTGGTACCAGAATTATGCATATTGGTTATCAAATCTGTACAACATAAAACCTTCTACTGCCAGGGCTACGTTTACATCATGAACACCATCATATAATAAAACAAATGAGCTTATTCAATGCTTTGCTGGGCACCAGCAGTAAAATGAATCCTGATGAGATTATGCGTAAATTCGGGCACATGATCATCGAGGGGGAAAATCTGCAGTATGCCTACCAGTCTATTCGCGATTTCTTTGTTTTTACGAATAAAAGACTGATTGTGGTAGACAAGCAGGGATTTACCGGCAGAAAAGCCGAATACTTTTGCATACCCTACCGCAGCATTTCTTTCTATTCTATTGAAACAGCAGGTACTTTCGAGATAGATTCAGAACTTAAGATCTGGATCAGAGGCATGGATCAGCCCCTGGTGAAGGAATTCAGGAAGGAAAATGACCTGAAGGAAGTATACCAGATATTAAGTCGTCATGTTATTTAAAGCACTGATCCTAAAACGGCTTTTTGTTTAATGTAAAAACAGGTATTTCCGGTTTGGCTTGAAAAAAAGGGTAAATTTTAGCAAATTAGAGAATGGATTACCTCCATTTGCTGCATGAAACCACTCATAGAAAAGCTGCCCTTTACCGAAGATACTTCCTTTGTTACCAAAACTTTTCAAACGCCAAATTTTGAGGTACCCTGGCACCAGCATGTGGAGCTTGAACTCATCCTGTTTACCCGTGGTGACGGCCTGAGTTTTATAGGTAATTATGCCGGAGAGTTTCAGCCGGATGATATCTTTTTTATTGGTAAAAATGTGCCGCATACCTTTCAGAAAAGGCGTGAAAACATGATCACCAGTGCCGTGGTGGTGCAGTTCAGGGAAGATCTGTGGGGGCAGGAATTTACCAACCTGCCCGAATTCAGGGAAATAAAGGAGCTGTTTGAGATTGCTTTACAGGGCCTGCAGCTTTACGGCGAAACAAAATACCTGCTGAAGCAGCGGATCAGGGACCTGGAGCACCTGAAGGGGTTTCAGCGGTTCATCAAATTATTTGAATGCCTGCACCTGATCAACGAAAAGAAAGAATTCGTAACCCTTTCTACCCAGGAGGTAAAGCTGGCCAACCCAAAAGATAAAGAGCGCATCGACAATGTATTCCGCTACACCATAGATTCTTTCCGGCAGCGGGTTACACTGGCAGAGGTAGCCGGCATTGCCGGCATGAGTGTGCAGGCCTTCTGCAGTTATTTTAAAAAGAGCACCAAGAAAACCTATATCGATTTTCTGAATGAAGTAAGGGTTGGCTATGCCTGTAAGCTGCTGATCGATACCGATATGAGTGTGATCAACATCTGCTACGAAAGCGGCTACAACACCCTGGCCAACTTTAACAAGCAGTTCCGCAAAGTAAAGCAGACAACACCTTCCACCTACAGGAAAATTTTTGCCGCCAGAAATCCGGTATCATAAACTTTTATGCTGCTTTAAAGAGAACCAAGCATCAGAGACCTGCCTCAAGCATATTGAGCATTAATTTTGCCCTATAAAAAACTCCAAACAACAGGTTTGATTGTGCATAAAGTGAAGCCCATGTTTAATACTTTTGTAGCGTGGCAGCAGTAACTGGTGCACATCCAGTCTCCTGAAGTGCTGCCACCCGCTGAAAGTTGATTTATTTTTATACACAGGAGTAGCGGTATTTTACTCAAGCTGAACAATTTCTCCAAAAAGCATAGCTAACATATAACATATGAGTTTAGAGCAGACCTGGCGTTGGTATGGCCCCCACGATTCTGTAAGTTTATGGGACTGCAGGCAGGCCGGAGCTACAGGAATTGTAACCGCCCTGCACCACCTGGCCCCCGGTGAGGTGTGGACGGTAGAAGAGATCCTGGAAAGAAAGCAAGATGTTGAACATGTAGGCATGAGTTGGTCGGTGGCGGAAAGCGTGCCTGTGCATGAGGAAATTAAAACCAGATCCGGCCGTTACCAGGAATACATCGAGAACTACAAGCAAAGCCTGCGTAACCTGGGTCAGTGTGGTATCGATACCGTCTGCTACAACTTTATGCCAGGTCTGGATGCCACCAGAACTGACCAGTTTTACGAGATGCCCGACAGGGCTACAGCCCTGCGTTTCGATGTCAATGAAATTGCTGCTTTTGAACTCTTTATTCTGAAAAGAGAGGGCGCAGAAGCTAATTATACCCCAGCCCAACAGCAAAAGGCTAAAGAGATCTTTGATAAGCTCACAAAAGAGCAGGTTCAGAGACTCACCACAACCATTGTTGCCGGTTTTCCGGGAGTGGGGGTAGATTACTCCAATCTGGACCAACTGCGCGCTGTGCTGGATACCTACAAAGGGCTGGATGCAACCGGGTTGAAGGAAAATCTGGCCTATTTTCTTTCCCAGATCATACCGGTAGCCGAAGAAGCCGGCATCCGGATGGCCATCCATCCCGATGACCCTCCATTCCCAATCCTGGGCCTGCCCCGGGTAGTATCTACCGAAGCAGATGCCCGCTACATTCTGGAAGCAGTACAGAGCCCCCATAATGGCCTTTGCTTTTGCACCGGCTCCTTTGGTGTGCGGGCAGATAACGACCTGGTAGGAATGGCCCAGCGGCTGGGCGACCGCATCAATTTTATTCACCTAAGAGCTACCCGCCGCGATGAGGATGGAAGCTTTGTGGAATCGGAGCACCTGAATGGCGATGTAGACATGTTCGGCGTGATGAAAGCCCTGCTGGAAGAACAGCAAAAGCGCAAAAAAGCCGGCAGAAAAGATTTTCGCATGCCCATGCGACCCGATCATGGTCACCAGATGCTGCACGACCTGCGCCGAAAAACAATACCAGGTTATTCTGCCATCGGCAGGCTGCGTGGTCTGGCAGAACTGCGCGGCCTGGAGCTGGGCATCAGAAGAGCACTATCATTAGATTAAAGAGACATCAACAAATAGAAAAGGCGCCCATTGATGAAATTGGCGCCTTTTCTGTTATTCAGGAAGTTAATACTAATGCTTAGCGTATGCTTCCTTTGTATGATTCAGGCATTCAACTGTTTCTATTGGAATGGGTATTACTCCTAATCCAAAAAGAACCAGCCTGATATATTTATCAGTTTATTACTACTGAACTACAAGCCTTTTGGTAACAGTATATTTGCTGTTTGAAAACTGCATGATGTAGATGCCTGGTGCAGCATTGAGTTTTAGCTTTATAGCATTTTGGTTTTTGATAGATACGGATTCTATTACCCGGCCATTCATGTTATACACCTTTACCTCATCGTACAGCTCATTAGTAAGCTGCAGTGTTACTTCACCATTTGTAGCCGGGTTAGGATATAATTTTATTTCCTGCTGCAATATAGATTCCTGCAGCCCTGTAGCTGTATTATCACAAAAATTATTGCCTTGTGTCTGAAAATACTGCTTCAGCCATTTTAGGGCCGGGCGTTCAAGTCCATTGCTTCTAACCAGGTAAGCATCTGTGCGCCAGATCTCTCCCTGACGATAGCCCCAAAGGGTTACCCCGTAGACTCCTGGATGCTGCCAAATTACCGGAAATTGTTCCTGATACTTTTCAAGTTGCTGCTGATCGTTGGCAATGTTTACATCATATTCAGAAACATAAATAGGCAAGCCAGTTGCAGCAAGCATATCCAGATTAGATTTGATCAGGCTGATGCTGGTAGATTCCAGAAAATGGGCCTGCACACCAATTCCATCAATCAACCCTCTGGAGTGTAACAGGTTAATAATTTCAAGGTAAGAAGCTGTTGCCGAAGCACTGTTTAAGATGTTGTAGTCATTAAGAATTAGCTTAGCATCAGGCAGGTATTCTCTTGCTTTCTCAAACGACCAGATTACCCAGTCCCAGCCTGTTACGCCGCTACCTCCAAGTG
This sequence comes from Flammeovirgaceae bacterium 311, assembly GCA_000597885.1. Classification (NCBI taxonomy): domain Bacteria; kingdom Pseudomonadati; phylum Bacteroidota; class Cytophagia; order Cytophagales; family Flammeovirgaceae; species Flammeovirgaceae bacterium 311. The sequence goes on from CP004371.1 coordinate 5,929,518, forward strand.
CGCCACGATAGGAAGGCGGGGCATGCAAAGGCTCATTTACTACATCAACCAGGTCAGTATCGGGATACCTTTCGCTGTAAACCTTAATCCATTCTTCCACCTCCTCCCTTTTTTCTGCATCGGTTGCCAGGTTATCAATCCATGAAGGCTGTTGCTGTCCCCATACAAATGCATGGTGCTTAAAGGGCAGATTATTCTCTTTCGCATAGTTATAGGCAAGGTCTAAATCGGTCCAGGACATATTATCCTGTGTTGGTTCTGCAGAGCCCCATTTGCCTGCGTTCTCTGGTGTAACCTGGTTCCATAGGTTGCCAAAACCAGTAGGCAAGTTGCTTGAAACGATATTGCCAAGAAACTTGCAATTAGCAGGCGCTATCTGGGCAAAGGTTTGTGTTAACGAAGAAACACTAAGTACTGCACAGCCAATGCTGGTTGTGATCAATAGTTTCGTGTTCTTTCTGATGCTTTTGTAAAGTTTTCTCATGTAGTAGACTTAATCGTGATGAAGTAGATGTTTTAAAGGCGCTATGCTATTCCGCAGTAGCGCCTTTAGTTGGTTATATGCAGGAGAAAGGCATTATTTTACAGCTTCTACTATTGCGTGGAAAGCAGGCTTAGGCTGATAGTTGCGGTCAAACACCATGGGATAGCTGGTGCGGCCCGGCATAGGCCAGTTGTTTAACCAGGAGTGATGGTCTGCCACACCCCAGAAAGTAACCCGGCTGATTTTGTCACGATGCTTGTGGAAAAGGGCGAAAATATCTGCATAGCGCTTGCTTAGTTTCTGCTGTACAGAATCAGGCAGGCCTTCTGCATAAGGGTTGAACCCTTCCTGCGCTTCAACAGTATGTACAATATCGGCACCCTGTCTTCCGGTTGGGTTAGGCAGCAGGTCTATATCCAGCTCTGTTACCATTACCTTTACGCCTAAAGCCGCAAAAGCTTCAATACTGGCCTCTATCTGGGCGAGGGTAGGGTAGTCAACACCATAATGGCCCTGCATGCCAATACCATCTACTTTAATTCCTTTATCCAGCAAACCGCGCACCAGGCGAACGGCGCCATCGCGTTTTTCAGGTTTCCAGAGGCTGTAGTCGTTGTAATATAACTCTGCTTCCGGATCGGCTACTCTGGCATATTCAAATGCTTTTTCGATAAAGTCTTCGCCTGCAAGTGTGTACCATTTGCTCTGGCGCATGCTGCCATCATCTTCCAGCGCTTCGTTTACCACGTCCCAGCCATCAATACGGCCTTTGTAGCGCCCGGCAACCACTTTAATGTGGTTTTCCATGCGCTGCAGCAGGGTATCCCGGGTAGCTGGCTGTCCGCCGGTGCCTTCAAAGATCCAGTCAGGCGCCTGTGAGTGCCACACCAGGGTATGGCCTATTACGAACATATTGTTTTCTTCACCGAAATCAACATAAGCATCGGCAGGTTCAAAGTTGTATACACCCGGGCGGGGATTGATGGGGCCCCATTTCAGCGAATTTTCCGGGCTGATGGAATTGAATTGTTCCTTTACCAGTGTGGCAGCTTTATCATCGCGGCCCATTACCTGCCCGGCATTAAGTGCGGCGCCAATAAAGAAATCATCCCTTAAGGCTTCCTTAAGCGTGGTGGTTTGTGCAGTGGAGTTTTGGCCGGAGGTTCTCTCTGAACCGGATCCTGCGCAGGAGGCAGCCAGACAGGCCACTGCCAGCATCGGCAATAATTTTATATTAGGCAATAGTTTCATCATTTAAGGTGTGGGGGGTTCGGTTGTTGGTTTTGGTTTATTGGCAGATGGTAAATGCTAAGGAGAATTGTGTTCTTCCATCTGCCATCTACTTTATATTCTGAAAACAGCATTTTACAGATCTAGAAACCAATGGCATTACCACCGTCTACTTTCAGGATGGTGCCGGTTACATAGCTGGAGGCATCGGTAGAGAGGTAATATACAGCTTCAGCTACATCGGCTGGTTTGCCCAGCTTGCCCATAGGCGTTCTGGAGAGTACCTTATTTTTACGCTCCGGGTCGCTATCAAGCGCCTTGGCCGACATATCGGTGGCAATAAAGCCGGGTGCCACGCAGTTTACCCGTATGCCTTCAGGGGAAAGATCTACTGCCATGGCACGTGTCATCCCTTCAATGGCTGATTTGGAAGCAGTATAAGCGATTACTTTAGGAATTCCATATTGTGATGCCATTGAGCTGATGTTTACAATGGCCCCCTGCTTTTGGGCCAGCATTACCCTTGCTACCTCGCGGCTTAAGCTGAATACAGCAGTGAGATTGGTAAGAATGATGCGTTCAAAATCCTGATCGCTCACCTCTGTGAAAGGTTTCTTTTGATTGATTCCAGCATTGTTCACCAAAATATCAATCTTTCCATACCGATCGCGCAGGCGTTCAACAAATGCAGGCATTTGCTCCAGCTCAGTTAGATCGAAGCTTTCATAGGAGCAGTTTTCTCCAAACTGTTCCTGGGCTGCCTGCAGTTTTTGCTCATTGCGTCCTACTATAATGGTGCGAATGTTGTTGTTTACAAACTTCTCCGCGATGGCATATCCCAAACCAGAGGCACCTCCGGTTACTATGGCTACTTTTTGATCAGAATTCAAGATATTATGCTTTAGATTGTCAATTTTTAAATCCCCGGCACATATTTCGGGTCTTGCTTCATGTAGTACTCCAGTGTGTGCTCAGGCTTTTCCACACCCTCCGGAAGAGGCATTTTGGAAAAGGTCTGGAAATAAAGCAGGCATGCATCCCGCCACCACCTGGCTTCCTTTTCCTGTATGGCTAAAAATGACTGTACGTGAACAAAGCGTTCCTGGTCTATTTGCCCCTGCAGGGAGTTCCAGGTGGCTTGCATCTGGCGTACACTTTCAACACCACTCTGGTATTTATAAGCAAGTTCATTCCAAAGTGTTCTGCCGGATTGTACTCTGTAATCCCAGGGAACATGATGGAACCACAATAAATACTTTTCAGGGCATTTTTCCAGGGTGCCGAATTTCTCTGCAACAGGAGGGAAGTATTGTGCTACGGCATTGCTGCCAGTTTTGGTGCGGTCAAAGCCAATGCCCTGCTCATCAGCCCTGTGATAATACACAGAGGTCCAGTCGGCCCGGTGCTTGTCTTTGATCCAGGGACCCGGGCCCCAGTGGTGGCTCCAGCCCATGATGTGGTGCAGTCCCAGCGGGGTCATGTAATTGACTACTGCTTCCCGCGAATCCAGCATCACCTCTTTGATAGGGGCAAGTACCTGCTGCTGGTTGGAATAGGTCATGCGCACCCATTCATCCAGAATGGCTTCAGATGATAGGCTGTGGTCCCAGGCCAGGCGGCCAAAGGCATACCAGTTGGCCTGCCCCAGGGGGTGGCCGGTCCAGTTGCGGTCGTTGCCAATATTGGATACTCCTGCCATGCCGGTGAGCTGGTGGTTGTGCAGACTGCCATCCACTACCTTGGCTACGGTAGAGCCTTCGCCTTTGGCATATGTATCGGAATCAAGGGTTTCTTTGAAGAGTGGTGCCAGGTAGGCCAGGTTGGTGGCAAGCCCCAGGTACTCCTGCGTAATCTGAAACTCCATCATTAGCGGGGTTTGAGGCATGGCGCCAAACATGGGGTGAAAGGGCTCACGGGGCTGAAAATCAATTGCACCGTTCTTTACCTGCACCATTACATTTTTGCGGAAGGTGCCGTCCAGGGGTTTAAATTCATTATAGGCCTGCTTGTGGCGGTCGTCGGGAACTTCGTTGTCGTACACAAAGGCACGCCACATCACAATGCCGCCGTGTGGGGTTAGGGCATCGGCCATCATGTTGGCACCATCGGCATGGCTTCTGCCGTAGTTCTGCGGGCCGGGCTGGCCTTCGGAATTTGCCTTTACCAAAAAGCCACCAAAATCGGGAATATGCTTGTAAATTTCCACCACTTTTTCATTCCACCAGGCTTGTACCTGTGGGTCCAGTGGGTCTGCCGTTTCTAATCCGCCAATTTCTACCGGTGCGCTAAAGCGTGCAGTCAGGTATACTTTCAGGCCCCAGGGCCTGAAAACATCTGCCAGCGCAGCCACTTTCTTCAGGTAATCTTCTGTAAGCACCAGTGCATTGGCATTTACATTGGTGAGCACCGTGCCATTGATACCAATAGAGGCATTTGCACGGGCATAATCTACGTAACGGGGGTCTTTATAATCCGGTAATTTATGCCAGTCCCACAGCGAAAAACCGGCATAACCACGCTCCACAGTCCTGTCCAGGTTGTCCCAGTGGTTGAGGATGCGGTGCTGCACTTTTGGTGCGCTGCTGATAGAAAGCTTATTCAGATCCTGCCCTGTCTGCAGTAGCTTTAACAAATGAAAGGCGCCATAGAGCACCCCTGCATCTGAATTAGCTGCGATTACCGTACTGTTTTTGCCCTGTACTTTAGTAGTTAGCAGCAGGTAGCCTTCTTTACCCAGGGGCGCCAGTTTATCTTGGAGCTTTAGTGCGGCAATCAGCGGTGATGAGGCGGGGGTACCTGCCACAAGCGCTCCCTGCTGGCTTAGCTTTTGTGTTAGCGGAACCCCGGTACCCAACAGGCCCTGGAGGCCTCTGCTTAATTCCTGGCCTGCTGCTGCTGTAACAGGAGAGTTTCCCTGTATTACAATCTCCCTTATGCTTTGCCTGTAGCTTTTAAGCAGGCCTGCATCCTGTACAGGATCATACCGCAGCCAAAGTCTGTACCCATCTTCAGCTTGTAAAGGTATTGCAGAGGCAAACAGTAGCAGCAGGAGGGGTAGAAATAAGAGTCTGGTTCGCTTTGTCATAAATACTTAATTTGCAGATCCGGGAATACAGACTAAGCACTTTAGCTGTAGGCCAGTTGATCAATCCATCGTATATCAGGAGGCCGAAAGCAGCCGTTCCGGTTTTTTCGCACCTTTCAGGGATGACGCTCTGATGATCAGCTCTGCCCTAAGGGTGATGGTGTTTGTGGATACAATATCAGACACCTGGTCCAGGCAATTGATCAGGTTTCTAACGGCCACCTCACCCATTTCGTAGCCGGGATAATGGATGGTGGTAAGGTTTGGCTCAATGACCCGGGATATGGGATCGTTGTTAAAACCAATAACGGCAATATCTTTTGGTATGGAAATGCCTGCCTGCTTCAGGGTTTTGATGCAGCTAACCGCACAGGTATCGTTGGCTACAAAAATACCATCCGGCATGGGATCCATTTTCATGATTTTCTTCGCTGCTTCAACGCCGGCTTCTTCGGTAAGGCTGCCCGTCATGACAGAGGCTTCTTTGAAAGTCAGGCTGCTGTCCATTAGGGCGTATTTAAATCCTTTCAACCTGTCGGCATAGACATTTCGCTTAAGGCTGCCGGTAATGTGCACAATGTCGGTACAGCCCTGTTCAATCAGGTGGGTGGTAGCTTTGTGGGCCGCCTGCATATTATCGATTACGATACCAATGCATTTTTTATGCTCGGCAGTACGGTCAAAGAACAGTACCGGTATGCCTTTGTCAATAAAGGGTGTAAAATGATCAATGTTGTCAGTATCGTAGGCCAGAGAAACCAGCAGTCCATCTACACGGCTGTTGAACATGGCTTTGGCATTGGAGATCTCCTTCTGCATGGTTTCAAGCGACTGGCTTATGATCAGGTTATAGCCCGCTTCATTGGCTATCTTTTCCATGCCCGCAATCACCGAAGACATAAAAGGGCTGTTTAGCCGTGGTACAATAACGCCAATGGTGTTGGTGCGCTGTGTGCGTAGGTTACTGGCAAACATATTGAAGCGGTAACCCATCCGGGTGGCTGCCTCAAAGACCTTCTTCTTGGTATTTTTATTTACGGCAGGATGATCGTTCAGTGCCCTGCTGACGGTTGCAGGCGATAGGCCAATCCCTTTCGCTATATCATAAATGGTTATTTCTTTATCCATAGCAGGTCTTTATTACAACAAATTAATGCAATCGATTTCAATAAAAAAATATTTATCCAGTTTAACATAAGGAAAATTAATAGGCTTTGCGCTTAGCGGTGGTGTTTGATTGAGTATTTTCCAATTATAGTTTTATTTTAATTCTGTAAATAATAACCCCGGCAGAACTAGTTATTTATGGGTTTCTCACAATAAGGGCTAATTATGAGAAATATTTAAAATGACATACAATGTAAAATCCCCAACTTTATCCTAAATGTTTCTGCAATCGGTTGCAATTATTGATTTTTATTCTGAAGTTTATGCTATTGTTAAGTACAGGATAAGGCGTTAGTTTGCTTGCCTGCGCATATTTTTTTGTTATCGATAGGATTGGCCTTTATCCTGAAATTCTTTGCAATGATGCTCGCTTAAGCCTGCATCAGTCTGGTGCAACCGGTCAGCATGGTACCATACTACCATTCTGTTGAACAAAATACTAAATATAGTATAGACAAACTTAACCATTGGCAGAGAAGATTTACAATAGCTAAGAACAAACGTTTGCATATGGGTAAAATTTACTGTCTGACCTGCCTGTTCCTCATCTCCCTAAGTAGTATTGGGGCCTATGATCTACCTTTAGGTATACATGCAGGCATGCAACTGCATCATGAGCTGAGTGCCCCCAGGCCCTTGTATAAACTTGAAGAAAAAGCAGCGCAGCTGGTACATGCCAACCCTGCTTACCCATGCATATGCGTGCAAGCAGGTAAATGTAGGAATAGCTTGCAAAAGGGGGGTGGTTTCAGTGAAGTTACAGTAGTTTGTACCCTTTCGATAGCCTTTTATGGCAATTCAGACGGAGCATCACTGCAACTTGTTGCAGAAAAAATTCAGCACCTGTATGGTGTGATTAATCGGGGATACATACCAGATGGTCTGAAGGCATCATGCCCATGCTGATGATGAGCACACAATTAATGGGACAGGCTGGTGCTGCTACTGTAAGCGGGACGTGTAACGTCTATCTGCACTCCATTCCGCAAGTACAGCTTGATCGTTTGGGAATGGCCCCTGCAGAAATGCAGGCTTATCAAAACCCCGGATATAATTAAAATCTGATGTAGTCTTTTTATTTGTTGATTGGTTACAGAACCTGTTCTTTCATCATTGCGGTTATTTTGTTGATTGCCCAAATAAAACAAACAGCTGCAACGAAAGAACAGGCTTCTGTTTTTTTTAAGCCGTTCCGTTATAGATTGGCATTCGTAAGTACTATAACGCATGCGGTTCGCTGCTTTAATTAAAATAGTTTAGATCTTTTGTGAGAAAGTAGTGGAAAGCTTTCTGCTGAAGGATTAAATTGAAGACTAAAACTATTTTAAGCATTTTCTAACAAGAAAATAACTTTTAGCATGAGTATAGAAGAACTAGAAGGCATCAGCAATCAGGTGCGCAGAGACATTGTGCGGATGGTGCACAGCTGCCAGTCAGGGCATCCGGGAGGATCATTGGGCTGCACCGATTTTTTAGTAGCTCTTTATTTCCGGGAGCTTACCCACAATCCAGACTTCCAGATGGATGGAGTAGGCGAGGATTTATTTTTCCTCTCCAACGGCCACATCTCCCCTGTGTGGTACAGTGTTTTAGCCCGCTCGGGCTACTTTGACAAAGCAGAGCTGGCAAGCTTCCGCAAGATAGATTCCCGGCTGCAGGGCCACCCCACCACCCATGAGGGGCTGCCCGGCATCCGCATTGCCTCCGGTTCGCTGGGGCAGGGCTTATCGGCTGCCATTGGAGCTGCCTTAACCAAGAAGCTCAACGGCGACAGGAGCCTTGTTTTTTCCCTTCATGGAGACGGAGAGCTGCAGGAGGGCCAGATCTGGGAAGCAGCCATGTTTGCCCCCCACAACAAGGTAGACAACCTCATCACCACCATTGATGTAAACGGCCAGCAGATAGACGGACCTGTAGACCAGGTGCTGGGCCTGGGCAACTTAAGAGCCAAGTGGGAAGCCTTTGGCTGGGAGGTGCTGGAGATGAACGGCAACGACATGCAGGATGTGGTACGGGTAGTGGATTTAGCCAAGAGCAAAGCCCACAAGGCAAAGCCCATCCTGATCCTGATGCAGACCAACATGGGCCATGGCGTAGACTTTATGACCGGCTCCCACAAGTGGCATGGCGTAGCCCCTAATGATGAGCAGCTCCAAAAGGCGCTGGATCAGCTGGAAGAAACACTGGGCGATTACTAACAGCTGTTTACCAACTACTCAATACTTAACACAATGAAGAAATACACCTATACCGATAAGAAAGACACCCGTTCCGGCTTTGGCGCAGGCCTGTTGGAAGTGGGCAGAAAGAATGAAAATGTAGTAGCCCTGTGTGCAGACCTGGTAGGCTCGCTGAAGATGGCAGACTTCATCAAAGAATTCCCCCACCGCTTTTTCCAGATCGGCATCGCCGAGGCCAACATGATGGGCATAGCAGCAGGCATGACCATCGGGGGGAAGATTCCCTACACAGGCACCTTTGCCAACTTCTCCACCGGCAGGGTCTATGACCAGATCCGCCAGAGCATTGCCTACTCGGACAAGAACGTGAAGATCTGCGCCTCCCATGCAGGCTTAACGCTGGGAGAGGATGGCGCCACTCACCAGATCCTGGAGGACATCGGGCTGATGAAGATGCTGCCAGGCATGACAGTGATCAACCCCTGCGACTACAACCAGACCAAAGCAGCCACCATTGCCATTGCAGAGCATCATGGGCCGGTGTACCTAAGGTTTGGCAGGCCGGTGATGCCTATCTTCACAGCGCCCGATCAGGAGTTTAAGATCGGCAAAGCCTGGCTGGTCAATGAAGGAGCAGATGTGAGCATCTTTGCCACCGGCCACCTGGTGTGGGAGGCGATTAAGGCAGGCGAGCAGTTAGCTGAAATGGGCATTGATGCAGAGATCATCAACATCCACACCATCAAGCCCCTGGATGTGGAGGCGGTGCTAAAGTCAGTGCGCAAGACAGGCTGTGTGGTAACGGCCGAGGAGCACAACCGACTGGGAGGACTGGGCGACAGCATTGCCCAGGTACTGGTGGGGCAGCATCCGGTGCCCCAGGAGTATGTGGCGGTAAACGACAGCTTTGGCGAGAGCGGCACCCCCGAGCAGCTCATGAAAAAGTATGGCCTCGATGATGAGCACATCATCAAAGCCGTGAAAAATGTGTTGGAACGAAAAAAGAAATCTAAGCAACAGGCAGTTTAATCTTATGGGCATCAGCCTTTGAAAGATAGACTGATTGTTTCATGGCATAGCATAAAGGAGAGTATAAGCTGTTAGAATTTTCAGCTTTCACAGCAGACAAGGCAGCGTTCGCTGCGGTTTGCATAGCTCCTTCATGATATCCATTACATAAAATGCGTTAACTGACTATTATCTCAACTTAAACGCAGCTGTTTTACAGAAAGCTATCTTAACATTCTCCGGCTCCTGCTTGCCTGTACAGGAATAAAAGGGTGGCTGGAGAATATAAAGATGGCTTTCTTGAGGCAGCAGCATGTTCAGCGGGAGTACTCCCCACTAACTGCCAAAGTACCGGCCTTCTATAAAAGCAATATGGTGAACATACCCCCGAAAAAACCTTATCAGGCGCTCCTGTTTCAAGCCAGCCTTATTACTTCACTGATCAAAAGCACCAGATCAGCAACTGCTATTTGCTTTGTTTTTTTGCTGCTGATGGCGCAATCGGTTTCGGCCGTGGAAGATACTTCTTATGTCTCCGGTAAGAAGCAGGCCGGAAGCTTTACACTTGCTGCGGCGGGCAAAACAGCCCCCCTTTACATCAGCCCTGGTGACCATGCCGGGGTAATACGCGCACTAAAAGATCTGCAGACAGATATAAACAGGGTAACAGGTGTATTGCCACAACTTGTCTCCGACGGCAAGGCTCCCAAAGGAAAGGAAGTAGTGCTGGTAGGTACCCTGGGCAAAAGCCCCCTGATCGATGGGCTGGTAAAGGATAAAAAACTGGATGTGGGGGAAATTGCAGGCAAATGGGAGACTTTTGTGGTGCAGGTGGTGGAAAAACCAATGAAAGGGGTAGACAGAGCCCTGGTAATTGCCGGCAGCGATAAGCGCGGCACCATTTTCGGTATCTACGATCTCTCTGCGCAGATTGGTGTGTCGCCCTGGTACTACTGGGCCGATGTGCCGGTGAAGCAACAGCAGAATCTGTACGTGCTGCAGGGCCGCCACACAGATGGCGAACCAAAGATAAAGTACCGTGGGATTTTTATTAACGACGAAGCTCCTGCGCTGGCAGGCTGGGCACAGGAACAGTTTGGTGGCTTCAACCATAAATTTTATGTGCATGTGTTTGAGCTGATCCTCCGCATGAAAGGAAACTTTCTGTGGCCGGCCATGTGGGGCCGGGCCTTTTATGATGATGATCCTAAAAATCCGGTGCTGGCTGACGAGTATGGGGTAGTGATCAGCACCTCACACCATGAGCCTATGATGCGTGCGCACGATGAGTGGCGGCGCTATGGCTCCGGTTCCTGGAACTACAAAAATAATCCTGAAAAGCTGCAGGAGTTCTGGCGGGAAGGCATAAAACGCATGGGCACAAACGAAAGTATTGTTACCCTGGGTATGCGTGGCGATGGCGATGAGGCTATGTCGGAAGGCACGGAAATATCGCTGCTGGAGAAGGTAGTAGATGATCAGCGCAGCATTATTTCCGAGGTAACCGGCAAAAAGGCCGAAGAAACGCCGCAGGTATGGGCGCTTTACAAAGAGGTGCAGGATTATTACGACAAAGGCATGCGCGTGCCCGATGACGTAACCCTGCTGCTGGCTGACGATAACTGGGGCAACATCCGCAAATTGCCCAAAGCAGGAGAAAAGCAGCACAGCGGTGGCTACGGCATCTATTATCACTATGACTACGTAGGCGGCCCACGTAACTACAAGTGGATCAACACCAATCCCATTGCACGGGTGTGGGAGCAGATGCACCTGGCCTATGAGTATGGGGCCGACAGGCTGTGGCTGGTCAATGTGGGCGACATCAAACCCATGGAATTCCCTACCGAATTTTTTCTGGACTATGCCTGGAACCCCGAAAAGTGGCCGGCAGAGCGTTTGCAGGAATACACCCGCCTGTGGGCTGCTGCTCAGTTTGGCGAAGAGCATGCCCCGGCCATTGCAGACTTGCTCACCCAGTATGCCAAATTCAATGGCCGTCGTAAACCTGAACTGCTGTCGGCAGAAACCTACAGCCTTAGCAGCTACCGTGAAGCAGAGCGGGTGGTAGAGGAGTACAACGCCCTTGCCGAACGGGCAGAAGAAATTAACAAAGCACTGGACCCTAAATACCGGGATGCCTATTACCAACTGGTGCTTTACCCGGTAGCCGCCAGTGCCAACCTAAATGAATTGTGGGTAACAGTAGCGAAGAACCGCATCTACGCGCAGCAAGGCAGGGTAACGTCCAACGACATGGCTAAAAAGGCCGAAGAGCTTTTCAAGAGAGATAAAGCACTTTCCGAGCATTACCACAAAGGTATCTCTAATGGTAAATGGAACCACATGATGTCGCAGACGCACATCAGCTACACCTACTGGCAGCAGCCCGAAAAGGACGAACTGCCAGAAGTAAAGCAGGTAGAACCTGTAGCCGGTGCCGAAATGGGCGTAATGGTAGAGGGTTCCGACAAATGGTGGCCTGCTGAAAAAGGGGAGGCCGTGTTGCCGGAGCTAACGCCCTTCAGCGAGCAAAATGTATATATAGAACTTTTCAACCGCGGGCGGCAGCCGTACCCTTACCAGATACAAACTGGAACTCCCTGGTTGATGGTAGATAAGCCACAGGGCACCATAGAAAAAGAGCAGCGCCTGCTGCTGTATGTTGACTGGCAAAAAGTGCCCGCGGGAGAGCATCGGGTGCCCGTTACCATTACCGGTCCAAACGGCAGCAAAGTTGAAGTACAGGCCAGGGTGCATAATCCGGCAGGCTTAAGAGCAGATCAGCTGGAGGGTTTTGTGGAAAGCAGGGGTTATGTATCCATGGAGGCCGAGCACTTCACCCGTTCCGTAGGTGCAGGTCCCATTACCTGGCAGGTGGTTCCCGATCTTGGTAAAACCCTTTCCGGTGTAATGCCGGTTCCGGTTACAGCACCCAGCCAGACGCCCGGAGGTAACAGCCCGCGGCTGGAGTACAAAATGTATCTCCTCAACAGCGGTGAGCTAAAGGTGCGGGTGTATGTTTCGCCCACCCTCAACTTTCACAACAACCAGGGCCTACGTTTTGCCATTTCCATCGACGACGAGGCACCACAGGTCCTGAACCTGCACACCGATCAGTCGGAAGCGGCCTGGAATCGTGATGTGGCCAACAACATCAAGGAGCTGGTGAGCAGGCATACGGTTGCCACACCAGGCGAGCATGTGCTGAAGTTTTGGATGGTAGATCCGGGTGTGGTGCTACAGAAAATTGTAGTGGAAACTAAAGAAATCAACCCCAGCTACCTGGGGCCACCGGAAAGCTTCTACATTCCTGCCAGAGAGGCGGAATAGAGAAAGCTCAATGTAGAGAATCTAAACAAACTTAGCCAAGCCAAATGACCCATATACATACCATATTCCGGAAAGCCACTGCCTTACTGCTTTGTTGTCTGATCAGCACAAGCTTGATGGCACAGTCAGGTAATACCTTCATCAATCCGATCCTATCAGGCTTTTATCCTGATCCGAGCATTACCCGGGTGGGAGAGGATTATTATATGGTACATTCTACCTTTTCCTATTTTCCGGGGGTACCGGTGATGCACAGCAAGGACCTGGTAAACTGGAAGCAGATTGGCAATGTGCTGGACCGCCCCGAGCAGCTGGACCTGGATGGACTGGGCATCTCCAGGGGCATCTTTGCCCCCACCATTGAACACCACAACGGCACCTTTTATATGGTTACCACACTGATTGATGGGGGTGGTAATTTTGTGGTAACGGCAAAGAATCCTGCCGGGCCCTGGTCAGACCCGGTGTGGCTGCGGAATGTGAGTGGTATTGATCCTTCCCTCTTTTTTGATGAAGATGGAAAGGCCTACATCATCTACAACAGCGAAGCACCGGATAATAAGCCCCTCTATGATGGCCATCGAACCATCCGTATGATGGAGTTCGACTGGCAAAATCTGAAGGCGGTGGGTACGCCCATTATTCTGGTAAACGGAGGAGTGGATATTTCCAAAAAACCGGTGTGGATAGAAGGTCCGCACATTTACAAAAAAGGGGGCTACTACTACCTGATGGCTGCCGAAGGTGGCACCAGTGTGAACCATTCTGAAGTAATCCTGCGGAGCACCACAGTAACCGGTAAGTACATTCCTTATCCCGGTAACCCTATTCTCACCCAGCGCCATCTTCCTGCCGATCGTGAATACCCGGTTTCTGCCACCGGCCATGCCGACCTGGTTCAGACACAGAATGGCGACTGGTGGGCAGTTTTCCTGGCCACCAGGCCTTACGATAAAAACGACAGCTATAACCTGGGTCGTGAAACTTTCCTGGCTCCTGTTAGCTGGAAAGAGGGCTGGCCTATCATTAATCCCGATTTTGAAGAAGTGCAGTACAGCTATCAGCGGCCTGATCTCCCCGAAACCAAGACAGATTTTCCGCTGAATGGTAATTTCACCCAAAGGGCAGATTTCGATCAGAAGCAGCTGCCAATGCACTGGACGTTTGTAAGAACTCCGCGCACAAAATGGTACAGTTTGGAACAGCCGGCCGGCCAGCTAACGCTGGATCTGCGTCCGGAGACGCTTTCCGGGAAACAGAACCCTTCCTATGTAGCCAGGCGGCAGCAGCACTGGACAGGCAATGCCACTGCCAAAATGCAGTTCAAGCCTGCTGCGGCCAATGAATTTGCCGGCATTGCTACCTTTCAGGGTGAGCAAAACTATTATGCCCTGGGTAAATCACTTTCTGCCAATGGTGAGGAGGTAATTCAGTTGTTGCAATCTAACAAAGGAGCTGATGCAGCCAGAGAGGGAACAGCCAGGGATGCTGGCACAGCTGATGCCGGCACCACCGTGATAGCAGAACAGAAGCTGGCAAAAAGTGAAAGGGGCAAACCGCTTTACCTAAAGGTGGAGTTCGATAAGGGCAACTACAATTTTTACTACACTACCAAACAGGGCGACTGGAAACTGCTGAAGTCAGGGGTGGATGGTACTTTCCTGAGCACCCGGGTATCCGGTGGCTTTGTTGGCACCACTATGGGGCCATACGCCACCTCACAGGGAAAACAATCTGCCTCTAAAGCCAGCTTCGACTGGTTTGAGTATAGTGGTAATGATGAGGTATACAAAGCCAAAAACATTGCCAGATAATCTTTGCAGAGCTACAGTTTAAAGGCGTCGGAGAAGTCCGGCGCCTTTTTGCTTTTGCTGGTATTTATGCAAGAGGTTACATATGATACCCCTTTTCGGAATAAAAGAGACCCTGTTGCTATCTTGTGCCTATTAACTTTAAGCCTGAATGTTCCTGGCCGTTTGGGGCCAATCTTAGTTATTTTGATAACCATTATTATTCATAAGACTGATTGCTTTGATGAATCGAATAAACCAACACTCCTGCTGCTTTATAATAAGCTTGTTAATTTCAATAGTTTCCATGGGTCATTTATCCGCACAGCAGCCTATGCAGCCGCCGCGGCCGTTAAGCCTATGGTACAACCAGCCTGCTACAGACTGGAATGAGGCCCTGCCAGTAGGAAATGGCCGTCTTGGGGCAATGGTTTTTGGTCATGTGGCGACTGAACGCCTGCAGCTGAACGAAGAATCGGTGTGGGTAGGGAAGCCGGCCGATTTTGTAAACCCAAAAGCAAAGGCAGCGCTGCCCCAGGTGCGCCAGTTACTCTTTGCCGGTAAATATGCCGAAGCGGTAGCGCTGGCACAGGAGGCCATGATGGGCGATAAGCAGGTCTGGAGCACCTACCAGACCCTGGGTGACCTGGCGCTGGAATTCGACACACTGCACCAGGAAGCAACAGATTACCGCCGTAGCCTGGATCTGGAAACAGCCATTGCCAGTGTTTCCTATAGATCAGGCGGAATAAATTTTAAGCGTGAAATATTCTCCAGTGCGCCAGACCAGGCGCTGGTGGTAAGGCTAACAGCCGATAAAGCAAATGTACTTAGCTTTAAGGCCTCATACAGCAGACCCGGTAACAAAGCAGAAATAAAAGCATTTGGCAATGAGCTCATCATGAGCGAGCATGTTGGCGATGGGGTAGGGGTAAAGATGGTAGCCCGTTTGCAGGTGCTGCATGAGGGTGGAAGTGTGGCGCAATCAGGCAACAGCCTGCAGATCTCCGGTGCTAATACGGTTACCCTGCTCATTACCGGTGCTACTGATTACAGGGGAGAAAATCCAGAAACACAATCGGCAAACCGCCTGGCAGCAGCTGCAAAAAAAGACTATACAAGCCTGAAGCAGGATCACCTGGCTGATTATCAGCAGTTCTTTAAACGTGTTGCACTTGATCTGGGAACCTCTCCTGCTGAATACTTCCCAACAGATAATCGTTTAGCCGCACTTAAGATGGGGAATACTGACCCGGATCTGGTGGAGCTTTACTACCAGTTTGGGCGCTACCTGCTCATCAGCAGCTCACGCCCCGGTAGCCTGCCCGCCAACCTGCAGGGTATCTGGGCCGATGGCCTCACTCCCCCCTGGAGTGCCGATTACCACATCAACATCAACATACAGATGAACTACTGGCCGGCAGAGGTAACCAACCTTTCGGAAATGCACCTGCCTTTCCTGCAGTTTCTGGATAAGATGCGTCCTGATGCCCGCAAAACTGCCAGAGATATGTATGGAGTGAAAGGAACTGTGGCGCACTTTACCACCGATCCCTGGTTTTTTACAGAACCCTACGGAGAACCACGCTGGGCCATGTGGCCCATGGGCATGGCCTGGAGTGCCCAGCACCTCTGGGAGCATTACCTGTTTACAGAAGACCGGCAGTACCTTAGGGAGCTGGGGTATCCTGTTATGAAAGAAGCTGCTGAATTTGCTGTAAACTGGCTGGTGAAACACCCGGAAACAGGGCAGCTGGTGTCGGGACCTTCTATTTCTCCGGAAAATACTTTCAAGACCAAAGAAGGCGAAGTCGCCACCATGGTGATGGGCCCAACCATGGATCATATGATCATCAGGGATCTTTTAAGCAACACCATTGCTGCCAGCACCATCCTGAAGCAGGATGCCAGCTTCCGCCGGCGGATGGAAAAGGTTTTAACCCAATTGCCTCCTACCAGGATAGGCAGCGATGGCCGCATCATGGAATGGACTGAGGAGTTTGAGGAGAACGAGCCGGGCCACCGCCATATCTCCCACCTGTTTGCGCTGCACCCCGGCCGGCAAATTAACCGGCAGCAAAACCCTGAGCTGATGGAAGCTGCCCGTAAAACCATCGATTACCGACTGTCGCATGGCGGCGGGCATACCGGCTGGAGCCGTGCCTGGATCATTAATTTCTTTGCCCGCCTGCAGGATGGTGAGACAGCCTACGAAAACCTGCAGGAGCTCCTGCGCAAATCTACGCTGACGAACCTCTTCGATACCCACCCGCCTTTCCAGATCGATGGTAACTTTGGGGCTACCGCCGGTATAACTGAAATGCTTCTGCAAAGTCATGCAGGCGAAGTAGAGGTGTTGCCAGCCCTGCCTGCAGCCTGGCCTAAGGGTAGCATCAGCGGTCTGGTTGCCCGTGGTGGATTTGAGGTGGATATAGAGTGGGATGAAGGCAGGCTGAAACAGGTAAAGGTGCTGTCGAGGCTAGGCAACCCCCTGCAGCTCCGATACCAGGATCAGGTGGTAAACCTAAGCACCCAAAAAGGCCTGGTTTATGTGCTGAACGGAGCACTGGAGGTGGAGTGATTTAAAAGAAGAACCCCGCTGCCAAATGGAAGCGGGGTTCTTAACCAATCATCAATCATCAAAAAATAGTCTTCGGGACAGCAGCTTCTACGCTACTGCCATATTATCAGGCTTTTGCCTTTATTGTAGGGTCCAGATTTGGATTTTCGGGGATCAGGTCTGATTTCTTTCTCCACAGATCTTCCATTTCTTCAAGCTTTCTGCCTTTGGTTTCAGGTACGTACTTCCATACGAAGATAATGGTAACCACGCACATGGCGCCATACAGCCAGAAAGGGAAAGCGCCGTGGAAATTCTCATTCAGGTACGGGTTGCCCAGCATCATCGGGAAAGTCTGGCTTACTGCAAAGTTTGCCAGCCACTGTGCAAATACGGCGATTGCCAGGGCTTTTGCACGAATCTGGTTAGGGAATATTTCAGAAAGAAGTACCCATACAACCGGTCCTAATGACAGTGCAAAAGAAGCAATGTAACCCAGGATGAAGAGCAGGATCCATACACCTGTATTTTGTGTGTAGGCAGCAAAACCTACGGCACTGATACAGATGCCCATGCCCAGTGAACCAATAATCATCAGCGGCTTGCGTCCCCAGCGGTCTACAGTTGCAATGGCTACCACTGTGAAGACGAGGTTAACGGCACCCACTACGATAGTTTGCAGCATGGCCGCATCTGTGGTGCCACCGCCTAATTGTTTAAAAATTTCCGGAGCATAATAAAGGATTACGTTGATACCCGTGATTTGCTGAAACACACTTAGCATGATACCAATAAACAGCACCCAGCCAAAGCCCTGGCCAATCAGCTTTACTTTAGGCGCCAGCGAATCGCGGTGGAGGGAAGCAGTGATCTCGGCTACAGCGCGTTTTGCATAGTCGGCATTCATGATTTTGGTAAGCACTTCCACGGCTTTTGCTTCTTTGCCAGCCAGCACCAGCCAGCGGGGGCTGCGGGGTACTACCAGTACCAGGAAGAAGAACAAGCCTGCTGGAATGGCCTCGCTGCCAAACATCCAGCGCCATCCTGTATTGAGGTTCCACACTTCATCACCCTGCAGGGCAATGTAATAGTTTACAAAATACACAATCAGCATACCGGTAACGATTGCAAGCTGGTTAAAAGAAACCAGCCGGCCGCGCAAATGAGCAGGAGCAATTTCGGCTATGTACATAGGCGAAAGCATAGAGGCAATGCCTACACCGATACCACCCACAATACGATAGATGATAAAGGTAGTGAAGCTGTCAGGCATGGCAGAGCCAATAGCTGAAATAAAGAAAAGGACTGCTGCAATCAGCAAGCCAGGCTTACGGCCAAAGCGGTCGGCAATGAGTCCGGCAACAGCTGCACCAATCATACAACCTACCAGCGCACTGGAACCTGCCCAGCCCATTTCGAGGTCGCTTAGTTGAAAGTAGTCCCGCAGCGATCCGATAGCACCTGATATTACAGCGGTATCGTAGCCAAACAAAAGGCCCCCCAGCGTAGCCACCAGTGTGATGCCTACAATGAAAGGCATATTTTGCTTTTCTACATCTGTTTGTTGTTTCATATAGATTATTTACTCTGCAAATAAGTTATAAAGAAGAATAAGACCATGACGCCTGCTGTCATGGTCTTATTGCTTTGGGACTAGATATAGCGATTAATCAAATTCTCCAGATATTCCTGTCTTCCACTGATGGTTGCAGGCTCACCATTTTCAATGGCATAAGCACGCAGGTCTTCCAGCGAAAGCTGCCCTTCTTCAAAAGCTTTGCCTTTTCCGCTGTCGAAAGAGGCATAACGCTCCTGGCGTATCTTCTTGTAGTCAGATTTCTGCAGGATGGCATCAGCAGTAAGCAGCGCTCTCGCGAAAATATCGGCACCCCCTACGTGGGCGTAGAAGAGGTCTTTAGGATCGGTAGAATTTCTTCTGATCTTGGCATCGAAGTTAACGCCGCCGCCCTGCAGGCCACCGGCCTCAAGAAATACCAGCATGGCTTCTGTTAGTTCATAGATATCGTTCGGGAACTGGTCGGTGTCCCAGCCGTTCTGATAGTCACCACGGTTGGCATCGATAGATCCTAACAGTCCCTGATCAGCAGCTACCTGCAGCTCGTGCTGGAAGGTATGGCCGGCAAGAGTGGCATGGTTTACCTCAATATTCAGCTTGAAATCATCCATCAGGTCGTACTGGCGCAGGAAGCCGGCTACCGTAGCAGCATCGTAATCGTACTGGTGCTTGGTAGGTTCCATAGGCTTAGGCTCAATAAAGAAGGTGCCTTTAAAGCCCTGCTTGCGAGCATAATCTCTGGCAGTATGAAGGAATCGGGCAAAATGCTCCTGCTCACGCTTCATGTCAGTGTTCAGCAGGGTCATGTAACCTTCGCGGCCACCCCAGAATACGTAATTTTCTCCGCCCAGTGCAATGGTAGCATCCAGGGCTGCTTTTACCTGGGCAGCGCCATGGGCCAGCACATGAAAATCAGGGTTGGTAGAAGCACCGTTCATATAGCGGGTGTGCGAAAACAGGTTGGCAGTACCCCACAGCAGTTTCACGCCACTTTCGGCCTGCTTTTGTTTGGCATACTCCACCATCGCCTGCAGCCTTCTGTCGTTCTCCTTAATGTCGTTGCCATAATCCACCACATCCACATCATGGAAGCAGTAGTAAGGCATGTTCATTTTGGTGATAAATTCAAAAGCAGCATCCATTTTATCTTTGGCGCGCTCTATCGGGTCTTTTTTCTCATTCCAGGGATAGTTGTGCGTGGGTGAACCAAAAGGATCTGCGCCATCACCTACAAATGAATGCCAGTAAGCGATAGCAAAGCGAAAGTGGTCTTTCATGCTTTTGCCAGCTACCATTTTGTTCTCATCGTACCAGCGGTAGGCCAGCGGGTTATCAGACTCCCGGCCTTCGTATTTGATCTGTCCTACTCCCTTGAAGTATTCTTTATCTCCTAAAACTACTTTTGACATAATATTCGGGGTTGGTTATGTTGTTAGATAATTTTCTACATAAGTTGTTTCTGTAACAGGGCTTTCCACTCCTGGTACACCGGCTCGTAGGCCTCTGTATTTTTTGGCTCCACCAACTGCAGTGGTTTACTGTTGCTGAAAGCCTCCTGTTCAGAATTGAAAGTTTTTACGCCTATACCTGCGCCCAGGGCCGCACCAACGCTGCCATCGTTCATATAGAGCTCAACCGGCACGTGCGTGGCATTTACAAAAGCCTCCAGGAAAAGATCGCTCAGGAAGAGGTTGGCCCTGCCGGCACGAATAAGGGTAGGATTCATCCCGTTTTCACGCATAATATCCAGCCCGTAGCGGAAGGCAAAAGCAATGCCCTCCTGCACGCCCCTGAACATATGGCTCTGGCTGTGCAGGTTCAGGTCTATATTATGAAAATGGGTGCCTACAATTTTGTTGTTGAGCATACGCTCTGCTCCGTTGCCAAAGGGCAATACACGCAGACCATCACTGCCAATAGGTACCTGTCCGGCCTGTTTGTTCATCTCTGCATAGCTGATTTCGGAGGCAAACAGGTTTTTGATCCAGCGGTTAAGAATGCCGGTGCCATTGATGCACAGCAGCACACCCACGCGTTTTTCTTCGCCGCTATAATTTACGTGGGCAAAAGTGTTTACCCGCGATTGCGGATCATAAATTAGCTGATCGCTCACGCCATAGATCACGCCCGAGGTTCCGGCAGTGGCAGCCACTTCGCCAGGCTGCAGTACGTTGAGAGAAAGCGCATTATTGGGCTGATCGCCGGATTTATAGGTTACCGGGATGCCTTCCTTCAGGCCTATCTGATCAGCAATCTCTTTTTTCAGCCTGCCATGATCAGAAAAAACCGGTCTTACTTCCGGGATCAGCGCCCTATCGAAGCCGTAATAGCCCAGTACATCTTCAGATAGTTTATCCGTTTTGAAGTCCCAGAAAACCCCTTCAGAAAGGGCCGAAACGCTGGTAGTCACTTCTCCGGTTAGCATCATGGCTACAAAGTCGCCGGGAAGCATGGCCTTATCGATGCGGTTGTAGAGCTCGGGTTCGTTTTGCTTTACCCAGGCCAGCTTGGAGGCGGTGAAGTTGCCGGGAGAGTTCAGGAGGTGAGAGAGGCTTTTATCTTCGCCAATGCTTTCGAAGGCTTTGTTACCAATTTCAACAGCACGGCTGTCGCACCAGATAATAGAATTGCGCAACACCTGCTGGTCTTTATCAACCACAACCAGCCCGTGCATCTGGTAGGCGATGCCAATGGCACCAATATCTTTCGGATCGTATTTGCCAGAGGCATTGGCTTTACGAATGGCTGTTTGTACATGCAGCCACCACATATCTGGAGATTGTTCCGCCCAGCCTGGCTTTGGCGAGAGAATATCGGACTCTTTATCGGGATATTGGGCCGATACCAGACTGGTTTGGGTCTGATCGTCAACAACCGATACTTTGATGGAAGAGGTACCTAAATCAATTCCTAATAAGAGCATGAGCGTATGTTATTGCAAACGTTTGCGTTTTGGAAATTAAAAAGAGCCGTTGGTATATACTATATAAACTATTTTAATGATTTAGCTGACAAACGTTGCCTTACTGCCAGGTTTGTTAAATACAAGCGTAAGCAGGTTTGATAGTTGTTGTCTGTTTGCATCTTTCAGAATCCCAATGTTTTGTCTTTACCAGGGGTTCCAAATAAGCTGATGCAGGAGCGCTGGTGTTTAAAATAGTTTCAGTTTACAAGTTAACTCTTCCGTAAGCGGGTATCTACTACTTTTTCACAGAAAATATAAACTATTTTAATGCAATGCACCGGCTCCTATAATGAGGAGACTGTAATGATTTCATTCATAAAATACCTGCAGCCTGCATTAAAAAATTACACCAACTATTTTAACTAAAACTGCCAGTTTGCAGCCCTTTTGCCCGGGCAGCAGGAAAAGACCTGCTCCAAACATCAAGTGCTAACCCCTTTTATAGATCGGCTCTTGCACTTCGGAGATTTTATTCCAGAGTAGTATTCCGTGAGCCCTGGTGCCTGCAAGGCAACTGGCAGCTTATGATTTGTTCAGGATTTATGCCAGTAAAGCCTTATAAAATGGGAGTGAAGCATTTCCGGAGCAACAGCTTTATTGCGGAATCTGTATATTTTCAGGGATCAGCACCTGATCAATGATATGGATTACTCCATTTCTGGCGGGGATGCTTTGGGTAACTACTCTTGCATTGCCAATCATGATGTTGCCGTTTTCCATTCTTAGGTGAAGGTTGGGCCCTCCTAATAAATCTACATTGCCGGCATTTTCAATTTCGTCCTGCATTAATCTTCTGCTCATCATATGATGGCCAATGATGGTCTTCAGTTCCTGGCTGTCGCCCATACTCATCAGAGCATCCACTCTTCCCTGTGGCAGTTTATTGAAGGCTTCATTAGAGGGTGCAAAAATGGTGAATGGACCCACACCTTCTACGGTTTCTACCATGCCGGCGTTTTCAATAAGGCTGGCAAATGTAGAAAGCTCCTCCCTGCTCGCAATTACCTGTCTGAGACTACGCGTTTCGTTATCAAGCTCTTCCGTGCCTATCTGTACCTGTTCGGTGTCTGTTGTGCCCTCTTGTGAACGGTTGTCGGAGTTGCAGGCGCTGAAGCTTAGAATAAGGGCGGGAATAAAAAAAAGCAGCTTTTTCATAGTAAAGTCTGGTTAAAGCTACACAACTTACTATAGTGCGATTTTGTTAGTGTTTTACTTTTTGAGGAACGCCTGTTACCGCAGATAGGCATGTTAGCAGCGCATTGTATCAAAATACAACTTCATAATAAAGCGTTTTATATTTGCTGCCCAGCAGGCTTAATTTGTTTTTTTTCAGCCTGATCTTCTGACTGGTTCGCCTGCCTGTATGATCCAGTACGTATGCCCATTTAGGCTTTCTGCCCCTAAACAGGAGTTCAGCATCTACGGCTTCCAGTAAAACCGGGGCTGAGCCTGGCGCCAGCAGCATTTGTTTGTCGCTGTCGTACTCCATGCCTGTGTTTCTGGCCCGGGCCAGGGTAGTTACTAACCAACTTTCGGCTTCAGCCATGTTCTTGTCTTTCTCGAGGCTTGTAAGCAGCACCACTGTAAAAGGATTGTAGGTCTGTAGCTGAATGTCGCCAAGACTGATCGGGATCTCTGGTGCAAAACCTACCATGCCCTTAGTGCCAGCGGTATTAACTGTAAAATATTCTCCAGGAGCTTTATGCCACACAAGCTCCCCTGTGGTGGAGGTGATGGAGTTACCTGACTGATCATACAGATCCCGCAGGGAGGGAATCTGAGAGGCTTCAGGGCTGCTGGTAAACTCAACCACTACTTTTCCCCTGGCCAGTGCCTCCTGCGGAGTACCTTCGAAGGATTTCACATCCTGGTTCTGCAGGATCTTTTCATCAAAGTTTAATTTCCCTTCTGCCAGGTCGGGGAGGTGCACCTTGCGGGAGGCCACCACGCTGCCTTCGTTAATGTCGCCGCGGTAAATCATGCGTGCCAGGGTAGGAGAGAGGGGCATATACAGCGGAGAGTCAAAATTGTAAAGCCCATGTCTGGGGGCCTCTATGGTTTTTGTGATGGCAGGCTGGTTGGAGGCATAGGCGTAGGAGGCATCCCAGCCCTGCAGGCCCATACCATAAATGGCAACAATTGGGCTGCTTTCGGCAATCCATTCGGTAGGAATCAGGCTCATCCATTCAGAGAGGGCAAAAGGCCGGTCGGCCACTGCCTGCATGCCGGTACTTAACAAACCTGAGCCAGGTTGTGAAACCATGCTGATGTTGCTGAACCGGCCGGTATCCAGCCGGTGTCCCTTACCCCCGCCAAAGTAATTGTGCCTGTCAATAATGCCGGCCTTGTAATCTGAGTGCAGGTTAAGGTAGTGTGCCACAAAATCGCCTGCCTGCCAGCCACTGGCTACAATGGGACCTCTGTATCCTGTTTTTCTGATGGCTGCTATGTACCTGTTGTAAAATTTATTCTGGGTTTCATAGAGAAAGAAGGCAGTATCCAGCAGTCGTGCCTGCAGCTGGGGGTTTTGTTCAAAATACTCCCGGCTTAGGTAACCATGATGGGCAAGGGGATATATATTTCTTTCCTCCAGGCTTTCCTGCTGCTGAAAATTGGGCCAGGCATTCAGTGCACTGTTGCCCCATGCCTGCACCAGCGCCTCTTCTGTTTTATATTTATCCAAAAGCCATTCAGAAAACTGTAGGCTGATAAGTTTTTTATACGTAGGCGCCTTCATGATCCAGTTATGGGCAGTGGCGAAAAACAGGTTGTCTTCGTTTTGCAGCTCTACAAAATTCAGGGCAGGGTCGTCGGCATAGCGTATGCCTGTGTAAGGGTTCACATGCTCCAGCATATTTATAGTTAATTCTATGCTGAGGTCCTGCAGGTCGGGGGCAAAGTTTACCAAACCTATGGTCGACCCCTTTAAATGACCGCCACCTGCCTCTTTGACCTCCTCATAGGCCAGCAGTCTGCTGCTGTCGCCGGGCAGGGGCTTATGGCCGTAAATATGCGACCAGCCATAATAGATGCCCTGCTCCCTTAATTTAGCTGAAAAATAATCCAGGCGGTCAAACTTATCGGCAGCCAGCCGGGTGGAAACCCCCTTTTCCATTCCCGGAGCAGTAAACTTATGGAAGCGTACACTATTCAGGCCGTAGTGCGCCAGGTAGTGGGTCCACTGATCAGCTTCGGGCTTGTTGGGAAAAGACCAGCCCGAAGCAATGTTTACACCCCAGAACTTTACTTTTTTTCCGTTTTCAAAACTAAAGTCACCACCATCAAGCTTAACATACCCATGCTTTCCGGCAGGTGCATCCAGCCAGTTGTGCATGTCAAGGCGTGTATCATGGTATTCCGCAGCCGGATTGAAAGTATACCACACTGGTTCAGGCTCCTGATCCGTTAATGCCAATATCCCCGTCAGCAGGAGGGCCACCAGCACAAAACGAATAGCATAGCTGAGATATAAGGTTGAGGGGGAAGTACCAAAAAATTTCATAGGCTTGGGGTATGAAACAGGCGTGTGAGGGTATACCACTAATATAGTGCCCTAAACCCAGAGGCTTATGCTGTACTGTTATTCCCTTATCGCATCATACAACACCTGTTGTATGTTGGTGCGGGTATTTAGCTTACCCAGGCGGTTGTTGTCGCGGGTAGGCATTACCCGGTTGGAGAGAAAGATGTAGAGCAAATCATACTCCGGGTCCATCCATACGAAAATGCCGGTAAAGCCGGTGTGGCCAAAACTGGCCTTGCTGGCATCGCGGGCGGTGTTGCTGTTTGCTCCTGTGTACTCAAGTGCCGGTTTATCAAAGCCCAGTCCGCGGCGGTTGTTGTTCTCCGGAAACTGGTAGCGGGTAAACTCCTGCAGGGTTTCTGTGCTGATATACTGCCGGCCGCCATAGCTGCCGCCATTCAGGTACATTTGCAGGAGCTTGGCCAGGTCATTGGCATTGGAGAACAGACCAGCATGGCCTGAGATGCCCCCCAGCATAATGGCGCCTTCGTCGTGCACACGTCCGCGAATGGGCTCGTGCCGGAAAAAAAAGTCATATTCCGTTGGTACGATACTTTTCGGCGGGTATTTTTCATAGGGGTTATAGGTAAGACTGGTGGCCCCCAGGGGCTCATAAAAGTTTTGCTGCAGGTACACAGGTAGTTTTTCGCCGCTAATGTTTTCTACTACCCGCGGGGCCAGTATAAAGAAGAAATCAGAATAGACATATTTTTTCTCCTCCAGCAAAGGTGATTTTCTAATGGCCTTCATGATCCTGTCGGGATAATTTCTGTGCAGGTACATATTTTCCCTGATTTTGATGGGATAACGCGCTGAGGAGTCTGGCCTAAAGGTAAACCACTTATACCCACCGTTTTTCCTGATGGTATTTTTCCAGAAAGGGATCCAGGGGGTTAGCCGACCCTGGTGTGTGAGGATATCGCGCATGGGGATATCGGCTTTGTTAGATCTTTTGAAGGAGGGGAGGTACTGCCCGAGCGGTGCGTCCGGGTTGAATTTTCCTTCGTCGTGCAACTTCATCAGGGCTGCCAGCCCGCTGCTGATCTTGGTAACAGAGGCCAGATCATACAGATCAGACTTTTTTACCCGGACGGTATCGCTGTACTCGTGGTAGCCATAGGCTTTGTGCAGCACCACCTTTCCATTCCTGGCCACCAGCACCTGTGCACCCGGGGTGGCCTTTACATCCATTGCCTGGTTTACCAGTGAATCTACCCGGCTGTAGAGAATTTCAGAATCCATGCCAACCTCTTCTGGCAGCCCGTATCCCAGCCTGATTTTTTCGGCTACCACTATGCCCTCGCCCTCTCTGAAATTGTTGCCCACATGTTGGGGCAGGCGCCCACCTGCACTTATACCGCCAAAGATCAGTTGCGCAGCCAGCTCCTGGGCAAGGGGGCTGTCGTGATAGGTAATGATAAGACCATCGCTTTGCTCAATACCGGGAAGGGCAGCAAGGGCCTCCGCATTTTTGAACACAGCCATAATGGTGTTTTGGCTGGACGACAACAAACTAATAAACTGTTGAACCGGTTCGCCGGCGCCAGCTACCTTATTGAGCTGAGTGCCGGCTGGTTCCTCATGCAATCCTCCAATCACCAGGTTGTAGTGTGCCAGCTGCTCTTTAACGGCATCTACAGCTACCTGGCTTGCACCTAGAGGCAGGTTAAAGTGGGTAACCCTGGTATAAAGGCCAATCATCTCTTGAAAAGGTGTTGACCTACTGGTGCCAAAAGAAACAGAAGCTATTTGCAGGGTATCCAGTCGTAAGAGGGGCATCAGCACCCGCTCATTGCGGAGCACGGTAAGAGAAGCCTCCAACAGCTTCCGGTGCAGTAACTCTTCTGCAATAGGTTTTGAAAGGGCAGGAGGAATCCCGTTTAAAAGATTATTTGTGGCTGGCGTGTCTGTTAACAAAGCAATCCGCTGGTCCGGGCTTAGGGTATCGAACACAGCATCAACCCAGTGATTGAGTGCGGCGGGAGCGCTATGGCTGGCAGGATCTTTTATTTGTGCCTCCAGGGGCAGGAGGGGGGCTAAAAAAATCACTGCAGTTAAAAACAGGTGCAACAGTATTTTCATGCCAGTAGGCTATGATATTTTAATGGAATATCCCAAAGATAAATAACGCATCCGGAAAACAATTTTATGTTTCAGTAGCAGGAATACAAAATTACCATCAGTCCGATTGCTTGAACTTAATAGAGTTCATTACAGAAGCTCCTGCAGAAGTCAATAGATGTAATTTACTATTTTTATTGATGGCCCGGGCAATACCGCTGGTGGGTGCAGCAGTTGTTGTTTTAACATAAGCGGCAGAGATATGATTATTTAACACTTTGTTTTGCTATATTTTTTCAGAGGCTTTCTATTTTTCCCTGAAGTTCTGCCCCGATTGTTCCAGGGCCCTGTACCGGTGGATGATGATATTTTGTTCTCTGTTGGGCAGGTAAATAAAGAAGTAGAAGCTAGAAATAAGTAGGACGTCAAATTAAGATACTAAGTAAGCTGCATCCCTGAAAACCGGTAGAAAAAAATGGCTGATAACAGGGTTACGCGGTAGCATATCATTTCAGACCTTTGAAGAAATCCTCATCAGCAGGCAGTGACAAAACAGGAGCAAACAAGAAATCTTAACACTAATAAATCAAAAACTTTGTATATTAAATGCAATAGTTTGATACCTTCCTCTGCTGCGCTTTATGAAGATTTATCACCCTAATCCTTTATCATTATGATTCTGCAACCAGAAGTATCTCCCTTTGCCCGTAACCGGAAGCAACTGTCAAAATTGCCTCACGATAAAGCCAGAATACTGCTGTCAGTAGACCAGGAAGAAAAAAAGCTATACTGCCTGATTTTATCTAAAGAAAAGCTGGCTTATCAGTCACATACAGAATCGCTGACTGCTACGGACGTACATAAACTGGTGCTGGTGTATACCCGCAAAGGCGCTGCAGCGGATAGCAGCGACAGGAATCTGCTTACATTCGACCTGGACCTGCAGAACGATACAAGCAAACGGAAGCTGCTGGAAGTTGAGCTGCTTGTAGACGAGGAGGTTGCCCGTGAAATGAGAACAATCGATATGAATACGGTCGATATGGATGACATTGATAACAGCTTTGCAGCATTAAGCCAAACGAATACCAACCCGCCGCCACCAAAAAGCAGCGTCTATTACGGAGATGCTGATGCTTAAGGTGATTTATGGCTTTTCTGATTTTGGGGCTCCAAAATAAGCACCATAATAACCGGGGTAGCACTGTTGATATTGTTAAAAACAATATTTAATTTGTTATAAATATCACCCTGTTTATAATGAAATACTTTTTTGCGGCTGCTACCCTTTTCATTTTCTTCTATTCCGGCATTTTGCCGGCCGCTGAGCATGTTCCTGCAGATAGTCTGCGGCGGTTGCTGCTGCAAACTACTGAAGATAGCAGCAGGGCTTACCTGCACCGTGATCTGGGCATGGAGTATAAAAAAACAGCAGAGCCAGACCTGGCTGTTGAGCACTTCCTAAAGTCGCTCGACATCTCCCACAGGCTGGGGTATCTGGATAATGCAGCAAAATGCTACCATAACCTGGGCTCTGTCTACAATATTAAGGGAGAATTTGATCTGGCATTGGACAGTTACCTAAACAGTTTGCGCCTCCATGAGCAGCTGGGGGATAAAAACGGGCAAATGAAGAACCACATCAACCTGGGCAACTTCTTTGCCGGTCAGCGTAGTTTTGGCAAAGCAGAGGCACATTACAGCCATGCACTGGGGCTTGTGGAACCTGGAAAAGATGTGCGGAGTGAAGCGCTGCTGAACCTGAATCTAGGGGGGATTAACACCGATCCCTATAATGAACAGGCCGACCCCGACAAGGCCATCCAGTATTTTGAAAAAGCCCGGGCTGCTTTTTCCAAATTAGATGAGCCCCATCGTCTGGCGGGCGTAGTGAATAACATTGGTGTATTGAAGGAGCAGCAGCAAAAGTTCTCTGAAGCATACGATTATTACCACCAGGCCCTGGAAATTCGCATGCAGGTACAGGATATACCTGGAATTGCACAGTCTTACATGAACCTGGGCAATATTCGCTATCAGCTGAATGATTTTCAAAAAGCGCTTAGCTTTTATGAAAAAAGTGTGGCGGAGGCCAGGAAAGTACAGGCCAGAAACCTGGTGCAGGATGCTTTACAGGGCATATCAGCAGCCTATGCCAGCATTGGCGAGCATCAGAAGGCATTCGATTTCAGACTGGAATATGAATTACTGAAAGACAGCCTGTACAACGAAGAAAAAAGCAGACAGCTCGCTGAGCTCGAAACACAGTACGAAACAGAAAAAAAGGACAAGGAGCTGCTTGTAAAAGAAGCTTCTTTAAAACAGAAAACGGCAGAACGCAACACCTATATGATAACGCTTGCCATAACAGTTATACTGAGCATTGTAGTGATTGTAGTATACCATCAGCGGCAACGGGCGCTTTCGCAACTTGCATTAAAAAATGAGGAGCTGCACAAGCGGCGTATCTCCGAAATGCTGAAGGAACAGGAAATCAAATCGATCAATGCCATGCTGGCAGGCCAGGACAGGGAGCGCAAGCGGATTGCCGAAGACCTGCACGATCGGCTGGGCAGCACCTTGTCTGCCGTTAAGCTGCACCTGAATGCGATAGACGGAGGCGTACAGCAGCATGCACCACTACTGCTCTATCAGCGGGTAAACGGCCTGCTGGACAAAGCAGTAACCGAGGTGCGCGATATTGCCCATAATATGGTATCAGGTGTACTCACCAAGTTCGGCCTGGTGGCAGCGCTGCAGGATCTGAAGGAAACCATTGAGGCTACCAACCAGGTAAAGCTGGAGATCCTGGTACATAACCTGGATGAGCGTCTGGAGGGCCAGGTAGAGATTCATCTGTACCGCATTATTCAGGAGCTGGTGAGTAACATCTTAAAACATGCCAGGGCTACAGAAGTAACCATTCAGATTAATAAACACAAGGGGGAGCTGCTGCTCATGGTAGAAGACAATGGTGTAGGCTTTGATCCGGGCGTTGCCAGCATGAAAAAGGGCATGGGCATCAGGAATATAGAATCACGTGTGGCCTCCCTGGGAGGCAGCCTTAGCATCGACTCCGGAAAAGGAGGGGGTACCACCACCACCATAGAAATTCCAGTAGCATGATCAACATCATGATTGCAGATGATCACAAAATGATCATAGACGGTCTGACTTCCATGCTTGCAACAGAAGCAGGACTGCAGGTAACAGGGGAGGCCGCTAACGGCAAAGAGCTCCTGGAGAAAATGCAGAAGACCCCGGTGGATATCATCCTGATGGACATTAACATGCCCGAGTTGGATGGCATAGAGACTACCCGAAATGTGAAAGCTAATTTTCCGGCTGTGCGGGTACTTATTCTTAGCATGTATAACAATCCGGAATTTATCCGCAACCTGCTGGAAGTAGGGGCCTCTGGCTATATTTTGAAAAATACCGGGAAAGAGGAGCTGATAGAAGCCATCCGGCAGGTATATGCAGGGCAGAACTACTATGGTAAAGAAGTTACCAAAGTAATGATGGAAAGCCTGCGCGGATCCTCCTCCAGCAACAACTACAGCCTTACCAGCAGGGAAAAAGATGTACTCAGGCTGATTGTGGAGGAGTGTACCACCTCAGAAATTGCCGAGCGGCTTTTTATCAGCACCCACACCGTAGAAACGCACCGCAAAAACCTGCTAAGCAAACTCAATCTTAAAAACACGGCTGGCCTTGTAAAGTACGCCATCGAAAAAGGGTACTACCTGTAATATTACGCTTCAGCACCCACTGCACAGCGACCGCAACGGAGCAGTTTAATTTTTTAATTTCCACTGGCAGAAGCATGGCAGGTGTACACTGGCGTACCAACTATACCAAATCATTTGTACCTGGAGAGAAAGTGGCCATAGGAATATTGCGTGATCAGTGTCTCTGCTATAATGTAGACTACTACTTTGCCTTCACCAGGTTTGATGGCACAGGTATCAGAATATTAAAATTCAATGATGTGTCTTAAAAAGGGTGGGGAGCTTCTCTCCTCCTTTTTTTATCTTGTTTTTGGTACTACTGTCAGAGGTACAGTAAACACTTTAGTATAAGCAGGTCTGCTTGCAGGGTTTTAGGCAGCGGTCACGTGCTATATTTTTCCTTCAGCTTCTTCATATCCTTACCTCCATTCAATCAGAGCAGCACTTTTGTTTGAATGGAGGTTTTTTGCGCCAGCCCATCAACAGCATCAGTTTTTAGTTTACCAGGCTTAGCCCAAAACTCAATAAAGATATAGAGGCTTCGGGTTTTTGGATGCGGGTGTACTGAATAGGAGTGCTGGCCGCTGGTCCGGGGTAACTGTTTTTATTTGAATTTAAACTCCGTTTGTATTGCAGGTAGCCCCTTTTTTTCCTTTTTTGTCCCGCAATTATTCTTTTCTCTCAAACATGCGAAACCTACTGTTAATCCCCTTCCTGTTGCTGGCCCTGCTGGCAGGTGGTCAAACAAAATCCATCAAAAAGTCACCACCCCTTACAGAGACTTCTCCTGCCAAAGTGGGCATGTCGGCCGAGCGGCTTGCCAGGATAGATGCGATGCTGGAGCAGGCAGTTGCAGAAGGAAATATTCCTGGGGCGGTTGCCCTGGTAGCACGCAATGGCAAGATTGTTTATCACAAGGCATTTGGCATGGCCGATCAAGAGAGTAATCGGCCACTGAAGCGGGATGATATTTTCCGGATAGCCTCCCAAACCAAAGCCATTACCTCTACGGCAGTTATGATGCTGTGGGAGGAAGGAAAATTCCGGCTCGATGATCCTGTTTCCAAATATATTCCTGAATTCAAAAATCCGCAGGTGCTGCAGTCTTTTCGTTACAGCGATACCACCTACACCACCAAAGCAGCTGATAAGGAAATTACCATACGCCACCTGCTTACCCATACTTCAGGACTGGGCTATGGTATGATCGATGGTGATGAACGTATGAAGATGATTTACCAGAAAGCAGGCGTTACCGATCTGTTTACCACCGAACCCATCAGCATAGAGGAATCGGTTAAAAAACTGGCCCGGCTGCCGCTGCACCACAATCCCGGGGAGAAGTTTACCTACAGCGAGGGGATAGATGTGTTGGGATACCTGATAGAGGTGGTAGCAGGAATTCCATTTGATGAATTCCTCCGTACAAGACTCTTCGAGCCCCTGGGCATGCACGACACCTGGTTTTACCTGCCGCAGGAAAAAGCAAACCGCCTGGTTGCTGTTCAGCACCAGCGCGAAGGGAAATGGCAGCCTTATACCGCCACCTTTTATGATACCGATTACCCCATCAAAGGAGCCAGGAAATTCTTTTCAGGGGGTGCAGGTTTATCCAGTACTGCAAAAGACTATGCCACTTTCCTGCAAATGTACCTCAATGGGGGGGAGCTTAACGGAGTGCGTATCCTTAGCCATACCACCGTAGAAACCATTATGGGCAACCAGATCGGTAATATCTGGGGAGAAGAGGGAGATTCTTACCATGGCCTTGCCTTTAGTGTTTTAACCCAGTACGGACAGGATAAAGGCGGTAATGGCAGCACCGGTACCTTTAGCTGGGGCGGTTATTTCAATACCCAGTACTTTGCCGATCCGGAAGAAAACATCATAGGCATTCTGATGAAGCAAACACAGGGGCCTGTAAAAGATGATACAGCCTGGAAGTTTAAGGTGCTGGTAGGCCAGGCAGTGGATGATTAATCTGCAGCCTGAATTTCCTAAGGAGAATTTACACAGCGCAGTAAGAGCATAAATAACCTGCAGAGTACCCTTGAAAAAGCCAGCTCCAAATCAGGCAGGGGGAGTATCCTGAAAAATCAATGTTGCTGCAGTTCCTGGTTCCTTATCCGGGGAGTAGGCATTTTACTGGGGTGCCAGGGTAGGAAGAGTAGTGTGCTGAAGTTCCCTGCTGTTTGTGCGTGAGTTACCTCCTGATGGCCCGCATGGGCAAGAGGCAGGATATTCTGGTATCCAAATCACCCCTGCAGTACCTGGTAGGATAAGTAGTTGATTTTTAGCCTGTTGCAATTAGTTTACATATATTATTTCAACAACGATCAAAGCATTTCGGGTATTAAGGCTTTTCATTTTGCCCTGTTTGGCTGCAGTGCAAACATATTTCCAGCTTACTGTGGAAGAGGCTATAGGCTGAAACTACCCTGCTTCTTAAAAACCATGCAGGATCATTCCTGTTATACAGATACCTCCAAAACAAGGGTAAATGATGCGCTTGTTTGACTAAGCATTTTATGTAAAGAAGGAGGTATAGAAAATGTATCTATCAACTGAATAACAATTTTTTTAACCCAAACGCTAATTTTTATGCGAAACGATAGAGATTATCAGAACAGAAGCAGGAGTGAATATGACCGGGACAGGGATAATGATTATTCCGGTTACGGCTCCAGATCTGGCAACAGCTCCAGACCCGATTATGACTCTGGCCGTTACGACAGCGACAGAAGCAACCGCTTTGGCGGTGGTATGGAGGACCGGGGCAGGGATAGCGATCGATACGATAGCTACGGTGACCGCAACTATTCCGGCTATAGCTCCGGCAGAATGGGCGGTGGTAATGACCAGGGCGGTGGTTATGGCAGATCGGATAGAAACCGCAGCTTTGGCGGAGACTACGACCGTTCCGGAAGATTTGACTCTGACCGCAGCCGCGGAAGCAGTAGCGGCTCGGGGATGAGCAGCTATGGCGGCGGCTATGGGGGCAGCTACGGAAATATGGGAGGTGGCTACGAAGGCTCCCGTTCTTATGGCGAATCTGGCAGAGGCAGTGGCTATGACAGATCGGACAGAAACCGCAGCTTTGGCGGAGGCTATGACCGTGACAGAGATTTTAGCAGCGGCGGCATTTCTAATATGGGTGGCGACTACGATCGCGACAGAAACCGCAGCTCTGTGAGCACCGGCAACTATGCTGATACCTCCGACCGCAATCGTGAGTACCTGGGTCAATATAACAACCAGGGTGGCAGCAGATATGACCGCGGCTCTTCCTATGGAAGTAGTTCCAACTACGGTGGCAGTGGTTCCACCTCCGGTGGCAGTGGTTCCAGCTATGGTGGTGGAGGTTCTTCTGACAGAGGTGGTTCTTCTTATGGAAGTGGCGGATCTTCATGGGATAGAGGCTCCAGCTATGGCGGCGGCTCCAACTATGGTAGAGGCTCCACTTATGGTGGAGGTGGAGGTTCCAGCTATGGTAGTCGTTCAAGCCAGGGTGGCGGTAGCTCAGAGCGTGACGATTCTACCTATAGTAGTGGTACCCCAAACTATGGTAACTTTAACCGTGGGAACGGCCATGGCAGCCGTGAAGAAAGGCCCTACAGTGTTAACTCAGGCTCCAGCCAGTGGGGTGGCCGCTATGCTGGCAATCAGGATTCTGACCGCAACCGTGGCAGCCATTATGGTTCTTCCGGTTATAACCAGGATTGGGATAGGGACAGAAATCAGGGATACGGACAGCGCAGCAGTGGTTCCAGCCACCATTATACCAATACCGGTAACCGCGAGTACGACCGCGGCAATTATGGTGCTGCCAGCTATGTTCACAACCGGGACCACGATAATGACCGGAACTACAACAATGACCGGGACCGGGACGATGACCGGGACAGGGGCTTGCTGGAAAAAGCAACTGAACGTGTACGCTCCTGGTTTGGCGGCGATGAAAATGACCGCTAACAGTTTCCTGCAATATGCAGCAATCCTGTGATACTGGGATTAATAAAAGTAAAAGCAGCCCCGGAATTGATTCCAGGGCTGCTTTTTTGCATATGATGAGTGCGTGAGGATTGAAGCTTCCAGCAGCTATCGATTGCTGTAAAATCATTACAGAAAAATTAAGCAGCATGAGGAAAACTAATAGGCGGTTTTTTCTATCCGGATAGAAGTAGTCTGGAATGACTGGTGTGGGAGGGGGAGCGTAGCAGGAAATGCAGGCTTTAAAAAAGTACAGCCGGGAGGCTGGGAGAAAGAGGGGGTGGAAAAAAACTGCCCCGGATATCCATCCGGGGCAGTTTTTAAATTAAAAGTGCATACCCTTTTCAGGGATACTTAGTTGTTTAATCTGGCAGCGTTCTAGCTTAGGAATTTTCCTTTTGCTTATTGCTGCTCTCCTGGTCCTGTTGCTGATCACGCTTGCCAAAGCGATCTGCCACCTCTTTAGCACTGTTTAAGGGAGTGGTTTGCTGGCTCCGGCCGCTCATTTCATTTTTCTGATTTTCCAGGTCTATGTCGATGTTCCTGCCTTTCCGGTCGTTATCAGAATCCGGGTTTCCGGAAGCTTCCTTGGTGCGGGTGGCAGGGTTGATATCAGGCCTGTTGCGGTCTGCAGGATAAGTGTTATTGTCTTTGTCTCTGCTATAATTATTATCGTTATTCATATTTATTTCATTTAAATGATACATACAATTATTAACCTAGTTTACGCACCATTTCTGGAGTGGTTGTATCAGGATAGGCGCTGCAGGTTTGCAGGGGTAAAGGTCTCTTACATGGCCCTATGCGATACTTTCACCAGGCTGTAGTTTATTCAGTGATCATTTAGTTGCTACTCCTGAAATTTTATTAAGTTCACTATCATTAGCGCCAGGGAACAATCGCTACACCAAACACCATGCAAGCCAGATCGACGTACCAGGCAGCGCAGTTGGTCGCTGTGAAAATAGAAGAGCATTTTATGCGCCAGCACTCCCAGGCACAGCAGCTGGGGGAGCAGATCCTGGCACCCCAGCCCTCGGCAGCTATTATTCAGCAGCTGCTGGATGTTAGTTTCTGGGCCAGCCTGCGGCGGGAGGAGGGACATTCCCCCACAATTTCGCTTGCATACCTCGCTCCCGAACAGGCAGAACATCCCATGCTGTTGCAGCAGCGCTTACCCTTTACTTCCTATGTGCTCATCAAATTATCGCCCGGTGTGGAACGCGCCGGTATTCATTTGGGAGTGTGGCAGGATAATGGTCAGCTTTACATCTGGGGCACTACCCGTACCATTCCCAGCCTGTGCTTTGTGCTGGATGTATCAGAGCCAGGTTTGCTGGTGATCAAACACCGGCGCCTGGATGGTTTCGGCAAATTTAAGAATGTTGCCATTCTGCAGGGCGATCAAATAAAGATCATAGATGAGGAGGTGAGCCGCATACCCGATTGTCCGGGCCTGCTTAGCGAGCTGCTGGGAAGCCGCAGTTCCACCTACTGGTATGATTCGCTCAATGTGCTGGTGCAGCTGGCTGTTTCCATGCGGGCTCATGGACGCGGAGGCATTCTGCTAATTGTTCCTCACGGATCAGAGCAGTGGCGGGAGTCCATCGTGCATCCTATTTCCTATGCACTCCACCCCCACTTTTCAGGTCTTGCTGCACTGGTGGAACAATCAGGAAGCGAACGGGAGCAGCCCGGCTGGCAGAGTAGTTTCAGGCGCGAAGTTGACAGTATCGGCGGGCTAACAGCCATTGATGGTGCCACGATCATGAGCGACAGATATCACCTGCTTGCTTTTGGCACTAAGATCATGCGGGGGAATGGCCGGGAAAGTATAGAAAGGCTCTACAGCACCGAACCCATTATAGGTGTACAGCCAAGCTATGAGCATCCTTCTAAAAGCGGAGGAACGCGCCACCTCTCTGCCGCCCAGTTTGTGCACGACCAGCAGGATAGCATGGCCCTGGTAGCTTCCCAGGATGGCCGCTTTACCATTTTTTCCTGGTCGCCCTGCGAAGGGATCGTGCAGGCACACCGGATCGATAGTTTGTTGTTGTAATGATAATCTAAAACAATTTGTAAGTAGTAGGCCCATAAAAAACGGCACCAGGATAAAGGTGCCGTTTTAGTATACATATAAAATATAATGTAATCTTCAGTTATTAGCCTTCCACCAGCAGGGATACAGGATCCCTGAAACACTGGATGGTGGGAGCGGAATGATTATCGGATTCCTGGACCGGCTGTCTCACTGGTTTGGATGATGCCATCAACCACATGAAGCACTCCGTTTGAAGCTTCAACATCAGATTTTAGTATCTGTGCACCACCCACAAAAAATTGGGTACCGTTCATTTCCACAGTTACCGGGATGTCTTCCTCATCACCTCTGTCAATAAAGCTGTTGGCGTTAAGCTGTGTAGATGCTACCTCCTGGGGTACAATATGCATATTCAGAAAACTGGTCAGCTCTGTTCTGTTTTCAGGAGCTACTAATTCAGCCAGGCGACCCTCCGGCATTTGATTGAACGCCGCATTTACCGGGGCAAATACTGTTACAGGATCGGCCATTTTAAAGGAAGGGGCTAAACCTGAAAGTTCTACCAGCTGCACAAAGGTCGACAGGTTAGGATCCATCTTGGCCAATGCCAGCAGATCATACTGCTCGGTATCCTCCACCTGATCAAACATATCATCATAATCAACAGATCTGTTAGCCATGTTCTGCGTAGATGGAACCATCAAAGTGGTATCTGCTACCACATCAGTATCTGTAACCACTACCACCGAACCATCTGGTGTTGTACCGGTAGCCACTTCTGTTTCCGTTACTACTACTTCTGTTGCCTCCAGGCCTGTGTTATCGCTTACTTCATTTGTGCTGGAGCAGCCAAACATAGTTGCTGCAAGAACCGCACATGCTGTTAAGTTTAAATATCTCTTTTTCATAATGTTTTAGTTTTAATTTCAAAATAAAAGAACATGTCTCCTTATTATTTTAGCGTAAAACAGCGAAAAATGTTGGGTAAATCTATATTTTGATGATTAAGTATACTTTCAGGGAGAGTTCATTTACAGCTTAATTCTACTAATTTTGCTTTTTCAAAGTATATAAAAAGCTATGTTTAAACAGCAATACTACCAGTTTAAGGTGTTATTGCAGGATATTGATTTAAGGCATGGATGTTATAAGTTTTACATCAGAATTCAGCCTGGTTTGAAAGATTTGGCGGATACTAACACCAGTTGCAAGTAGATTGGTATTATTTGTTATATTGTGAGCTGAAATAACACGATTGGAGATTGTCAGCTCAGAAAGCAGGTGTTATACAATAACAGATCAACACTGATGCCTTTAAGATATTTTCTCTGCTTTATCTTATATACCATCTCCTTTACTGCTGCTCTTGCACAGAAAGAAGCCAGCCACTGGTTCTTCAGCCCTGGTGGATACATGGATTTTAACCAGTCGCCTCCCCTAAAAAAGCTGCTACCCGAACGGGATCATACCAAATACAGCCAATTCTTTTCCAGTATATCAGATGCATCAGGGGAGCTGTTATTCTACACCGATGGCAGAACTTTTTTTAACAGCCAGCATCAAATAATGGATAATGGCGATGGGTACTATGGCGGCGCACGCTCTACCCAAACCCTCATGATCATCCCCAAACCAGGATGTAAAGATTTATACTATAGTTTGGTAACTGAATTAGGATCTACCAACAAAGCCTACAGCGATCAAGGCTGGACAATTCATTATTCTGTGGTAGATGTAGCTGCAGGAAATGGTAGAGGGAGCGTTATTGTCAAAAATAAAGTGCTGACCGACAATAAAGGTGATGCACTGGCTGTATTTGAAGGCGCTGACGGAGCATCCTTTTGGCTGGTTACCAGAGGCAATGGTGATGAAATATCTGCCTACAGGATTACAAAAGCTGGTATCAACCATTGCCCCGTCATCAGCAAGTCACCATTTACGGTTGGCAATGGCGGACACCCCAAGATCAAGGCCTCTCCGGACAGCAAACATCTGGTTTTGATCAATCCCGAGTATTTCATGGAAGTGCTTCAGGTATACAGCTTCGACAATAGTACCGGCCTCTTTACTGCAAAATTTCAGCTGAAGCAAGACTATGAGTATCCCACCAGCTACCCCGCCTATTATAAGCAATACTCTCACTATTATGAGTTTTCTCCTGATGGGAATAATCTTTTTATCGTTGAAGATACCGTTATAGCACGTACACAAACAGATGTAACAGCTTATTCAACACTGATAAAACTGGATCTTAATGCTCGTAGTAACAAAGCCTTCAGCAGCTCCGGAATTAAAATTTTTAAGTCTCCTCCAGGTAAGTTTCAGGGTCATCTGGGCCATATGCAGCTGAGTCCGGATGGCAGGCTGTTAATGGAAAGCTTTAAAAATTATTTGTCGGCAGTAAACAATCCAGATTCACCTGATCATTTCAACTTCACCGAAAAAGCAGTTGTTTTTAGTGACTGGCCCGGGGTGATCCCAACTTTCCCTGCTTTCTTTTTCAAGAAAGGTGGCTATCATCCTTCTCCTCCGGATTTGGTATGCCAGGTAGATCTTTGTGCCGGAAGCATGCTTCCCCTGAAAGCGGAGCACATGGGGGAGGGCTATACCTACGAATGGACAAATTCTAAAACATCAGAAGTGTTTCATGGAAAGGAGCCGGTATTAAGTGTTCCGGAGAATTTTCCTGATACCACCTACTATTTTCTTAAAATAACAGACAAAAGCGGCTGTGAAATTTTTGATGTTGTAAAGGTAGTGCTACTGCCCGCTCCCAGCTATGAAATTACCGGCAGTAAATCTGTTTGCCCCGGCGTTAAAGAAGTTGCCTATTGGGTTCAGGATGCAAAAGAACAAACTCTTTTTACCTGGACTGTAGAAGGTGGGGAAATTGTTTCCGGACAGGGAACCAGTAGTATACAGGTAAACTGGGGAAGTACGAATGCTAATGCCAGGGTTAAATTAACCTACACAAATACCACGAATGGCTGTAAAGGCTTTCTGGAATTTCCGGTGAAGGTATTTAAGGAGTTAGAAACGCAAAAGCCTTCAGGAGCAACGCTCTTAAGCTGCCAGCGTGAATTCTATCACTATAGCATATTACCAACAAAAGGTTCTTACTACCACTGGCAGATCCTTAACGGAGAAATTCTGGAGGGGCAGGGGAGTGCCGCTGTAAAAGTAGACTGGCATGCAGAAAGTGAAAGCGGGTATCTGTGGATAGAAGAAAGTGTAAACACAGATCTGGAAATCTGTTTCGGACGCTCCGATACCCTGAAGGTGATCAACCCAAAAGCAAAGTTAAATCAGCACATAGCGTTTCAGTTTGTAACCAATGTGCTGTACCAGCCTGGTGAGCTGGAGCTCCATTACAAGGTGGAGTACCCTCAGCTTTTTGATGAAGCTTTAGCCGTTTATCACAGAAAGGCAGGTGAGGCAAATGCTGCCTGGGAGGAAGTGATAAAACTAAGTCCATCAGAAAATAAAGTAGTTTTTTCAGAGCCACTAAGTGATAATGTAATTTACGATTACCAGATCCGGGGCCGCTATGTTTGTGGTAATGATGTGGAATCTGCTATACACAATAACATTGTACTGGCAGCACCCGGGATAGATGTATATGAACAGATTGGTCTTGCATGGAACAGCTATCATGGCTGGGAAAATGGGGTAAAAGGCTATGAATTATACAGGAAGCTGGATTTGCAGGAAAATTTCAGTTATTTACAAACTGCAGATGCATCGGCTGACATCACGCTTGATAATCTGAATGATGGTTTTGAACATTGCTTTTATGTAAAGGCAACAGCCAATGGCCGGGACGATCACTACTCTCTCTCAAATGTGGTTTGCCTTACTTACGATCATCCCCTGTTTATTCCCAATGTTTTTACACCCAACGGAGATGCCATCAATGATTATTTCGAAATAAAAAAAATACACCTCTACCCAGAAAACAAGCTTACCATCTACAACAGGTATGGAAAAATTGTGTACCAGGAAAGCGGGTATAAAAACTTGTGGAGCGCACAGAATCTTCCTGGCGGGAGTTATTTTTATCAGCTCACAATCGCCGGAAATAAGAAGGGATACAAAGGCTGGGTAGAAGTACTCCGGTAGCAAAGGGGTGCTTCCAGCGCTATACATTTTCACCTCCGCCTCTTGCCCGCTGAAGAGAATATTTAGCGCGGCTTATTTGTATTTTTCTTATTTATCCTGAAGTAGGATTTTTTCAGAAATCGCTCCATATTTCTGGAACTGGTAGCTTATATTTATGGCTGATTTTCAAGTCTGTAGTTTTTGGTATGTTCTTTCTTAATATAAAATCTCTAATCTTTAGCTGCATCGCGGCTCTTATTTACGGTGTATCTCTGATTGCCTGTCAGGCTTCAAGAGAAGAAAAGCTGGTGATTCATTCGGTACCGGTAGAGGAGAGCAGCCAGCAGATGCCTGTTCCCGCTTCTTTTACCGCAGACAGTGCCAGGCTGCTGGAACGTCAGCTCGATTCCATCTTCAGTGAACTCCATCAGAAAAAGGGCTTTAACGGAACCGTGCTGATTACGAAGTACGATCGGGTAGTGTACAAAGCTGCTTTTGGTTATGTAGATTTCAAGCGTAAAGACACCCTAAGTACCCAAACCGCTTTTCAGCTGGCTTCGGTATCCAAGCAGTTTACGGCCATGGCCATTATGATGCTGAAAGAACAGGGTAAGCTTGGCTACGACGATAGCGTACAGCAGTACCTCCCCAGCTTTCCCTACAAGGGCATTACCATCCGGCAGCTGCTCACCCATCGTTCCGGCTTATCGAACTATACCTATTTCAGCGATAAGCTCTGGCCCGACCGCAAACAGGCTATGTCAAACGAGGATGTGCTGGACCTGATGGAGGCACATCAGCCAGAGGTTTATTACCAGCCCAACACCCATTTTGACTACAGCAATACCGGCTACTGCCTGCTGGCAGCCATTGTAGACAAGGCTTCCGGGATGCCCTTCGCCACCTTTATGCAAAAGCATATCTTTGGACCCCTGCAGATGACGAATACCTTTACATTTGGCGACAGCATAACTGCCAAAAAGGCAAAGGTAGCCATAGGCCATACCGGCGGCAAAAGAAAAATAACACCCGATTATTTAGATACTGTGCTGGGCGACAAAGGCATGTATTCTACTGTAGAAGATTTATATAAATGGGACCAGGCGCTCTACACCCAAAAGCTGGTAAAGGCAGAAACCATGGAAGAGGCTTTTACCGGCACGCGCCCCAAAAAGAAAAAAGATAAGGAAGATTATGGCTTTGGCTGGCGCATCCGTGAGCTGGAGCGTGGCGATAAAGTGGTTTACCATGCAGGCTTATGGCATGGCTTTAATACCTACCTGTTCAGAAATCCAAAAGACCACAGCGCCATTATTGTGCTTAGCAATTTGCCCAATGGCAGCTTAAAGCATGTAAAAGAGCTGCAGCAGTTTCTGTATCCGTCCCAGCCCGGCGGCACTGCCCTTCACGGGGAGGGGCAGGCCACTATGGCAGAGGCACGGCCATAAAAAATTGCTCCCTGTTGCTTAGGTAAGGGAGTATCCTTCCCGGTAGGGCCTGTGTAAATAATGATCAGCTTCGGCATCATTTACAAAGCTTTCCTGCTGCGGATTCCATTGTACAGGTCTTTGTAGTTCGTAGGCAATGTTGCCCAGCGTACAAACCGTACTGGTTCTGTGGCCTACCTCTACGGGAACAACCGGATCCCTGTCGTTGCGGATTGCTGCAATAAAATCAAGCTGATGGGCAAACCTGGTGTTATCAATGCCCCCTTCGGCATTTCTTTGAATATCCAGGGAAGGATCAGAAGACTTAAAGCCCCCGCGCGTAACTTCGATCCAGCCATCGCTGCCCCAGAATTTTATACCCCTGCTCTTTTGCTCGTCATAGGGTCTTTCGGTCATGGTAACGCCATCGTCGTAGCGGTAGGTGAGGTAATCATAATCCTGGTAGCCCGGGGGTATCACTTCCACCGGACCGCTGCTGTCCTTATTAAGGGCCCACTGGGCAATATCGAACATATGGGCGCCCCAGTCAGTGGTGTAGCCACCCCCTGTTTCTTTGTACAGCCGCCATGCTGCCCAGATGGTCTCTCCCTGGGGCGGATCGAGCGAGATAGGCGGATTCAGCGCCGGGTTATAATGCACATAGGGGTTTGGCCCCAGCCATAATTCCCAGTTCAGGCCATCGGGTATGGGTTGTGGTCCAAGGTTATAGGGAACAGGAGGCCCTCCCACATGGGCATTGATTCTTTCTACCCTGCCAATTTTGCCTTCCCTGATCAGGTTAACCGCATGCTGAAATTCACGGCTGCTTCGCTGCTGGCTACCTACCGCCAGGATGCGGTTGTTGTTTCTCACGGCTTTCACAAGCTCCTGACCTTCCTTAATGGTAAAGGTGAGGGGTTTCTCCAGGTATACATTTTTCCCGGCCCTGCAGGCATCAATGCCCATCAAAGCATGCCAATGGTCGGGGGTTGCAATCACCACCGCATCTATGTCTTTTCTGTTCAGCAGGTCTGTGTAATGCTCGTAAGTTTTTATTTTAGATCTTTTTTTCTGGTGCTGGTAGTAGCCATTCACGAGCTGTTCGAAACGCTGCCTCTTAACCCTATACACATCACTCCCTGCCACCACCTTTACACCGGGAATATTCAAAAAGGTATTGGTAAGGCCCTGGGCCTGCCTGCCCAAACCAATTACTCCAATGTTAATAGTATCGCTGGGGGCAGGGCGGCCGTAAGCAAGTGGGGGCAGTATGCTGAACCCTGCAGTTCCCAGCAATGCAGTTTGCAGAAAGTGTCGCCGGGAAATTCCCTTTTGATGAGCCTGATCCATCTAGTATATGTTTATTCATGCTTAACTTCACAGGAAAAGATACAAAAAATCCATTTGGGGAAACATGTTTTTCATCAATCCTTTCCGTATCAGCCGCATAATATTCACAGACCAGGTTTAAGTGTGCTGCTGATGCCACCGGAAGTAAAAAGCTATTATCAATCCGATTAACGCCTGTTACGTATTTAGGATGTAGACTACATGAATGGTGGATTAAATTTTTTTAAATATGTATAAACGAGTAGAAAGTAGCTGGAGCATCACCAAAAAAACCTTCAAGGAGTTTTTCAATGATAATCCCCTGGATTATGCAGCCATCATTGCGTTTTATACCATCTTCTCACTACCCGCAGTATTGATCATCACCATACGGATTGCCAGTTCCGCCTTTGGTAAGGAGGCGGTAAAGGGTGAGATCGAGAGCCAGATCAGCGGTATCATCGGGCGCGAAAGTGCAGAGCAGGTCCAAAGCATCATTGAAAACGCGAGTCAGTCCGAAGCCAGCACCATTGGTACTATTATCGGAGTGTCGGTTATGATCTTTAGTGCTACCACCGTATTTGTTGCCCTGCAGGATTCCCTGAATGCTATGTGGGAGGTGGAGGCAAAGCCTGAAAAAGGATGGCTTAAATTAATCATCAACCGCGTACTGTCGCTGGCCATGGTGGTAAGCATGGGTTTTTTGCTGCTGGTTTCCCTGTCGGTAGATGTATTGTTGGGCCTGCTTAACGATTATCTGCGGGAGGCACTCTCCGGCGTTGCCGTGTACCTGATTACAGCAGGCAACTTTGTGGTATCCATAGGGATCAGCATTATTATATTTGCCATTATCTTCAAGGTGCTGCCCGATGCCAAAATACGATGGAAAAACACTTTTATAGGGGCTACGGTAACGGCCATTTTGTTTACAATCGGCAAGTTTATCATCAATATCGTTTTACAACACGATCCCATGGCCGATACCTACGGGGCTGCCGGTGCACTGGTGATGATCCTGGTGTGGGTGTATTACACCTCAATCATTTTCCTGCTCGGAGCCGAGTTTACCCAAGTCTACTCCAGGCATCATGACAAGGGCATCAGGCCTTCTGATAATGCGGTGAAAGTAGAAACCAAAAAGGTGGAAACCGACCATGACGGCTCCCAGCAAGAGGTAAGCGGGAAAAAAGCAGATAAATTTTGAGCTGATGTAAATTTGCAACAGCTGCCCCGCATATGCACATGAGCTGATTATCC
The DNA here is from genome assembly GCA_000597885.1 of Flammeovirgaceae bacterium 311. Lineage (NCBI taxonomy): Bacteria > Pseudomonadati > Bacteroidota > Cytophagia > Cytophagales > Flammeovirgaceae > Flammeovirgaceae bacterium 311. The sequence goes on from CP004371.1 coordinate 5,974,353, forward strand.
TGTTAATTCGGCTCAAAAAAGCTTATTTAATGAGCCGAATAGGTCCCATATTCGGCTCATGCACTTTAACGGGCAGCAACCGGATTGAAATAAATTTACCTCTGGTAAAGAGGTAGAGGGATTTAAGCTACTGAAAAAACAGGAGCATTTTACAACTTTAAATGAGCCGGCGAAGCGATGTACAAGCCATGGTGCAGCAGCCGGTAAAAAAAGCCCTGGCGCAGATGCCAGGGCTTTTATGAACTTAAATTTCTTACGTTTATGTGGTCATCATTTTAAAAGAAGCTTACTCCACCATAAACCGTAATCGATGTTGCTGACCATCCAGCGTCTGCAGCAGCAGGATGTAGATACCAGGATAGAGCTGTGGAGTTTTAACTTCCCAGTAGCTACTACTCTTTTGATCAAGTACAGCATTATATCTACGGCCGGTGATGTCATAAATGACTACTTTACCTTTCTGCAGAATTTCGGTGGCTGATACTACCTCTAGCTTTAGCCTGTTACCCAATGCCGGGTTTTGAAGTAGATGAACACTGCCATTTGTGGAAACTTCCGCTGCCGCATTAGAAATGTTGGCAGTAGCTAACTGCGCGCCAGCTGTGGTAAGTACAGCGTTGGGTATGGCTTGCTTGCTGATGCCGGGGCCCTCATAGCTCACATCCAGGATATCCCCTGACCCATACCGTTCAAAATAGCTTAGCAAAATGGGGTGTTTCCCTGCTGTTAAATAGATGGCGCCTGATTTTTCTACGGCGGCATGCAGGCCATCATTGTTTACAACCTCCTGCCCGTTGATATAGAGTTTACTACCATCATCGCTGGTGGTGTAAAAGGTATAGGTACCGGCTGTACTGATATCGATAGTGCCGCTGAAGACCAGGCCATACGTGCTGTTCTGGGTGCGGGGTTCCAGACTGAAATTGGCTACCGTACCTGTTTTAACAGGGGTTAAAGTGCTGAAATCAGGCAGCATGCTCCAGTTGCCATGGTAGTACTGATAGGAGAGTCCCTGGCTGGAAGTATTGTCCGGATAAACCGTCAGCTTCATTATATCCGTTGCTGTCGCTCCTGAATTATCTGTCACCGTCAGCTTAAATTCATAAACGCCCTCAAGCAAATCACTTAGCACCAAAGACTGACTGTTGGTGTTACTTAGCGTAACAGCAGGCCCGCTGATCCTGGTCCAGGCATACGCACTGATAGTGCCATCAGGATCGCTGCCGCTGCCTTCAATTGTTACTGTATTCTGTGGCAAGGCAACATTTATATCAGGCCCTGCATTAGCCGTGGGGGCCTGGTTTGGTGTACCGGTATTTGTTTTAGAAAGCAGCGCATCGGGAATAGCCTGCTTGCTGATGCCGGGACCTGCATAGCTTACCTGAAGGGCTTCGCCCGAACCATATTGCTCAAAATAACTTACCAGAATGGCATGTTTACCTGCCGTTAGTGCAATACTGCCAGATTTTTCCCTGGCGCCATGCAGCCCGTCATTGTTTACAACCTCCTGTCCGTTGATATAGAGTTTACTACCATCATCGCTGGTGGTGTAGAAGGTATAGGTACCGGCTGTGCTGATATCGATGTAACCGCTGAAGGTAAAACCAAACAAGTTGGAATTTTTTCGGGGCTCCAGGCTAAAATTAGCTACTGTACCTGTTTTGTAGGGAATCAGCGTACTGAAATCGGGCAGCATACTCCAGTTGCCATGGTAATAATTGTAGATAAGCCCGGGACCATTATTATCCTGCGGATTTACAAAGACCCTTACACTGTCTACTGCACTGGCCCTTTCATTGTCGGTTACTTTCAGCTGAAACTCATAAACCCCCAGCACTGGATTATGCATGCTTAGGGTAGGGGTTGTCAAACCGCTTAGGGTAACAGCAGGTCCGCTTATCTGTGTCCAGGTATATGAACTGATACTGCCGTCGGGATCACTACCGCTTCCGGGGATGGCAACATTATATATCGGTAGCTCCACGCTAATATCAGGACCTGCATTGGCTGTAGGCGCTACATTAGGCTCGTCAATAGTTTCCTGGAAGAGCACTCCATCGGGAATAGGCTGTTTGCTGAAACCCGGGCCTTCATAGCTTACTGCTAAGGTTTCGGCAGATCCGCTGCGCTCAAAATAGCTAAGCAAAATGGGATGTTTCCCTGCTGTTAGATAGATGGCGCCAGATTTTTCTACGGCGGCATGCAAACCATCATTGTTTACAACCTCCTGTCCGTTGATGTAAAGTTTGCTGCCATCATCGCTGGTGGTGTAAAAGGTATAGGTGCCAGCCGTGTATGTTTCGATGTAGCCTGTGTAGGTAAAGCCATAGTAGTTGTTCTGGCTGCGGGGCTCCAGGCTAAAATTAGCAAGGGAGCCTGTTTTAACAGGGGTTAAAGTGCTGAAATCAGGCAGCATGCTCCAGTTGCCATGGTAGTAGCTGTAAAACAGTCCCTGTTCGTTCTGCGGATTGTTATCTACAGGAATAATACCTGAAATCTGGTATCCTCCTATAGAAGCGTAATCAGAATTAGCGCCATAATTTCCTTTGGCACCATCCACATATAAGTAGTAGATGCCTGGCGTAAGCTGTAAATCAAGTGTGGCATATAAATACTGAGATTCTGCAGTCGCCACTACATTGTTATTTATGTCTTTAAGCGTGAGCACCACATCCAGGTTTCCGGTGGTATACAGCGTATTGTTCGCAGCCCCTATTCTGGGTTCAACAGTTAAATTTAGAGCTCCGCCACCTGTTCGGAAAGAAAAAATATCTACATCAGCTGCATGCTCAATGATGCCTTTATTCGTTTCCTTGGTAACAAATCCGTTATCAAGTGCCAGTAAAGGAGTTGCAGCTGTATGGGTGTTGCCATGGTCATCAGGCTTATATCCGATTCTGTTGGCCATAATGAGCAGATCGTCTTCATTATTGTTTGCATATGGATATTCACCCTTACTCCATTGTATAATCGAACTAAAACCTGTGCCCATAATAGGTCTCCAGCTTTGATGCCCGGTATAGTACTCGTATTTATGAGTGCCATCGGGATAATTCTGACCATCATGATACAGACCAAGCGTATGCCCCAGTTCATGAGAAACAGTGTGTACAATAGCTCTCATGGAACTGTTATTCGTAAAAGCCCAGCAGGGTGTTTCCTGTTGCCAGCTAAATGAACCTATATAAGCAACACCACCCACTCCCGGATAAGCTATATCGGTGGGGGTAATAATCACTCTCATCCTCAAACCTGCCGGAGCCCTGTAAAAGACTTCTTCGTTTGTAGTGATGTTGATGTTAAATGGCATAAAATCCTCACTTACACTTTCCCATGTTCTGTAAATAGCATCGCTGGTAAGATAAGGGTCTTGTATTGCATTAATGGGATTACCACCATTCCAGTAAGGATTCACAACATATTCTCCATCAAAATCAAGCAATACCACACTCCGGGCGCCAGGCTGACTTTGCAGATCGGGTATAGATATTGACTGAGCAGTTACAGGCTCCTGCTCTGAAACTGCTTCTTTGGCATGTGCTTCCAAACCTACACATAATACATCCTGGATAGCTACCTGCCTAAGGTATGCTCCGGTTTCCGTTGAATAGTACTCATAAGCGATCTTCTGATCCAACAGAATAATATTGCCCGATACACCATCCTTGTGCACTTTAAGGAAAAAAGTGCTGTTTGCCTGAGCTTCCACTTCTCCACTCCAGATTTCAGCACTGCCTTCCCGGGTATGGGTATTGATCTTAAGGGGAAGAGATACGCCATCGGGCAGCGTATGGCGAATGGCAGTACTTCTGGCATTAGCCTTTTCGGTAAAGCTGGAAAGCAGTTCCGCTTTCGTTCCTAAAAATACTGGTTCCTGTGCAAAGAGTGGCAGTCCCGGCAATTGTAATAAAAATACCAGAACTAAGTTTAAGTAGAGTTTTACCATCAGTTGATAGAGAGTTGAATTTATGACCTTAAAACATATTAGAGACATCTGTAAATAATAACACCAGATGAAAGTTCTACCTGCAAAGCATCAGGAGCAGCTCAGCAGGTGAAGCGCAAAAAATTGCAAAGGAGAAATGAAACATTTGGTGTACCAACAATGCATCTACGACTTGTACGATGAAATCCTTCTGAAATGGCCAGGCTTCTGCAGAGCAGCGCTGTGGTCGTTTACACCAAGCCTAAAAATCAGAATTTTTTTTATCTTAATCATCCTAATGATCAATTAAATACACCAGAAATATATATTGTATCAGGATATAGGCGTTTGGCTACAGCTGCAGCCAGAAATATTAAGCTTCATGAGAAATCAGATGCCCCAATGGTTATTAAAATTCCCCTTAACTGTAAGGCTACAAGTATCACATTGGGCTACTGTTGTTAAAAATATAGGAGAAGCCATTCATTTGGCCCTTTGTATAGGGCTTGATGGCAGCATTTGATGCGGAGATGGTTATAATAGATGGTTATAATAAAGGCTTCCTGAAGATCTGTGAACAAAAATCATAAATATGCTATATTATCACTATGTTCTATGCCATTGACGAAAACGGGAAGAAGGTATCTGCGCAGGTTGATAAAAGCACAAGCGTCTATAAGTGCCTGTGTTGCAATGAAACAGTGATCCATGCGAAAGGGCTGGTGAACAGGCCCTATTTCAAGCATAAAAATAAGTGTGCTTATTCTATCAAAGCTTCCAAAGCCAATAGCATGTCAGCGTTTCACAGAAGCTTTCAGGATGCATTCTATCGTAGAGGTGCGGATCTTGAAGTAATGTATGGTGAAAACATAGCGGATGTTGTTTACAGGGGTTTCATCTATGAAATACAACACTCACCGATAAAATTGAATCATATTGAAAGCAGAAACAGGAATTACAAGCATATTGAAGGGATCAAAAATGTAAGATGGATCATAGATGGTGAATCAACCTTGAACATCAGGCATTTTGACCATTGTTCACAAGACACCTTAGTTGTTACTATTTATGCCTCTGAGAAGAAATATACAGTAAAGTGCAAGGATGCTTTCATGCGGTTTACCTACACTTCAGTAGAACAAATTATCGATTTCTTAACATCCGGCGAGGTTTTGAAATACCTTAAAAGAGCTTTGGCCGTAGCAGAAAGAAAATCCCTAAGGCGGAGATTTATGGAAGCCAAAAACAATATGGACAACCTTGCTTATGCTTATACTTCTAAAATTAAATCTCTTTATCCTGACTATTTACAATTTTATAAAAAGGGAATCAATATTGAGATGCCTGATTTACTGGCAATGAAAAATATACTGGCCACCATAGGGGAGCAACATTCTGAACTGTATAGAGAAGTAATGACAAAACTAAAAGCGCAATCTAAGCTGTAATGGCCCTAGTTATCCAGGGGTATCATAATTTGCCATTGAGGTTTGTGTACAGTGATTTATCCTTAGGCTGATTGACAGTAAAGCATAGCATGATAATGGTTTGAAAAATATAATCAACCATTAATTTTCCGCTAATGCCTCTTTAATGTAGGCATCCACCTGCGATTCAAGGAGGATCAGGGGCACGGAACCATTTTGAAGCACGGCCTGGTGAAAGGCACCAATATCAAATTTTTCACCCAGAGCCCCTTCGGCCTTTTTCCGTAAATCTTTGATTTTTAGTTCACCAATCTTATAGCTTACGGCCTGTCCTGGCCAGCCAATGTAGCGGTCTATTTCCGTATTCACTTCGTGCAGCGACAGGGCAGTATGCTCTGCTAAAAAATTCAGGGCTTCTTCACGCGACCAGCCTTTATCATGGATGCCGGTATCAACCACCAAACGGCACGCACGCCACATTTCATAGGTGTACCTTCCAAACAGCTCATAGGGGGTTGAGTACATGCCCATTTCCTCGCCCAGGTACTCGCTGTAAAGTCCCCAGCCCTCGCCAAAGGCACTGATATAATAGCGGTTACGAAAGCCCGGAATGTCTTTGAGCTCCGCCGCTACCGCATGCTGAAGGTGATGCCCCGGCACTGCCTCATGCAAGGTGAGCGCAGGTAAGGTGTACAGGGTTCTGCTGGGGAGGTTGTAGGTGTTCACCCAATAAATGCCTGCTCTTTTTGCCTCCCAGGAGCCAGACACATACCTGCCGGCCGTATAGGTGGGCGCAATGCTCAAGGGTACAGGTTCTACCGTAAAGGGCAGGTTGTACAGCTTGTTGAAAAATTTTGGAAGCTGCCCTTCTGCCTTTTTGCTTAGCCAGGAAGCGTAATTCAGGAGTTCTTCAGGCGTCTCTGCATAAAACTGCTTATCCGTTCGCAGAAATTCTATGAATTCTGCAAAAGAGCCCCTGAAACCTACTTCCTGCATTACAGCATCCATGGCACGCCGAATACGGGCCACCTCTGCAAGGCCCAGCTGGTGAATGGAGTCAGGGCTTAGCGGAAGGGTGGTAAAGTGCCTTATCCGGTTCTCATAAAATTCTTTACCTCCCGGTACAAAACGGATACCCGGCTCCTCTTTTGCCGCTGCCATATAATCGTCTGCAAAGAAAGTATACAGGGTTTGGTAGGTTGTAAGCAAGTCCCCAATTACTTTTTGACTCTCCCGTACAATCGCCTCCCTGTCAGATGTACTTATCGATTCGGGCATGTTCAGAATAGGGGTATACAAAGGAGATTCCTGATAGTTGTTTACGGCCCATGGTTTCAGCAGCTCCAGGTTATTGCGCACCACTACTTTAGGGGCTACAATACCTTCCGCCACCCCCTGCTTCATTAAGTCCCTATATTCCTGTAGCGCCTTGTTGTACTGTGGCAGCCAGGCCAGATAGGCGACATAATCCTTTGCACTCTTAAAGGGCAGCCTGGGGAGTACGTACGACAACTGATTGTAAAATCCTCCCTCGGCATTAAAAGGAATGAAAATCATCTTGTGCTGTACCCCATCTATCTGATCCCGTAACCGGATCAGCATAACCGCCTTGCTGATCTTTTCCTGCTCCGACAAGGCCGCATCGTCAATAGCCTCTAAAGCGGTAGCATAACTGATCAGGCTGTCTGTTCTTTGTTTCTGGTGCTCGTAAGAATTTGAGGTCCACTGGCCGCGTGGATGAACTCCTTCATACAGGCTATCTTCCGGGGAAGCTGAAAATTTTGCTATGGAATCAAAAAGCTGGGAGAGGGATGCAGGTTGATTTGCCGATTTATGCCCAATCGTATTGCGATGGCAAGAGAAGAGCAGTACGAGTAGCAGGAATGGCAGCAGGTTTTTCATCCTTAGTTTGTAATATAAAATGACAAATCTTTTTTTTTCTGAAGCTATCACATCAAAGTTTATACTAACTCAACATGTAAGCCAGCCAGCAGCGCATAAGTTATAAAATTGGAAGAACTTTCACACGTGCGGCCGCTATGAGGTTAGCTTACACAGAAGGGAAATAAAAAAGCTTACTAAGCCATCGCCTCTTCAATCATGTTGTAGATGTAAGCGCAAGAGTACTTTTCTACAGATGTTTTTGGTGACACAGCGAAGGGCATCAATGATTTCGGGAGAGAAACCTTCCCTTTCCAGATCCTTAAAAGGCCAGTGCGTATCTTCCACAAGCCTATGCAGCACGCCACAGATCTTTTCCGCTATATGATTCCCCATTCATCACGCGGAAGAGATGTGCTACATAAGGGCTGCCGGTTTTATCAGTCTGGTCCTTGTGTGTGGGCCAACTGCAAATTCATTGGCTTGCTTCAAAGTAGATATGAAAACATGATGAGCCAATGAATTTTAACTTCAGCGGTAATAGTAGTAGGTGGTATCCCTGTCTGATACCATCTTTAGCGGATAGCCCTCGGCATCATAAGTATAGTCATATACCACCTCATGCATGAGTACGCCGTCCTTATACTGCTTATAATTAAGCACATTGTTTTCAGAAAAGTAGTGGGAGTCAAACTCGTAGTAAGGCAGTTGTTTGTAAGGATTTGCCTTATCATCATAAGTCATCACAAATTCATAGGTATTGCCTGACATAAAAATGTTGTTCTTAACCAGATTGCCTGCGTCATTAAACGTATAGGTAGCGTTTACCGTCCCGCTGGCTGCACTGGGCTTAGGACCGGATTTATATTCAAAAAAGATTTCCGAAGCTGTTACATAATCACAGCAGGTTTTAAATATGATGCTGCTTAGCCGCTTTTCCTGGTCAAACTTCAGCTCTGTCATGAAATCAGGTTCCAACACACCCCCGTTATTCCCGAACATTTGAATCATATTCTCCTTGTAGACGAAGAGCTTCTCCGAATTATAGGCTCCCTGATAATAAAAGATTCTTTTGTTAAGTCCCTTGTGGTCATATATAAAAGAATCGGCCTGCACATGGCCATAGGAGGTTCTGTACTCTGTTTTGACCAACAGCCTGCCGGATGGCTGGCCTGCAGACACCACCTCAGGTTCCTTTTCGCAGGAAAGCAGGGCAAACAGCATCAGGAGGATAAAATAATCTTTCATTTGTCTGTAGAGAGTTTCCTGCTGCTGGTCGGCAGCAGGCCATAACGGTATAGTTACAAGATACAGAAGAGAATTGTTATGTCAGCATTTTCATGGGTAAATTATCTCCCACGCCACCTGGTTAGCCGCAACATGATGTACATGGTCAATGCGGTTGATCAGACTTCTGCCGCAGTGCGGGCGCAAATTCCACTGGCGAAAAAAGGCCATGTTCCTGGTGAATGCAGAAAAGAAGCGAGCGCTGGCTCACTATCTGCCAATCCTGTACAACCTGCCTTCATCAGTGATCGCGTACAGGGCACCATCCTTTCCTTCGGTCACAGACCGGAACCTTTGCTGTTGGTCTGCCAGCAAGCGTTCTTCACCAACAACCCTTCTGCCATCCAGCACCAGCCGGGCAATGTGGTAGCTGTTAAGCCCCCCAATGAACAGGTTGTTTTGCCATTCAGGGATGGCATCGCTGCTGTAAAAGGTCATGCCACTGGGAGAGAGTACAGGATCCCAGAAATATTGGGGCTGCTCCATGCCTTCCTGCTGTGTTTTTCCTTCTCCTATTTTGCCAAGCGTGTATTCTATGCCATACGAAATAACGGGCCAGCCATAGTTGTTGCCGGGCTCAATCAGGTTTAGCTCATCACCTCCCCGGGGTCCCATTTCCGAAACCCAGAGGTCTCCCGTCCGGGGATGAAAGTCGATGCCCTGTACATTTCTGTGGCCTATGGAATAAATTTCAGCAGCAGCGCCGGCCCCGGCAAATGGATTTCCCGGGGCCGGTGCTCCTTCTTTGGTAATGCGCAATATTTTACCGAGTGCGGTATGTTTATCCTGTGCATGCTGACGCCTCTCTTTTTTATAACGGTCGGCTGTAGTCACATACAAATAGCCGGACTGGTCGAAAATAATACGCCCTCCGTAATGCTTATCGCCTTCATAGGCAGGTGCTGCCCTGTAAATTACCCGTGCATTTTCAATGCTGCGTTCATCGGCAGCCAATACCCCTTTTGCAACAGCGGCCAGGTTACCCCCTTCTACTGGCTCTGTAAATACCCAATACAGGGTTCTGTTAGCGCTAAACTCCGGGTCGAGGGTTACGCCAAGCAGCCCTCCCTGGCCTTCAGCCACTACTTCTGGTATACCCGTGATCTTATCGCTAAGCCTGCCATCAGCAGAAACAATTCGCATCGTTCCCCCTTTTTCGGTGATCAGGAATCGCCCATCCGGCAGCGTTGCAATCCCCCAGGGTTGGTCTAACCCATCGGTAATCACCTTTACCTGGTAAGGGGTAGACGTTCGCACCCCCGGAGCCCGTGTCTGGCCTTCAAAGGCAGGCCTATAGCCGGCATCGGGTTCCCGGATTTCTACAGGCTCACCAGGGGTTGTATTCCCGATAGACTCTGTTCTGCTGGCATCGTTGGTTCCCCATCCGCATGCACTTAAGACCAATAATGTTCCCACTGTGAAGCTTGCCAGTTTTGCCATAAATTATTTAGATAATACTTCTTAAACACTATATGAACTTACGGCAGTGGGTACAATTCGTTATCTTTTGATCCAGGCAGTAAAACCTAAGGGTATTCATTCCTGATGCTGAAGGAAGGCTTGGTACAGGGGCTGCCCCGCTTTTGGTTCTGGTAATACGGATGGGGCAGTATTTTAGGAGAGGGGTAAATCAGTAGGATGGTACGCTATCTACAGTAAAGAGCCTGAAGAAGAACATTCATGAGCCGATTAATTTATTTATTCGGCTCATTTTTTATTTGTATGTGAGCCGAATAGTGCTGATAGCTTGCTGATTTCCCAATGTTAATTATGCTCTGGTTAGCATTCTTTTATGAACATAAGGATTGGTTGATTAAATCCTGCAGGCAAAATCAGTAAAAGCGGTATTCCCCTTGAAAGACCTCATTTACATGCCACTCGGTGAATTTTTGATCAGGATAATATAGTTGGCGCTGTGGAAGTCTTATTTTTTGACCATTGAATTTCATTAACCATTCCTGAAAACCAAAGGTGCCATGAGCCTTAGTCGAGACTAGAACTTCCATTTCCTTTCCTATTGTTAATGCCCCTCTATCAAATAGCTTGTGGTGCATACTGCATAGTAAAAGGCCATTCTGCTCAACATCTGGACCGTGAGCTTTTTCCATTTTATGTGTGCAGCATCTAAGGCAATATAGTTGGTTCCCATCTGGATATTAAAGCCACAGATAGCACTCATGGACAAAGCAGAAGAGGCGCGCGATGCTTTGACTATATTCACCTTCGAAAGGTTTGAAGACAAACTTTACAATACCGCTCCGCCCAAAGAGGATATTCCTTCTTACTACGAAGATTACATGCGTAAGCTGCTAGAGGAGGAGAGGATAGGCTCTGCGGATAATTATAAGTTGAGTCTTAAAAAGCTTAATCAATTCAATATTCATCTGGCGAAAGGGCGAAAGCCAGAGCGGCTTCATTTTTTTATAGTCACGCCGGAATGGCTCAATAAGTTTGAGCGCTGGATGCTTAACAATGATCTTTCCACAAACACAGTTGGCATCTCTGGAAAAGACAAAACATCTTAATCTAATATAGTCCCTGTGCTTGAAGATTATTTAGTTTATTATTTTTAGTTATGATTGCAGGCTCGAATTTAGATCTTATCCAAATATTATAATCATAGTATTTAAGTACCTGCATCTCATATTTACTGAGTGCAATTGCCTGAACTTCCTTTTCCATCTTTTTCCATGTGAGGCGGTTTTTAGATATGCTTCTTCTTTTAGGATCAAGCTTAATGATTTTCAGAATCAGCCATTCTATTTTTAGCACCTTACCACTTTTCTTCAAAGCTCGTTTATAAGACCTTATTTCATATTCCAAATAGCTCATATTATCTAATTCGTAATGAATGAGCAGGTGTAGTAGCCGGGATGCTTTATAGATAGAGGAATTGTTGCTGACTTTTCCTAATGTCATAATCACATTAATGTGCTGATTAGATTTTTGAAATTCCTTTAGATAAAAGAATGTTAGTGCCGCATAATAATGTAGTTCCATCAGTTTCTCGTAGTTGCTAAAGTTAGAATTCGTTAATAATACGGATGGAATAAAGTTCACTAGTTGCTTGGCCTCATACAACTTATTTTGGTTAACCAAAACATATAAACTGTAGATGTAAATTATCTGCTTGGCATTTGCCTGAAAGTGTTCCGGATACTCTTGTTTAAGGAGTTTTTCTACCTTATTAATAAAATATTCCATTTCATTGAAATACCTGATGGTTCTTAAGCTATCTAAAATTCCTTCCAGAGCAGAGAGGTAATCATAGGGGGGGAAGTTCCAAATGGATTCATTCAGCTCAAACAAGCTATTAAGTTCTTTGAATGATTTCAATGATGATGTATAGTCGCCTACGCTGATAAAAAAGAAAGACTGGAATAAGAGATAAAGCTTTTGTGATTCAAAATTATCCTGAGATCCTCTTGTAGTCAGACTAAGTTCACTAATTAACAAATCGTTGAGCTTTGTTTTATCAGTGTCCGAAATGGAGTTCCCAGCATTAATTACTCTGTGCCTAAGTAATTCAAAAAGCGTATAATGCTCCTGGATCTGGTGCATGAGTCTCAGAGTACTCTTCGCCTTCATTTGCATGTCTACCAAATCTTGTTCGGTCATCCCTGAAAAACCTGATTCCGACCAGTAATTAAGTTCAAGCCGGCAAGCCTGGTAGTGGGTGATATTATCCTGAAGTTCATCTGAAAGCTTTTGTGCCCTTTTTAATTCCTTGTAACCTTCCTGTAGTAATGAACGCTCAAAAAGCACTTTGGTCCTCATCAGACTATTGTATTGTTGAAACCATTTATCATGTGAGGTTCTGATTTGAATCAAAGAATCAGTAGTTACACGTAACAGGTACTGTGCTGTATTCTCAAATGACTTGTTAGGATGCTTTTTCTTGAACTGGGATTTTACCCATTCAGACTCACCATTCAAAGGTGCCTGATCAATAATTTCAAATAGATCGAGATAATCCTTTGGACCAGATTGCTTTTTACAATAAAGCTTAAAACTTCGTTTCTCAGGCCCTGATAAAGTTTTTACCAACTGGATCAATTCATTTTTTATCATTTAACTATCATGATTATGTGAAATGAGATATTATACAATTCGTAATATGCTGATTAGCAGTAAATTATAAAAATTTATATTTATTATTTTGTAATCAGGATTAATAAATATAAAGAAATTTTGCCAAATCAGTGCAATCGTTTTCGGTACATTTGATCTAAATATTCAATGATAATCTTTAAAAATGAAAAGAGGCAAGATCATCGTTATTGGCAGTACCAATATGGATATGGTTGTAAAGACTAGTCATATCCCTGTTCCTGGCGAAACTGTATTGGGAGGTTCATTCTTCATGAATCCTGGAGGAAAAGGAGCAAATCAGGCAGTAGCAGTGGCTCGCCTTGGTGGTGCTGCCACCTTTATAACTAAAGTCGGTAATGACATTTTTGGTAAACAATCAACACAGTTGTTCGATGAAGAAGGCGTTGATACGGTAGGATTACTATCTGATAATAAGAATCCATCCGGAGTGGCTTTAATTACAGTTGATGCATTTGGAGAAAACAGTATTGTTGTGGCATCAGGAGCAAATGCCAATTTAACTCCTACTGATGTAGAGAGGGTCATTGGTAAAGTATTCACCAATGCAGAGATCATGTTGGTGCAACTGGAAATACCTATGGAGACCGTAAAATTTGCGGTTGAGTACGCTGCCGCTCAGGGGATAAAAGTTATCCTTAATCCTGCTCCTGCTAATACCTTAGTTTCAGAACTGTTTCGCTATATAGATATTATTACCCCAAATACTAACGAGGCAGAAATGTTAACGGGAATTGCAGTAACTGATATGCTAACGGCAAAGCAGGCAGCAGAATCATTGCATGAGCAGGGGGTGAAGAACGTAGTAATTACCTTGGGCAAAATGGGTGCAGGCCTTTTGCAGGGAGGAAAATTTTATGCCGTACCTGCGCCGATTGTTGAAGCAGTGGATACAACTGCCGCAGGAGATGTTTTTAATGGCGCCCTGGCTGTGGCAATTGCGGAAGGTAAAGAGTTGGTGAATGCGGTCTATTTTGCCTGCCAGGCTTCTTCTATGACGGTAACCAGGATGGGTGCCCAGTCTTCAATTCCATACCGGAATGAATTGATTCTTCAAAGTTTTCCAAGCCTAGTACCTATCAATTAATATAAGGATCCACATACCTAAAAAGGTTACTATGTTCATTGTAGAAAGTTATTCTCTCGCTGTTATATTTTGCTTTGTTACCATGCTTTGCTGGGGCTCATGGGCCAATACGCAAAAATTAGTACAAGATGAATGGCGCTTTGAGCTCTTTTACTGGGATTATGTACTGGGCATTCTGCTCTTTTCACTTATCGCAGCTTTTACATTAGGTAGTTTAGGTGAAAATGGAAGAGCATTTCTGGCAGACCTTTCACAGGCAAACGCAGAAAATCTAAGGAGTGCTTTTATCGGTGGTATCGTTTTCAACCTGGCTAATATTTTACTAACCGCTGCCATTGCCAGCGCCGGAATGTCTGTGGCCTTTCCCATTGGTATAGGTATAGCGTTAGTTTTGGGCGTGTTAATAAATTATTTTTTAGTCAACAAAGGTGATCCTACACTACTTTTTATGGGGGTCGCCTTAATTGTTGTAGCCATTGTACTCAATGCTTTGGCTTACAGAAAAGCCTCCAAGACGATAAACAGAGCAAGCCTAAAATGGATCCTGGTATCAATCATAGCCGGTATTTTGATGTCGTTGTTTTACCCGTTCATCGCTGTTAGCATGGACCTGGAAAACTTTGTAACACCTGCTGCCGGTAAGATGACGCCCTATACAGCATTTGTCATTTTTGCACTTGGTATCGTTGCCAGTAATCTTCTGTTCAACAGCATTATGATGAGGAGGCCACTAGAAGGTTCACCACTTTCATATGCTGATTACTTCCGGGGAAGGCCTGGGGTACACCTTGTGGGACTAATGGGAGGAGCTATTTGGGCATTGGGTAACTTATTTAACCTTATTGCTGCCGGTAAAGCTGGTCCTGCAATTTCCTATGGTCTGGGGCAGGGAGCTACTTTGGTAGCAGCGCTGTGGGGAGTTGTTGTATGGAAGGAGTTTGAACATGCTCCCCGTGGGGTTATGCCCCTCATTACCAGTATGTTCATTTTATTTGTTCTGGGTTTAGGGTTAATCATTTATTCAGGAGGTTCTTAAGCAAGATCTATAAGACTTAAGAAAATCAGTAATTTTTTAAAGGCAAGTAACTATAGCTTGATATGTATAAACATTCTTACAATACTCAAAACCATATTCATATGAAAACCTACTTATGTTCGCAGCGGAGGTTAAATCTGCTCTTTGATTTGTGCGGCGTTCTGCACAGAAGTGTAAGTTTCTGGTTACGACAGGATAGGCCATACCGTTTAATAAAAGCCTTGGGTTATATACTCGTAATCTGCTTTTTACAGGGGGCGTCTACAAATGTATATGCTCAACAGCAAAGGGTTATAGTATCGGGATCTGTAACAGATGAGAATGGACAGGCGTTGCTGGGAGCTACCGTTACTCAAAAGGGAACATCAAACGGTACGGTGGTCAATACAGATGGCAGGTATACTATTGAGGTTCCTGGTGAGGATGCTGTTCTAGTGTACTCTTTTTTAGGATATGATAACCAGGAGATTACGGTAGGATCGAGAACTACAATAAATGTGACGCTAGCAGAAAGCATTAGCGAACTGGACGAAGTTGTTGTAGTGGGTTATGGTACTCAGAAGAAAGTAAGCATGACCAGTGCTGTCAGTCAGGTAGAGGGAGAAGATCTGGAAAGAATGACAACCTCCAATGTGCAGCAGTCATTACAAGGGCAAATAAGTGGATTGACGATATTAGATGAAGGAGCAGCACCGGGTAAGGAAAATATTCATATGCGTATAAGAGGCATCACTACATTAAGTGGTCAAAACAGCCCCTTAGTAATCGTTGATGGTGTAGAACAGCCCATTACAAATCTCAATCCGGCTGATATTGAATCTATTTCTGTTCTGAAAGATGCTTCTTCTACGGCAATCTATGGCTCAAGGGCAGCGAATGGTGTTGTGTTGGTTACTACTAAAAGAGCCAAAGAAAACAAGTTATCTGTTACTTATAACGGCTATTATGGTGTGCAAAGAAGTAATAACACCCCTGAGCATATGGGCTTAGAAGATTATATGCGTCTCCAAAACATAGCTTGGACAAACTCTACAGGATCTCCAATATATACAGAAGAACATATTCAGGAGTATGTAAACGCAACAGACCGATTGAAATACCCATTGCCCAATACCTGGTATGATGCTGTGTTGCGTCCAGGCCCACAAATTGAGAATTCACTATCTATCAGCGGGGGTAGCGATCTTATAAAGTCACGATTGAGCCTTCGCTACAGAGACCAGGAAGGAATCATTGCTAATTCTGGTGCGAAAATAGCCGAAATGCGTTTGAATACTGACTTTAAGGTTTCACCTAAAATCAATATATCAACAGATATAAACTACCGGCACAATAACATTCTGTCACCTGTCGATGAATGGATTGTGTTTTATTCAATGTTGCAAACATCTCAGTGGACGGTACCTCAATATCCTGATGGAACCTATGGTATCAGTTCAGACGGACATAATCCACTGATGTACTCCGAAATAGCTGGTACCTCTAGAACACAAAATGAATATATTTTAGGAAATGTTAGAGGAGAATGGGATATCGTTAAGGGTTTAAAATTTTCTACTCAACTCACTGCGCGTTTAGATAGAACAAACGGTAAGAACTACAGAAATCGTTATGAAGTGAGAGATTATTATAACCCCGATATTATCGCTAAGTCAGTACCTATAAATAGCCTGACAGAAGTGAGAAACGATGTCAGGGAGTTTACAATCAATAACCTACTAAACTATTCAAACACAATAGGGAGTCATTATTTTAATGTTTTAGCAGGTTACTCACAAATACAAAACGAAGGCAGTAATTTAAATGCATATCGGCAAAACTTTTACAATAATGATATTCAATCGATTGGTCAGGGCGCAAACGATGCCACCAAAAATAATAACGGTAATGAATATGGCTGGGGCTTGCGCTCCTATTTTAGCCGGGTAAACTATTCCTACCGAGACAAATATCTATTGGAAGCCAATGGCCGTTTCGATGGATCTTCAAGATTCCTGGGTGATAATAAGTATAGTTTTTTCCCTTCATTCTCTGCTGGCTGGCGTGTATCCGAAGAAAACTTCTGGGGTGAAATAGGTAATCTGATGAATGAATTAAAGTTCAGAGGGTCCTGGGGGAAAACTGGTAATCAGGCAGTAGCACTTTATAGCGGTATTCCTACTTTAGGCAGTACAACATATTCTTTTAGTGGTGTTCCTGTGCGTGGTTTTGCACAGTATCAAATGGCAAATGAAGACCTTACCTGGGAAACCACCACACAAACTAACGTAGGTGTAGATGCGCAATTCTTTAATAACAGAATCTCATTAAGTGTAGATTACTATAATAAAGTAACAGATGACATACTACTGCAGTTGCCTGTTCCTGGTATAATAGGCTTGTCTGCCCCACCTCAAAATGCAGGCAGGGTAGATAACAAAGGCTGGGAATTCTTGCTGGGAGCGCAAAATAACTTTGGTAAGCTTTATGTTAATGCCAATGTTAATTTCAGCTATAATAAAAATACAGTAGTAGACCTTGCTGGAACAGGCCCTTACATCTCTTCTTTTGGCAATGAAACACGCTGGATCACAGCAGAGGGTTATCCTATTGAAACCTTCTGGGGATACAGAACAGATGGCTTATTCCAGACGCAGGAAGAGGTAGATAACTATCCGACATTGTTTTCTGGTACCGCACCCGGTGATGTAAAGTATGTAGATTTGAACGAAGACGGTATAATTTCTGCCGATGATATGACCTATTTAGGACAAAGCTTTCCTAAATATAATTTTGGATCTAACCTGAATTTCTCTTACGGAGGTTTTAATCTGAATTTACTATTCCAGGGCGCTGCCGGAGCTCAAACTCGTGTTGGTGGAGCGCTTATAGAAATGGGCA
The DNA here is from genome assembly GCA_000597885.1 of Flammeovirgaceae bacterium 311. Lineage (NCBI taxonomy): Bacteria > Pseudomonadati > Bacteroidota > Cytophagia > Cytophagales > Flammeovirgaceae > Flammeovirgaceae bacterium 311. The sequence goes on from CP004371.1 coordinate 5,991,986, forward strand.
TATGGGGTGGCTTTACCCATGAGATTATCACTGATAATTACTGGACACCCGAAAACCCCGATGCACGTTTCCCAAGACCTCTTAAGTATGACCTCAGGAACTTTCACTTTTCTGATAAAGACTTGATGGATAGGTCGTACCTGCGTTTAAAGAACATACGGCTTGGCTACGAAATACCGGCTACTTTGATAGAAAGGGTAGGCCTCAGCAGGTTTGAAGTGTATGTGGCTAGTACGAACTTGCTAACCTTCTCTGAATTGAACGAGTGGAATATCGATCCGGAAACGAATGATGGCACACGTACAGAAGCCTATCCTCAGACTTCGATAAGTACGATTGGTGTAAATATCCAATTCTAACCTTCTTATCGATTGGTAAATCATAAAATTAGAACCAGATGAAGAATCTAAAATACATATTTCTGTCTATCATAGCAGCCACTTTAGTTCAGGGCTGTAATGAAGATTTGTTAGAAACCATTCCCAATGATCGCGTTTCCTCAGAAATCTTTTGGCAATCCGATGATGACGCCATCGCTGCAGCAAACGCTGTTTATACATATTTGCCAGGTTTGGAAAACACTGTTAATTGGGATGGTATGTCAGACATTGCACATATTACCCTGATGTGGAGAAGTGAATCCATTATAGAAAAAGGGTCATTTGATGCCTCTATTGATAAGGTGAATTACGAATGGGATGTGGCTTATCAGGGCATACAAACCGCAAATACTTTCTTAGCCAACATAGACAGAGTACAAACGCTTAATCCGGAGCTGATTGATCGTTTGAAGGGTGAGGTAAGGGTGTTGAGAGCTTATCATTACATCAAACTCGCTATGTTATTCGGAGATGTGCCCCTGGTAGTGACTCCGCTTTCAATTGCGGAGGCTAGTTCCATAACCAGAACGCCTGTTAGCCAGATCTGGGATTTTATTTCTCAGGAATTTACAGAAGCCGCAGCACTGTTGCCTACTACCCAGGAGGAGAAAGGTCGGGTAACCAAAGGTACAGCGCTGGCACTAAAAGCCAGGGCTATGTTGTATGCTGAACGTTATCAGCAAGCAGCAGATGCTGCGCAGCAGGTCATGGATTTAGGGGTCTATAGTTTGTATCCTTCTTATGAAAATCTGTTTTCTTACGAAGCAGAGCACAACCAAGAGGTAATCTTAGATAACCAATTTATCAAAGATATCCGTGGCAACGGTAGTTTCAGATATTTAGCTCCTTTCAGTCTGCAGGCCCGTGGTGAAGTGGTGCCTACCAAAAAAGCGGTAGATACCTATCAGATGGCCAATGGTAAAGATATCATGGATCCTACGAGTGGCTTCGATCCCATGAATCCTTATGAAAACCGCGACCCCCGTTTGAGATATTCCATTTATGTATTGGGCGATATGCTGCCAAATGGTGAAATATACAACCCACTACCAGGAAGCGGTACAGGTGATGCCATCGGCTATTCGGAAAATTCCACTCCTACAGGCTTTAACATAAAAAAATATGTGAACGAAGAAGACTTGTCTGAGCCCTGGAATAGCGGTATTAACCCTATTCTGATGCGTTATGCAGAAGTTCTGCTCATATATGCAGAAGCTAAGATTGAATTGAATCAAATAGATGAGAGCGTGTTGGATGCGATCAATCAGGTGCGGCAACGTCCCGATGTAAACATGCCTCCAATCACATCCACATCACAGGAAGAGCTGCGGGATATCGTAAGGGATGAGCGCATCAGAGAATTCGCTTTTGAAGGCTTAAGGTATTTCGATCTGCGACGTTGGGAGATTGCCGAAGATGTATTGCCCGGAATCATCTATGGTATGACCTATTATTCAGAAGAAGAGGGAGATTTCGTCACAATATCGATGCCTTCCTTTGTAAAAGCATTCAATGCCGGACGTGATTATCTGTGGCCAATTCCGCAAAGTGAATTAGAGCTAAACCAGGAGTTATCACAAAATCCCGGCTGGTAAAATGTAGACATGGTGCACCTGAAAACCTTTCAGGTGCACTTTAAACCATACCATAGAACATGAAAAAGATTTTTTTACTAGTAGCTTTTTGTGCAGTTGGAGGCAACACTTATTCCCAGGTTCAGGAACAGAAAGCATTTACTGCCAACGAAAGGGGCAATATGGTTACTTTGTCTAAAGAAGTGATCAAGGATAAAATAAAGGGAGGCTGGGCCGGGCAAACCATCGGTGTTACCTTTGGCGGCCCAACTGAATTCAAGTATAATGGAACATTCATACAGGACTATCAGCCAATAGTCTGGTACGATGGTTACCTGAAAGAAACCATGCTTGGATGGCCCGACTTATACGATGACATTTACATGGACCTAACCTTTGTGGATGTACTTGAAAAGGAGGGTTTCAATGCACCTGTTGATTCTTTTGCCAACGCCTTTGCTTATGCTAAATATAACCTATGGCATGCCAACCAGGCCGCCCGTTATAATATACTAAGGGGTATAAAACCTCCAGAGTCAGGGCATTGGCTCAATAATCCTCATGCAGATGATATCGATTTCCAAATAGAAGCAGACTTTCTGGGCCTGATGAGTCCTGGCATGCCAAATGCTGCTGCAACGACCAGCGATAAGATCGGACACATCATGAACTATGGAGATGGTTGGTATGGCGGTGTTTATGTGGGCGCTATGTACAGCCTGGCTTTCATCTCAAATGATGTCAATTTTGTTGTTACGGAAGCATTGAAGACCATTCCAGAGCAGAGCCAGTTCTATCAGTGCATAAACGATGTAATCAAAGGTCATCAGCAATATCCTAATGATTGGAAGAAGACCTGGTTTGAGTTACAGAAAAAGTGGTCAGAAGATGTTGGATGTCCGGAAGGTGTGTTTGCCCCTTTAAACATAGATGCGAAGATCAATGCGGCTTATATTGTGCTGGGTCTGCTGTACGGTGAAGGCGATTATAGTAAAACACTTGAAATCTCTACCCGGGCAGGACAGGACTCTGACTGCAACCCTTCCTCGGCAGGAGGTATTTTAGGAACCATGATGGGCTACAGCAAGATACCGGATTATTGGAAAATGGGCCTGGATGAAATAGAAGACATGGATTTCAAGTACACTACTATGTCGCTGAATAAGGTATATGCCATTAGCTATGGACATGCTTTGAAAATGATTGAAAGTAACGGAGGCAGTGTAGGTGAAAATAATGTTACCATCAAAACACAGGTTCCTGAACCTGTCAGATTTGAAAAGAGCTTTGAAGGACTGTTCCCTGTCGCAAAGCAAAAAGTAATAAAGACTGAAGAATCCGACGAAATTGTGTTTGATTTTGAAGGAACAGGTTTTGCCTTAAGGGGTGCTGCTGCCAAAAAGCAACGCGATCTTCCAGATTATGTATTCAATGCTGAATTATATATTGATGGGGAAAAAGTAGAAACAGCAGCATTACCCACCAGCTATACCACACGCAGATACGAAATGTTCTGGAAATATCAGCTGCCCAATGCCAAGCATACCGTAAGGATTAAACTGCTTAATCCACATGATGATTATGATGTTAGGGTGAACGAAGCAGTGATATACTCAGATAAACCAGCTGAACAGCCAGGGACCGGGCAGCTTTAACGCCCCTGCTGGATCGTTGCAAAACAACTCCAGCTTTGCTGGCTGATTCTATATGCTGTACAAGGTTTAATTTTCATCATACAGGGTTTCTGTTTGGTTGGTGGCTGAAACCCTATTTGTGCAAAGTCCAGTACTGATTTTCCAACTGGTTTATGTTTTCGCCTTCAATTCAAGGTTGGTTGGTTACTTAGATAAGAAAGAGGAAATTTTATAAAGTTGAAATAGATCAGTACTGGCTTTCCTTTTCATGGATGCATTATATACAACAAGGGAAATCACTCATTTTTGGATATTTTCCAGGGCAAACTTTAATAAACTTAACGAAATCAAAGACTTTGTTGTAGCGTGACTTCGATGGTTAAAGGAGAACTTATTTGAAGCCTCTTAATCTAAACCTGTATCAGAGCATTTTCAAAATTATACATGACCTACATGAAGCCTAATTATTTTAAATTATATGTTGGTGAAATGCTCTCTCTGATCATGATAACTTTTGCCTGCATAAGTTGGCAAGCGCCTGCTGTGCTTTTAGAATCAGATTCTAAAGGCAATAACCCCATTTACCTGGCAGACCCTACTATTTTCTTCCATGATGGGACTTATTATCTGTATGGAACCGGGGGGCATAATGCCAATCAGGGCTTCCAGGTCTATACTTCTACGGATATGCACGCATGGGAAGGACACAAAGGTGCACATGGCGGCTATGCTTTGAGAAAAGAAGATGTATATGGGGATAAGGGTTTCTGGGCACCACAGGTATTTCAGTATCAGGATAAGTTTTATATGGCTTACACGGCCAATGAAAACATTGCTATTGCTATGAGCGACAGCCCGTTGGGGCCATTCACCCAGGCAAGTAAAACACCTTTGGCTGCCCCCGTAAGACAAATCGACCCTTTTGTTTTTATTGATGAAGATGGAAAAAAATATTTGTACCATGTACGCTTGACCGAAGGCAACAGAATTTTTGTAGCGGAAATGGAAGATGACTTATCAGGCATAAAGCCAGAAACACTGCAAGAAATCATAACTGCAGAGGCAGGCTGGGAAAATACAGCAAATGCCGATTGGCCAGTTGCTGAGGGCCCAAGTGTGTTAAAGCACAACAAGCTGTACTACCTCTTTTACGCGGCAAACGATTTCCGGAATCCTGATTATGCTGTTGGATATGCTGTTAGTGATACCCCCTTTGGACCCTGGAGAAAATATTCAGGTAATCCCATTCTAAGTAAAGCTACTACTGGGGAGAACGGCTCCGGGCATGGGGACTTTACCATCGGTAATCAGGGGCAGCTGTATTATGTGTTTCATACGCATTACTCAACCAATAGGGTAGGCCCAAGAAAAGCAGCTGTGGTGAAAGCCCGGTTTAAAGCTCCTCCACAGCAAAGTTATGCTGAGGACCAACTGGTTATGGATGCGGAGAGTTTTTATTTTTTACAGGCTGAGAAGGAAATGTAAGCCAGTGGCCAGAGGCCATGTTTTAACAGCAAAGCCTCTTTTTATAATTTATATCATGATTTAAACTTTTATAGAGCAATGAAAAAACAACCGTTCAGCATATTGCTGCTACTCACAAGTCTGTTGTTTTACACATGTACATCAAACATATCGGAGCAGGCAATAGGAGAACAGCACGAACACAATGCCGTGCAGCCCAGAGAAGTCTGGAGTAAGGAGAAAGCCAACAGCTGGTATGAAGAACAAGATTGGCTGGTGGGGAGTAATTTTAATCCCAGCACCTCTATTAATCAGCTGGAAATGTGGCAGGCGGAAAGCTTTGATACAACCACCATTGACAAAGAACTTGGCTGGGCAGCAGATATGGGAATGAACAGCATGCGGGTGTATCTGCACGACCTTCTTTGGATACAGGATTCTACCGGCTTCTTAGAAAGACTGGATACCTTCCTGAAGATTGCCGATCGTCATCAGATCAAGCCTATGTTTGTACTGTTCGATTCCTGCTGGGACCCATTTCCTGCCTTAGGTGAGCAACGGGAGCCTAAACCGCATGTGCATAATTCTGGTTGGGTTCAAAGCCCCGGTGCCAATGCGCTGCAAGATTCATCGCAATACCCCCGGCTAGAACGCTACGTAAAGGGTACTGTGGGGCGTTTTGCTGATGATGAACGTGTGCTCTCTTGGGATGTATGGAATGAGCCTGATAATACAAACGATAGAGCTTATGGTAAAGTAGAACTAAAAAACAAGGTGGAGTACGTACTTCCTTTGCTGGAAAAGTCTTTTATCTGGGCCAGGTCTGTTAACCCTTCGCAGCCTTTAACCTCGGGGATCTGGCTGGGAGATTGGTCTACTCATGATGGTCTTTCACCCCTGCAAAAACTACAGATAGAACAATCGGATGTTATCTCCTTCCACAACTATGATACCCCTGAAGAATTTGAGAAGCGTATTAAGTGGCTGCAAAGATATGACAGGCCCCTGCTTTGTACAGAATATATGGCACGACCAAACGGCAGTACTTTTCAGGGCTTTTTACCGATTGCCAAAACGTATAATGTGAGTATGTATAACTGGGGTTTTGTAGATGGTAAAACACAAACCAAATATCCCTGGGACAGCTGGGATAAACAGTACACAGCTGAGCCTGAACTGTGGTTTCACGAAGTACTCAGGCAAGACGGTACACCTTACAAACCTGAAGAAGTAGCCTTGATTAAGGAACTCACAACTACTGCAAACGAAGCTGTTCTAACCCATGACTAAGGCCGCAGACGTTTTTGCAGCCTTTCCATAACTGGTGGTGATTTAGTATTTAGACGTTCAGGATGATTTCTCCTGGATGCACGAATGCATTATTCTATAACCAGCTATGAAATAATTTATCATATGCTGCTTTGAACATAATTTTAAGTGATATGACAATTTCTAAAGAGATACCTTTTGTAGCAATACTGGCGCTTTGTGTGACAGGATGTGTGCAGAACCCAAAAACAGCTGTGGAAAGTCCGGATGCTACCAAGACAATAACGCTAACCAAAGCTGAATTACAAGATAAAATCAAGGGAGGCTGGGCGGGCCAGACCATAGGAGTGACCTTCGGTGGTCCAACAGAGTTTCGCTTTCAGGGGACTTTTATCCAGGATTATCAGCCGATAGTCTGGTACGATGGCTACCTGAAAGAAACCATGCTTGGCTGGCGGGACCTTTATGATGATATTTACATGGACATGACGTTTGTTGATATCATTGATCGGGTAGGATATGATGCACCTGTCGATTCCTTTGCAAATGCTTTTGCCACCGCCGGTTATAACCTATGGCATGCCAACCAGGCAGCACGGTACAACATTCTCAATGGAATCAAAGCACCAGCCTCTGGCCATTGGCTAAATAACCCGCATGCCGATGACATTGATTACCAGATAGAAGCAGATTATTCAGGCCTGATGAATCCGGGAATGCCCAATTCAGCATCTGCCCTCAATGACAAAATAGGGCATATCATGAACTATGGTGATGGCTGGTATGGAGGTGTGTACGTTGGCGCCATGTATTCGCTGGCCTTTACGTCAGATGATGTCAATTATGTGGTGACAGAAGCTTTGAAAACCATTCCGGAACAAAGTCAATTCTACCAGTGCATCAATGATGTAATCAACTGGCATCAGCAATACCCAAATGACTGGAAACAGGCCTGGATGGAAATAGAAAGGAAATGGGCAGCAGATATAGGTTGTCCCGATGGCGTTTTTCATCCTTTCAATATCGATGCAAAGGTCAATGCTGCTTATATCGTATTAGGTTTATTGTATGGCAACGGAGATTATACCAAAACCCTTGAAATTTCTACCCGGGCAGGGCAGGATTCTGACTGCAATCCTTCCTCGGCAGGAGGTATTTTAGGAACGATGATGGGGTATAGCCAAATCCCAGCTTTTTGGAAAATGGGGTTGGCGGAAATTGAGGGGATGGATTTTCAACATACTACCATGTCTTTGAACAAGGTGTATGATGTTAGCTATAAGCATGCCCTGGACATGATTAAAATGAATGGTGGTGCAGTGCATGATTCTACTGTTGTCATCAACGTACAGACGCCGCAGCCAGTAAAGCTGGAACAAAGCTTTGAGGGCTTGCATCCAGTTGCCAAAATTACCAAAGTCAAAAATGACCAGAAAGAAATCACCTTTGATTTTGAAGGAACAGGCTTTGTGTTGAAAGGCGTCGCCGCTAAGAAAAGCCGGGATTTGCCAGAATATGTGTTCGAAACCGATTTGTATATCGATGGTGAGAAAGTTGAATCTTCATCAAAACTCCCGACCAGTTTCAGAACACGCAAGCACGATATCTTTTGGAAGTATCAGCTTCCAAAAGGAGAGCATAGTGTAAGAGTTGTTATCAAAAATCCTAATGATAACTATGAAGTGAGAACCTGGGAATATCTGGTCTATTCAGATGAGGCTGCCAACACAGCTCATGCAGAAAAGGTTGAATAGGCGTTGATCTAAAAATCAGCTTCACGAATAAAAAAGGATTTCTGTGAACGCAGAGGATAAAATTCCTGACAGGTTTACTCTAAAAATTTGAAGAAACAGATTATGTTTAAGTGCTTGAGGATCATCTTATTTTTATGTTGTTTTTTATTTGGATCACTGGTTGTAGTGGCACAACAAAAGCAGCCAACAGATTATGTAGATCCCATGATAGGCAATTCTGATTCGCGCTGGATGCAGTTTCCTGGTCCTTCCATGCCTTTTGGCATGGTTAAACTTAGCCCGGATAACCAGGGGGATGTCTGGCGGGGAGGTTATGAGTATAAAATCAATGAGATCATTGGTTTTAGTCATATCCATAGCTGGACAATGGGAGGCCTGCTTACCATGCCTGTTACCGGACCTTTACAGACTACTCCCGGAGAGGAAAATAAGCCAGAAACAGGTTATCGTTCCCGCATGCGTCACACGCAGGAAGAGGCATCACTAGGATATTATTCAGTTTTCCTGGAGGACTATTCAATCAAAGCAGAATTAACCAGCACGACCCGAACTGGATTTCAGCGCTACACCTTTCCGGCCTCTAACAGCGCACGCATTCTATTTGATCTTAGAACTGGCTCGGAGTATCCTTATGAATTACGCTGGGCGTCTATCAGAAAAGTAAATGATTATGAGATAGAAGGATTCTCAACGCAGTCTTCCTATGATGAACCCACCAATCTGCTCAATGATTATACCGTTTACTTTGTAGCAAAAGTCGATAAACCGCTTAGATCTTTTGGCACATGGGTAAACGATAGGATCGATTCAGTATCCTCCATTGGCTGGGGGCGGGGCGATGTGGGCGCTTACATGAATTTTCAGACACAGGAAGGTGAGATAATTCAGTTAAAAACAGCCATATCTTATGTAAGCATGGAGCAAGCCAGAAAAAACCTGCAGGCAGAATCTGAACCTTTCGGCTGGAACTTTGCTGCTGTTCAGGAAAATGCAGTTGATGAATGGGCCAAAATCCTGAATACTATTGAAGTAGTGGGTGGTACTGAAGAGGATAAGCGTAAATTCTATACAAACCTCTACCGTGCCTACAGTGGCAGAACTATCTTCAGTGATGCTGATGGAAAGTATGTTGATATGAATGAGCAGATTCAGCAACTTGAGGATCCCACTTCACCGATGTATGGCTCCGATGCCTTCTGGAATACTTTCTGGAACCTCAACCAACTCTGGGCATTAGCAACACCAGCTATAACCAATAAGTGGGTTAAATCCCTGCTTGAATATTATGACAAAGGTGGCTGGTTACCCAATGGCCCTCCGGGTGTAGAGTATTGCGATATTATGGGCGCTCAACATGAGGTGCCCTTTATTGTCAGTGCCTACCAAAAAGGGATACGTAACTACGATATTGAAAAAGCTTACCAAGCCATCAGGAAGACCTTAGATGTGCAGGGTACTGCACACCCCTCCGGAGGATTAGTGGGGAATAGGCAGTTAAATGTGTACAAAGCATTGGGATATGTGCCTTTCGGACCAAGCTCACACCATAATGTTTTCGGCACCACCTACGAAGGCCCAACTTCCAATACCCTGGAATATGCTTTCGATGATTGGAATGCTGCTCAGATGGCAAAATCACTGGGCAAGACAGAAGATTATGAATATTTTACCAGGAGGGCCTACAACTACAAGAACGTTTTTGATTCTGTTACCAAATTTGTGCGGCCCAGGTACAGCAACGGAGAATGGCTGAAAGAATTTGAACCGGTAATCAAAGACAGAGAATCCACCAGCTGGTCGTGGCTTGGCTCTGGTTTTGTAGAAGGTAATGCCTGGCAGTATACCTGGATGGTACCCCATGACATGAACGAACTGGTGCAGATGATCGGAAGAGAAGCGTTCAATGAAAGGCTGAACAATGGATTTTTGCAATCACAAGAAAGCAACTTTAGTCCGGCAGGTGATCGCTTTTCAGCGGCCTTTATCAACCATGGCAACCAGCCTAATATGCAGGCGGCATACCTTTTTAATTACAGTGGAAAGCCCTGGCTTACACAATACTGGGTAAGGGAGATAATGAACAGATATTATGGGGCTACTCCAGAACATGGCTGGCCTGGCGATGAGGATCAGGGCCAGGGAGGAGCCTGGTTTGTCATGAGTGCCATCGGTCTCTTTGAAATGGATGGTGGGGGTGCCACAGAACCGATCTATGAGATTGGAAGTCCCTTGTTCGAAAAGATCACTATTCATCTGGATAACCAATATTATCCAGGCAACACCTTCACCATTGAAGCTAAAGGGGTGTCCGCCAGCAATCGATACATACAATCAGCCACCCTGAATGGAAAAAAATTAACAAAGCCATGGTTTTATCATGCTGATTTGGTGAAGGGAGGAAAGCTTACTTTGATGATGGGAAGCAAACCTAACAAAATGTGGGGGAGCAAACCAACAGATGCACCGCCTTCCATGTCAACTATAGGTCGTGTTGACAAATAAGCCATTTTGGAGGGATGATTAAAAGTGTTATAAAAACAGAAGGGGTAGAATACAATGGGGTTGTAAGGCTGTAGTAGCGTTAATTAACGTTAATGTTAACAGATCTGAAGAGTCAGTAAGTAATTTTCAACTACTGATTTTTCAACTCAACCAGCCGTCGATAGGCATTCAGGTATTTGTTGAGCCTGGTCACATCTTTTTCGGTGATGATGGGTAAGCGGCGAATGTCCAGGTTATCTCTTAGATCATTAATCTTTACTGAAACTGCCAGACGGTTGCCTACTATCCGGTCTATGAACGCATCGTAATCTTCGGTTTCAGATGTTTTGGTGACACAGCGTAGGGCATCTATAATTTCAGAAGAAAAGCCTTCCCTGGCCAAGTCTTCAAAGGTCCAGGAGGTATCTTCCACCAGGTCGTGCAGCACACCACATATCTTTTCTTCCTCGTTCTTCCCCAGGTTCATGACGCGAAAGAGGTGCTCTACATAGGGGCTGCCTGTTTTATCAACCTGGTCTTTGTGTGCGACAACGGCAATTTCAATTGCTTTTTTAAGAGTGGACATAGTAGGTGCTTTATGTTCTTAGAGGATGAAAGGATGTTATGAAGTATTTATTAGTAATGATGAATTCTTCAGTAGTTAATAGCTATAGTATACTATCAAAACCCTAGCTCCCTCTTCTTTTTGTTGATCAGGTCACCCGCCTCGCTGAAATCTTTGGTGAAACCGGCGATATGGAAACCGGAACGCCCTGTTGTAAAGAGAAAGTAGTCATCATAGCCCTTAATTCTAAGCTTGTACAGGGGTGGGAAAATGAAGTAAATCAGATTTACCGATTCAACGCCTATCCAATTAACCAAAAGTTCCTCTTTGCCATCCTTGATTCGGATGGCCTGTTTTCCGATTTCCACCATCACATAGCTGTCTTTGAAATAAAGGAATGCAAGAATCGCTAAACAGCCACATAACAGGATGATCAGCGAAAGCCAGGGGTCCAGCTTTACTGCTTCACCATTTACTGTAGCAGATTCAGGATTGAAGTAATTCAGGACCGGAAAGCTTATCAGGAGTGCTCCGATGATGAGTGGTAGGTACTTAAACCCATAGTAGGTTTCCTTGCTGCTTTCCATTAATTGTATTTTAGCCTATGAAAATCATTAGAATCTCACTGGATATGCCATCCATGTAGCTACCGCTTGGCCATCTTCAATTCTTGGGTAGTAGAGTTCTTTCCCATCGAGTGCTGCAGAGATAATAGGATCTTGTAGCCTTTTACTGTTAATATTGATCTCTCTTACAGTACAGACGCCAGAAGCAATAATATCCAGCTGTATGTAGAGGAGTGCTCCTTTATATTTCATGCTTAGCCGGGCTAGCTCCTGTTGTGTCAGCGTCTGAATCAGGTATTCTCTAAAATCTAAGCCTGCAGGTTTAAATTGCTGGTTTCTGTTGCCAGCCCCTGCATTGTCTAGTGAATCTGCTTTAGTGCTGGTACGTTCCAAAACGTCCATGCCAAAGTGTTTTCTTAGTAGTGCCTTGAGATGGGAGTTATAACAGTCTTCAAAAAAATGTTCCAGCAATGTCACATTTACGCCAAAGTCAGATTTAAGTACTTTTTGTTGGGTTTTGCTGTGGAGAGATGGCTTTAGCTTAAGGGTATAATTGTTTGACAGAAAATCATTCTCTGCCAACATCATTTCTTCCTTACAGGCTTTGTCAGTCGAATCGGGTTCAAATGATTTAAAGAAAAGACCATTGTCCTGGGCCCACAGGCTGTTTGATAACAGTAAGCATAAATAGGCTGAAACAATTTTTATAAAGCATTTCATATGCTGAAGTTCATGCTACTCTTAGATCTGTTGGATACCTGATGGTAATCTAAAAGAGAACATCCTAACATAAGTTACTTTAATATAGAAAGCAACATGCAGAGGACAAGTAGCTGCATTATGTAGTGTAAGAGTTATAGATTATTGGTGATTGTATATTGTTGTATTGCAACTATCTTTGTTTATCAGGTGACCTAGTGCTATCTATTCGAAAAACACCTATGGAAAAAACCAGGCAACTTACGCAGGCTAAGAACCTGTTAACCCTGCTCACATCTATTTTCATAGTGAGTGAGGCATTCTTCTTAAATGTAGTGCTGCAGGATGGAAATGGGGACGTAGCAGGAGCCTTTGCTAAAACGCTTTTCTTTTTATTGTTTATTTATTTCCTGTACAAAGGGCACAACTGGAGCAAATGGGCGGTTTCCGTATTACTTGTGCTGTATTCCCTTTTTTGCATAATAGGAGGGTTTGAAGCAGACTCCCTGACGTTGAAAATCATAGGGGCCTTTTATTTATATTTCGGCACTATCCTTCATATCTCAAAGCCAATACAACTGCTGGTGCAGCAAGAATCTACTACAGATGCTGTTGCAGCAAATGTACCCTCCCCTATAAATCAGATTGAAGCCCTATCCCAGAGAGGTGAAGAGATTGAATACCCAAGCCTGCTAAAGCGTTATCAAGCTACCTTTATCGACAGCATGCTGCTATTCCTCATTTTTGTTTTGCTTTCCGTAGCAGTGGAAGATGCTCAATATAAAACAGGCCTTATCCTTACGGTGGTAGGAATACTCCTACTGACCTACGAGCCCTTACTTACCTGTTATTCCGCTACGCTTGGTCAAAGGATGATGAATATCAGGGTGAGAAGTGTTTATGACACTGCGCAACCCATTTCACTGGGGAAAGCTTATTTTCGATTTTTCACCAAAGGGCTCCTGGGCTGGATTTCTTTCCTGACAATACACTCTAACACACAAAAGCGGGCTATGCATGACTTTGCCGCGGATAGTGTGATGATCAGGAGGGTAGATGTGACCAACAGCAGCTCTAACAGAATTCAACCTAATTGGTGAAGCATTATTTTATGCTAAGCACTTAGAAACTATCAACAATAATAACCGGCTCCTATAAATGATGTACAGGTTTATTCTTGACGAGGATGACTATTTAAGTCATCAGTTATTCACTGCTTCAGGATCAGCTAATCATAGAAAGACAATGATCCGGACCTGGCTAATGGGGGTGCTTTTTTTCCTGATCATTAGCCTGGTATCATACTTAAGTGATTATACTAAGCTGACTAACTATGTATTGATAATGGCAGCAGTTTTCTTCGTGTATTTTCCGCTGCGTTATCCAAGTTTTGTAAAGAGGTCCTATCAAAAGCATCTAAGGGAGCATTACAAAAACAAGTTTGGAGTAGCATCAGAAGTTGAATTCAAAGAAGGCTTCCTTATATGTAACTCTAATGGTATGGAGAGCAAAATCAAACTCTCGGAGTTCGAAGAAGTGAATGAAACTGCCACCCATATCTTAGTTAAAGTAAGAAGTGGTGAATCTCTCATTGTTCCGAAGGCAATGGATGATATTGAACAGTTCAAGCAGGAACTAGTAGGCAATTTGGAGGGGTATCATATTCCCTGGCATAAAAAACTGGATTGGAAGTGGAATTAGCCCCTTTGTGTAATGGCTGTTTGGCAAAATGGGTACCAGGCCATGAGCTTGTGCTAACCTCTTATGCAGCAGGCTGAGCCAGCTGATGATGATAAACACGTTTATATACTCGATCAGTTAAGATATTTTTTTCAATCTTTTTAGCTGAGACACCTTTGTCGCAGCATGGGTCTACCTTAGCTGAAAATCAAGTAAACCAGCCATTGCGAAGCATCAATACCTGTACCGTTATATCCTGATCATTCGGTGCTTGAGAAGCAGAAAGAGGTAACTTTTCTGGAGATCAACCAGTTCCTGCCAAAGCAGGAAGAACTCCTCAAGGAATCCGGTGCATGCTGGATGCCGGACCAGATGGTTTTGAAGGAGGGATGAATGCCAGGAAGTGGATCTCTATTATCCAGGCATCAAACCCACAGCCACCCGTGATTTACAGAGTCTGGCAGAAAAAGGGATATACATTTCGGTAGGCGGTAAGTGGTGGACGCAGCACGCGCTATCTGTTGAATCTTATGATTTGAGCTGGCTAAACAGTACTATAAAAACTTTGAGTTATGATGATATAAGTGTTGTTAGATTTACCTTAACTAAGCTTAATTTCAAGGGCGGAAGTGTATTAATTAATGTAAATGTTAACATCACGAATGGAAGATGTTACGAGCTAATTTCAAAGAATTTGGATACTGGAAAAGTTTTAATTATTAAAAATTTCAAATTGATCAGATGACAAGATCCAGCAAAATAATATTCAGCTCATTAGCTTTCATTATTATTGGAGCGATATGCTACTATACATTTCAGTTTCTGGCAATCTTTGCTGCTTTTGGAGGATTCGATAGTTCAAGTAAGGCAACCTTGATAGAGAATTACAAAGAAAGAGAATCAGAGATTGTAGCGTTAAAAGAATATTTTAATGGGCTCTGGTCTAAAATGTATGATAGTTTCTATTGTATAGAATCAGCTTCATATGTAGCTGATGGTTCTTCAATTTCATTGAGAAGCAGGTGGTTCGTCTAACAAGTCTTCTATTTCTGGCCCTAAGGCTGGTATTCACCCCTTCTATGTGTTTAGTGCCCGCTTTTCCGATCAGATGCTTTTCAGCAGGTAGTACGGCTGAGAAAGCTTTCCAGTCATCGGTACAGAATAACTCAATCTGAAGCTCGTCAAGCTGCTTGTAGAGCAGTTCTATATTTCCATGCTTCTGTCTCCCCACTGCCAAGCCAGGACTTCATCAGCCTCGGGAGCATAGGCATAAATAAGCCATTGCTTATTTTCTTTGCTCTCAACAAAGCTGTATAGCTCACCAATTTGAACTAGATCGTAGCTGCTCTGCCAGTGTTTAAACTGCAATTGCTGGACCCTTTGCTCCAGGATGTTTATAGCTGTTTGCCTGTGTACTCCAGTGATAAACTCGATATCCCGAAGCCCACAGTTCCTGATGAGCATCTTGACAACCTGTTTTCGCTGCTGTTGGCAACAGCCCTTGTAGACATAGTCCTGCTGAAATTGCTTCCTGCAGCTGGAACAGAGAAAATTCTGCCTTCCATTGGCCTTAAGGCCGTTTTTCCATACCTTACTACTACGGCAGTAGGGACAGGTGATTGAGAGTGTTATTTCGCACATAACTCCCTCTAAACCAAAACCTACTGCTTTTATTCACCTATCATACATTCTGTACCACTACCCACATTTTTACTGCTTCTGCTGGTGCACTGTGCCGCCTCGCAAGAGTAAAAGGGGCGAGTGGTGGGAGTTTCAGACGCGGATACGTTTACTCTCCTTACAGTGGATAAGAAGCAGATTAAGGTAAGGCTAGCTGAGATAGATACACCAGAAAGCTCCCAGCCATTCGGCACAAGGGCTAAGCAAATGCTATCTGAGCTGATATTTAATAAGGATGTCAGGGTAACTAAGACAGATACAGACCGATACGGCAGGCTAGTAGGGCATGTCTATTTAGGAGGTACTCACATAAATAAAAAAATGGTACAGGAGGGTATGGCTTGGGTATATAGGCAGTACCTGCAGGATAAAACTTTGCTGATGGATGAGTAGACAGCCAGAGAGGCTAACAAGGGCTCATGGAGCTTACCTAGTACAGAGCAGGTGCCACCTGGATATTTCGGTAATGCTGACCCCCTGTTTCGGTGATACTGACCCCTCTAGCAGGTAGAGGTTTACAGAGGACGATGGACTGACAATGTTACCGTTTTTTTCTTAAACTCTCACCTTTTAGCTCTATTCTGTATGAGCCATGGACCAGGCGGTCCAGAATAGCATCTGCGATAGTATCTTCTCCGATGACATCATACCAACTGGCCACCGGCAGCTGACTTGCGATAACAGTGGAAGCCTTTCCATGCCTGTCTTCGATAATCTCCATCAGATCCAGCCGCTGCTGCTGTTCCAGGTGTGTGAGGCCAAAGTCATCCAGGATCAGCAGATCTGTTTTGGAGAGCTTCTCCATGAACTTGTAGATGGTGCCGTCCAGTCTGGACATTTTACTTCTAAGTAGCAGTTTCTGCACATTGTAGTAAGCTACTCTGTAGCCCTGGGCGCAGGCCTGGTGCCCCAGAGCAGAAGCCAGGAAGCTTTTACCACAGCCGGTAGCCCCACTTATCAGTACTGACTCCCCCTTAGAGAGATATTCTCCGGTAGCCAGGCTGTTGATCAGGCCTTTATCAAGGCCTCTGGTTGCCTCCAGATGCAGCTCTTCTATGGAAGCCTGATAGCGAAAGCGGGCATTCTTCTGCAGGCGCTCAAAACGTTTATCAGAGCGATAATCATCTTCTGCCTGCAGCAGTAGTTGCAGACCTTCTGTAAGGGAGAGTTCATGGCTTCTTCTGGTTTCTAGTAGCCCCTGCCAATGGCGGCTCATGCCGTAGAGGCGAAGCTGGTTCAACTGTGTTTCGATTGGGTTCATCTTTGTTATTGGGTTAGACTTGTTTGAAGTATTCTTTGCCCCGGATATTCTTGTGAGGGGGTAGTGCCTGTTCTTTAGCAGATCCTAGCTGGAGCTCCACCATTTTATTTTCCAGCAGGTTGCGTACAAAGTTGTAGGAGTAGTTCTGATAGTCTATGGCCAGCTGGCAGGCCCTGGCGAAGGCGGCAGCATCCGAGTTACGCTGCAGGCGCATCAAGCCATCACAGCTACGGTAGAGTTGCTCTGGATACCTGTCTTGTTGGAACACCAGTTCCAAGAGCTGGTGCAGTTCATCGGAAGTTTCTTTAGCCTTCTGTAGATAGTACTGCGGACTTCGCTCCAGGTAGTGGCGATGATGTGAGCAGAGGTGTTCTTTATGGGTACTGTAGGCGCCCATGCGCTGCTTGCGTTCATGAACGGCTATCTGCTTACCCTGACCATACACATAGACCATGGAGCGGGTGTAGATCGCCTTAACTCTGGTGCCGATGTAGGTATAGGGAACACTGTAGTAGTGCTTATCTTCAGAAAGGTAGATGTGGTTATTCTGCCCCACCTTCAGTTCCCGGTACTGTTTTAGTTCAAAGCCTGTAGCTGGTAGTGGTAGTAGCAGGGGCTTTTCTTTAGAAAGGAATCTTTCCTCCCGGCAATAAGGCTTCTGCTGCATGCGGGTTTGGTTGTGCTCCCTTACCTTTTCTTTGATAGCTGCATTAAGCGAGGCCAGATCAAAGAATTGCTGGTTACGAAGCTTGGCATATACCCGGCTGTAGATGAGCTTTACCTGATTTTCCACCAGTGCCTTATCTTTTGGCTTACCGGCACGGGCCGGAATAACAGTGGTATTATAGTGGTTGGCGAAGTCCTCTAAAGCTCTGTTGATATCGGGTTCATAACGGCTGGTTTTCACTACAGCAGCCTTTAGATTATCCGGCACCAGTACCTGTGGCACACCTCCCAGCTCCTGCAGACAGCAGCCAAGGGCGTAGAGGAAGTCTATTACACTTTGAC